>JBEHYH010000160.1:0-12021 GCA_048498275.1 Myxococcota bacterium | reverse complement strand
GTCGCCGGCGACGGAGGCGTCTGCCCCTGCGGCCACGCGCGCACCGCGAACTGCTGCGTCGCGCCGGGCGCGAGCGTGATTTCAGCCTGCGGCCCGTTGGGCAGCGAGAAGATGGGCTGCATGCCGGTCGGCGTGCCCGTCTAGGTGCCGAGCTGGAGGTTCGACATCAGGCAGTCGTCGGTGGTGCTGTTGTTGTGCACCGCGAACGCGAGGTCGGTGTGCGCGGGCGGCGTGATAACGCCGAAGTTCACCGCCACCGGCGAGACCGTGATGTCGCACGGCGCGAGCTCCACCGCGTTGGCCTTGATGGTCACCGTGGTCACCGGCTCATCGGGGTCGTTGCTGAAGATGCGAACTTCCCATTCCTTCATGCCCAGACCCGCGGGCGTCACCCGAACGGGGATGTCGAGGCGCGCCGTCGAGCCGCCCGCCTCGAGGCCGATGGCCGGCACGTAGCTGTTCGCGCCCGACGTCGGCAGCGTGTTGGTGCACGCGCCCGTGGGGTCGATCACGCCGACGCAGATCTCCTCGAGGGTCGCATCGCCGTGCGCCACGACCTCCCAGTACGGAGCCACGTAGTCGGTCGAAGGTGTCCCCGTGCCGAGCTTCAGGTTGCCCTTCGGGTCGGGAGGCGTGGGGCGGGTGCCGACGTTCTTCACGGTCAGCAGGCGGGTCGCCGCCGAAGGCGTGGTCGCGTTGGGGAAGTAGGCGACGCGGCCGAGATCCATCGTGCCCGACGGCGTCACGTCGATGTCGGGGCCGCCACCCACGCCCCGCATGGGGATTCCGAGGAGCGGCTGGCTCTCGAGCGTCGTGGTGCCCTTGAACGTGGCCTCCTTGCGGCCGAGCACCGTGGGCTTGAAGCTGAACTTCACCGTCACCGAGCCGGGCACGATCGTGCCGCCGTCGGGGTCACGGTTGCCGTGCGGCACCACGATCGAAGAGGCGACCGTGCCGTCGCCGGTGTCGGTGATCTTGAAGATGTTGCTCGCGGTGCTGGCCCCGGTGTCGTTGATGATCAACGGGTTCAGCGTGATGTCGGCGAGCGCCTGGTTGGAAATGACGACCTGACCGGTCGCCGTCGAACCGGGCGACGCGTAGCCGAAGTCGACGGTCGAAGGAGCCCACGTCAGCACCGCCTGAACGCCGGTGCCGATCAACTGCACCGTCTGCTCCGGGCAGCCATCGGCGCGGCGCATGCGCACCGTCGCGTAGTACGAGGTCTGCTCGGTCGGCGCGAAGGTGAACGTCGCCGTCTTGCTGGTGAGGCCCGCGATCAGGAACTCGCCCTTGGGTGAATCGGGCGAGAGTGTGAACACCTCGCCTTGCGGAGACTCGATGTCGCCCATGTAGCCATGCGTCTCGATCTCGCGCGAGTTGTAGAACTCGAAGGTGCGGACGAAGGTGTCGCCCGTCGCCACCGCGCCGAAGTCGATGGTCTTCGGCACGTCACACTCACCGGCGATCGCGACGCCCTTGAGCGTGATGTTCGCGGTCTCCTTGCCGGCCTCGGTGTTGGTCGACTTCATCTGCAGGAGCACCTGGTGCTCGATGCGCGTCTGCCCTTCGACCTGCGGCGGCGCGTAGTCCATCGTCACCGTGAAGGTGTCGCCGGAGCTGACGATCTGCTCCTGGTCGAACGGCACCGTGAAGATCGGGTCGGGGTCATTGACGCCCGCGCCGGCCTTGGTGGCGGTGTCGGCCGCGTTCGGCTTCACGAAGCTCGAGATGGTGAGCGTGCCGGAGCCGACGTTCTGGATGACGAGGTCTTTCGGCTCGGTCTTGCCCATCGACACGATGCCGAAGTCGTAGAGGCCGTCGGCGCCCTGCGCGGGGTTGCCTTCCGCGTCGAAGGACAACACGCGAACTTCACCGAAGCTCTGCTTGCCGCCTCCGCCTTTGCAGTTCGCGCAGTTCGTCAGCAGCGCAGTTCCAGCGACAGCCAGCACCCACAACTTGATTGAGTTCGTCATTGAATTTCTCCCACGCGAGGCGAAGCGACACCAAAGCAAATTCCCGCCGACGGCTCCGCCACAAACCTGAAACAGATCAAGGCACTTGGCACAGTCACGATTCGCAATTCAACTGGTTGTCTGCGGTGTCACCTGCGACGCTCAGTCGAGCATTTTCCGTTTTCACTTGATCTCATGAAGCCGCCTACACCCGAGCCCGCAAGCCAGCAGTACCACGAGCGAGTTTCCCGCTATCAGCGTGAATTGGAAGCGCGAGATCGACAGGGCTCGTGGCTCGCCCATTTCCGCACAGTGGCGTTTCTTGTCTTTCTCGGCTTCGGTTTCTGGGGCGGCTGGTCAGCGAAACCGATCTTGTTCCTGCCCGCGGTGGCCGGGCTCGTGGCCTACGTCGCGCTGGCGATCGTTCACGCCGGAGTGCTGCGCCGTGAAGAATTCGCGCGCGTGAAGTTGTCGCTCAACGAGCGAGGGCTCAAACGCCTCGACGGGGCGTGGTTGTCATTCGAGTCGCTCGGCAGGGTGCCTGAAGGGCACGTCTACGGCGATGATCTCAACATCGCGGGGCAAGGCAGTTTGTTTCAGCGGCTCGATGAGACGAGCACCACGGCGGGCGCGCAGAAATTGCTCGGGTGGCTGCTGGCTCCCGCGGCGAACGGCGACGAAGTGCGCGCGCGGCAGGAGGCGGTGAAGGAACTCGGGCCGCTCATCGACTTCCGGCAGGACCTCGTGGCCGAAGCGCGGCTCGCGGGGCAGAAAGACAAGGCCGACCCTTCGCGGTTTCTCGCGTGGGCTGAAGCGTCGTCGGCGCTCGCGTCGATCCGCTGGGCGTTTCCGCTCGCGCACGTGCTGCCGGTGTTGACGATCGGCGCCGCGGCGCTCGCGTCGGCCGAGGTCATCAACGCCCTGCCCTTCTACGCCGGGCTCGCGCTGCAGATCGCCGTGGTCTTCATCACGCGCAAACCGATCGCGAAGATGTGGGAAGCGCTGTCGCTCGGTGAACGCGGGTTCATCCGCTTCGAGGAGACGTTCCGCGCGATCGACGCGCAGACGTTCACCACGCCGCGGCTCACAAAGCTGCGCGCGGGGCTGCAAGACGGCCCTCCGGTGGCTGAGAAGTTGAAGCGCTTCGCGCGGCTGATGGGCTTCGCGGAGCTCAAGCACTCCGGCCAGATGCACCCCATCATCAACGCGCTCACGCTGTGGGACCTGCTGGTGCTCTTCCGCATCGACGCGTGGCGCGCGGAATACGGGCGCGGCGTGCGCGGCTGGTTCGAGGCGCTCGCTGAGCTCGAAGCGCTCTCGTCATTCGCCACGTGGCACTTCGAGCGGCCGCACGACGTCTTCCCCGAAGTCGATGACGGCCCGGTGCACATCGAGGCGACGGAGCTGGGGCATCCGCTCCTCGAAAAACCCGTGCGCAACGACGTGGCGATGAAGGGCCCCGGCGAGGCGTGGATCATCACCGGCTCGAACATGAGCGGGAAGACCACGCTGATGCGCGCCACCGGGTTGAACACCGTGATGGCGCTCGCGGGGCTGCCGGTGTGCGCGGCGACGATGAAGGTCAGCCGCGTGCAGGTGCTGACCTCGATGCGCGTCAAAGACTCGCTCGAGCGCGGCGTTTCGTACTTCTACGCGGAGGTGCAGCGCGTGAAGACGGTGCTCGACACCGCGAAGGCGAACCCCGAGCGCTGCCTGTTCTTTCTCGACGAGTTGTTCATGGGCACGAACGCGCGCGAGCGGCTCATCGCCAGCCGGAAACTGCTCTTCACGCTGCTCGACCTCGGCGCGTCGGGAGCGGTCACCACCCACGACCTCGCGCTCACCGAGCTCGTCAGCGAACGCCCGGCGAAGGTGCGCAACGTGCATTTCCGCGACGAGGTGAAAGACGGCGACATGACGTTCGATTACCGGCTGCGCGAGGGCGTGGTGCAGACCACGAACGCGCTCGAGGTGCTGCGGCGCGCCGGCATCGAAATGTAGAGCCGACGTTCAGGAGGAACCGCAACACGCGCACGGGCCAGCTCCGCGGCAGCACCGACGTGGTCTACGAGTTTCCCGCGTACGCCTGCCGCGGCTTCGAGCCGAAAGTCGGGCTGCGCGTCTTCATTCAAACCGAACACGTGCCGCCGCGCGCTGATGCCCGGGTTGTCGACGAAGCGTCACTGCGAGCAGTAGCTCGAAGACGCGACGGCGCTCATCGAGCGGGAGAAGGCACGCGAGGCCGGAGACGCCGCTGAAGATGAGAAGGAGGTCCGAAAAAGTCCCCTCCAACAAGAAGGTGCGCGCTCGCGAAGATCAAACTGCCGCCGTCATTGACCTCGTTGCTCGAATTGCCCGCCGCTGAGTTCGACTGGTCGACCGATCACCTCGCGTCCGAAGCGCTCCCGGAGCCGAGCCTGGTGGTGATCGCGAAGACGCGTGCACAGCGACTGTGCGTCGTCGCGTGGCCCGCCGCCGGGCTGACCACCTGCGAACTCGTCATCATCGACGAGTCAGGAGAGAGCACTCGCTGGTGCGGCGCTCCCGAGGCGATGGAGGCCGCGACTCGCAAGGCGAACGGCAAGGTGTTCAAGAAGTTGAACGAAGCCAGGGAGCTCGAGTTCTCAGACGAAGTCGAACGGCTCGAGACGGCGCTCTCCACCGCAGACCTCTCGAGGCTCTTCGACAGGAGCCCTCCGGCGGCGCTGCGTTCATTCGTGAAGAGCGACAGCCCCGAGCGAAGCGCGGTGCGCGCGAAGCTGCTCGCTGAATACCGGCGCCTCGGGTGGAAAGACCACGTCAGCACCATCGAGCACCTCGCACGTGTTCGCACCACGCAGAGAAATCACCCCGGGAGGCTCTTCAGCGCGCTCGGTCTGCGACGATCACGGAGGCAGCGTCTTGCTCTCGGGCGGCTGCGCTTCCCGCGGCTCGATGCGCACCGTCACCACGCGCGGGCCCTCGGTGTTCACCGTCACCACGCGGTACTCGTCCATCATCCACACGTCGCCTGAAACGGGCACGCGCCCGAGCTTCGCCATCAAGAACCCGGCGATGGTGGTGACCTGCGACTTGTCGACGTCGAACTCCACCTCGAGCGTGTGTTCGATGTCGTCGAGCTGCGCGGTGCCTGGGAGCTCCAGCTTGCCGCCGGGCAGCCGCTTCACCGGGTCGACCTTGCGACCGAGCTCCGCGACCTTGCCGACGATCTCAGACACCACATCGGCGATCGTCACCAGGCCCGAGGTGCCACCGTGCTCATCGACGACGACGGCGATCTGCTTGTTGCGGCGTTTGAACTCGGTCAGCAGTTGATCGAGCGTGATGTTCTCCGGCACGAAGAGCACCGGCCGCTGCACCTGCGCGAGCGACTTCAGCTCGTGCCGGCCGCGCAGGTAGAAGAGGTCTTTCACGTTGACCAGACCTTCGACGCGATCGAGCGAGCCGCGAATCACCGGCAGCCACGTGTGCCCCGCGGCCCACGCGGTCTCGAGGTTCTCTTCGAGCGAGAGCTCGACGTCCAACGCCTTCATCTGCGAACGCGGCACGAGCACCTGGCGCGCGGTCTTCTCGACCATGCTCAGCGCGCGTTCGAGCAGTTCGGCCTGATGCTGCGCGAGGCTGCCGGCTTCGGCCGACGTGGTGAACACCATGCGCAGCTCGTCTTGCGAGAGCGCTTCACTGTGTTCGTCAGATTTGGCGTCGCCCAGCCCCAGCAGCTTGAGCACCAGCTTCGTGCCGCCGTTGAGCAGGGAGATCACCGGCCACGCGAGAAAATAGAAGCCGCGCATCGGCCACGCGAGCATCAGCGCCGTGCGCTGCGACTGCGCGATCGCCAGCGTCTTGGGCACCTGCTCGCCGACCACGATGTGCAGGAACGTGATGAGCCCGAACGAGATGACCACGCCGATGGTTCTGGCGATGGCCTCGCTCCCGTCGGGCGTGAGCTTCTGAACCAGCGGCTCGACGAGGTGCGAGAACGCGGGCTCGCCGACCCACCCGAGCGCGAGCGACGCGAGCGTGATACCCACCTGCGACGCCGAGAGCCACACGTCGAGGTTGCGGCGCATGATGAGCGCCTGCGCCGCGCCCGGCCGGCCTTCCTCGGCGAGCGCCTCGAGCTGCGTCGGGCGGACCTTCACCAGCGCGAACTCGACCGCGACGAAGAAGGCGTTGGCGAGAACGAGCGCGAGCGCGCCCGCGAGGGCCCAGAGTTCCATGCTCAGCGCAGCGCCTCGAAGTCGGCGTCACCTTCGAGCGAATGGAACATCGGGTCGGCGCGCAACCAGTTCGAGACCTTCGCGCGATCGATGGCCAGCGCCTGTTTCAGGTGTTCGAGCGCTTCGCCCTTCTTCTGCCAGAGCGCATAGAGCGCGCTCAGGTTGTAGAGCACGAGCAGGTCGTCGGCCTTCAACTCGCGCGCGGCTTCGTACGCACGCTCGGCCTCTTCGTAGAAGCCCTTCTGCGCGTAGCAGATGCCGAGATCGAGCCAGGCCTCGAAGTTCTGCGGGTCGAGCCGCGTGACCTCCTTCAACTGCACGATGGCCTGCCGGTAGTCCGACTCCTCCATCTGGAGGTTCGCGAGCTCGTGACGCGGCAACGCATCGACGGGGTCCTGCTCGACGGCGATCTTGAGCTCCTTCATCGCGTCTTGCGTGCGGCCGAGGTCGGCGTACGCGAGCCCGAGGTTCAGGTGCGCGTCCGGGTAGTCTTCTTCGAGCTCGATGGTGTTCTGGTACTCGGCGACCGCGAAGTCGAGCCCGTGGGCCGCGAGAAAGCTGGCGAGGTTGTAGTGCCCGCTCGGGTTCTCAGGGTCGAGCGCGAGCGCCTTCAGGTGCGCGTCGAGCGCGTCGCGGTAGAGCTGCTTCTCGGCATAGACGGTCGCGAGGTTGTCCCACGCGTGGGCGGAGTTCGGGTCGAGATCGATCGCCTTCTTGAATTCCTTGACCGCTTCATCGAGCCAGCCCCGATCGGCGAGCTCGATGCCGCGGGCGTTGTGCTCGTCGGACGAAGCAATGGAGTCCTTTTCGCGAGCCATGATGACCCGGCCTTAACAAGAATGCCGACGCCGCGCGCTGAAACCATGTGGTTGAGTGCGCGCTGAAATGCTCGCTCTCGTCGCGTCGCTTTTTCTCGCCGTGCCGCCCCCGCCCGAAGTCACGGTGCTGGTGTCGGGAGACGTCACGCTCGGCTACCACTACGAGGAGTACGTCACCGACAAGGCGAAGGACGTCGGCTGGGGTTTCGAGAAGGTCGGCGCGCTGACGAAGAAGGCTGACCTCTTCGTCGTGAATCTCGAGTGCCCGTTCACCGATCGCGGCGAGAAGATCCCCAAGAACTTCAACTTCCGCGCGAAGCCTGAATTGGTGAGCGCGCTCATCGCCGGCGGCGTAGACGTGGCGTCGATGGCGAACAACCACATGCTCGACTACGGGCCCGAAGGTCTGTTCGACACCATCAACGCGTTGGACACGCACCAGATCGTTCACTTCGGCGCGGGGAGAACGCTGAGCGAAGCGCGCGCTCCGGCGATCGTGACGATGAACGGCGTGAAGTTCGCGTTCCTCGGGTACTTCTTTCTCGGCGATCGCAACATCGAACCCGCGCAGGTGATCGCGACCGCCGATCAACCCGGCGTCGCCGGTCATTTTTCGAGCCTCGACGAGATGAAGAAGATGGTCGAAGCCGACGTTCGCGCCGCGAAGCAGCAGGCCGATCACGTGATCCCGTTCTTTCACTGGGGCCGCGAAGGCAAAGGCACTCCCGAGCCGTACCAGATCGAGCTCGCGCACTTCGCGATCGACTCGGGCGCGTCGGCGGTGCTCGGGAGCCACCCGCACGTGCTGCAGGGCATCGAGGTCTACAAGGGCGCGCCCGTCGCGTATTCGCTCGGCAACTTCGTGTTCGGCGGCAACTGGAACCCCGTCGACAAGAAGACGGCGCTGCTCGAGTTCAAAGCGACGAAATCGGCGATCTCGGCGGTCAAAGTGATTCCCGCGTACAGCGATGCGTTCCCTGAAGTGCCCGTGCAGCCGTATCTCGCGCAGGGCGAACAGGCCGCAGCGGTGATCACGCATCTGAAAAATCTCTCGAAGGACTTCGGCGCGACGATCCCGCAGCTCAAGTGACGCGGCGTTCGCCCAGACCACGCGCGAAGTTGCCGATGACAAGCCACGGCGCCTTCTTCTTGAACCACGCGAGCATCGGCGCGACGCCCATCGGTTCACCGCCAGCGCCCTTGCCGCGCGCGACGTCGATGTACTGGAGCGGATCGATCGCCAGCGGCCGCGTCTGAATCTGATCGATGCGGTACTTCTTCACCAGTTTGAGCAGCGCTTCGGCTTCACCCTGACGATCCGTCACTCCGGGGAAGAGCAGCAGGTTCAACGCGACGTACGCGCCCCGTTCACGCGAGAGCGCGATCGACGCCTCGACGTCTTCCCACGTGTACTTGTGCGGCTTGTAATAGGCCTCGTAGAGGTCTTTCACCGCCGAGTTCAGCGACACACGCACCGCGTCGAGCCCCGCGTCGTAGAGCGCCGACAAGCCCTTCGTGAGTGAGCCGTTGGTGTTGATGTTGATCGACCCGTGCTGCGTGCGCGAACGGATGATCTTGATCGAATCGGCGATCGCCTTCCAACGCGTGAGCGGCTCGCCTTCGCAGCCCTGGCCGTAGCTGACCATCGTGCGGCCCGGCGCGTTCTCGAGGTGGAACACGGCGATGTCCGCCATCTCCTGTGGAGTCGGCCCGTGATCCATCCGCTCATGCGACGCGGGCGGGCCATCTTCAGGTTGATCACTGATGCAGCCGACGCACGCCGCGTTGCACATGATCGACGCGGGGATCGCGCCTTCATCACGCGCGTAGAAAACGTTCTGACTCGTGAAACACCGGTACACGAGCGCGCAGGTCTTCAACTGCTTGAGCACCTGATTCCCGGGGAAGCGAGCCATGTGCTCCTTCACCAACACCTTCACTTCGGGAGTCGAGAAGCGATCCGGCGTCCAATGTTTGCGTCGATCGGTGTGAACGGCCCAGACGACAGGCCCCGACTTTCCCCACGCGGCGGCGGTGTACGCCCACTGCGGCAACACCGGGCCATCAGACTTCACCTCTCCGGGCAGATACGTGCGCGTGAAACCTGGAGGCAGCACCGCTCCGACGGCGTGCGGCGTGAACTTCTTGCCGTCGAGCTCGAACTCGCGAACCAGCACCGGCTCACCGCTGTCAGGGTCGATACCGACGGGAAGACGCCCGGGCAGATGCGCGAGCTTTGCGTTCTCAGGCAGCGGAATCGGGCGGCCGCGCGGCGGAAGAATCGATTCATCACTGCGGAGGCTCGCCAGCAACCACGGGTGTTCGACGACGCGCCCTTTGGGATCAGCCAGCAGCAGCTTGTACGAAGACATTCGGCGCTCCCTGTACCGGCTTGTTTTGATCAGCGCCAGACGGTCGCCTGGCCATCGAGCGGCGTCTTGATGAGCGTGCGCGGCCCATCGATGAGCACGCCGGACGCCACGGCCTCGAGGTCGGTGACGCTCGCGAGCGCGGTTCCTCCATGCGTCACGGTGCCGCTCGGCACGCCGGTGATTTCCCACACGACGCTGGTGGTGAACCGCGTGCCCGCGCTGCCGTGAAGTTCGTTGCTCGTCTGCGAGAGCTGCGTGCCGTCGAAGAGCGTGACGCTGCCTTCGCCCGGCTGCACGCGAACCCAGATCACGCCGGCGTCGTTCGCGAATGAACGCACGTTCGCATCGGTCGCCGGCGAAAGCGTGTCGACATCGGGCGCGAGCATCGCGACGAGCGCGCCTTCGCGAATGAAGAGCGGCAGTTTCGTCAACGGCGCATCGACGATGGTCGTCGTGAGCTGTGCGCCGGTTTCGAAGTCGAACCAGTTGCCCGGAGGAAGAACGACGGTGCGTGATGTTGCGCCAGCGGTTTCGACCGGCGCCACGAACAGCGAATCACCGAGCAGATATTGATCTTCAGGGTGCTGATTCAGCTCGGGGAACTGAAGACCGAACGCGCGCACGACAGGCAACGCATTCGCGTCACTCATCAACGTCCAGAAGAACGGGAACAGACGCAGGTGCAGCCGCGCGTACTTTCGGTACGTATCGAGCGCCTCCGCGTCGCGACCGTTCTGCGCGTTGAACACCCACGGCGGCTGACTCGAACTGTCGCCCGTCTGCATCACCGGCATCAGCGCTGATTGCTCGACCCAGCGCATGAACGTCTCCTTGTTCGGAGGCGACTCGCGATACCCGCCGGTGTCTGCCGCGAAGAGCGGAAAGCCCGACGCCGCGAGCCCGATGCCCGCGCGAATCGCGGACGGAAGACCTCCGACGCCGACGTGCGAATCACCGCCGCGATCCGTGAACGTCTCCTTCCAGCGCGTCAGCGTGGCGTCGATGTCCCCGGGCCACACGATGAGCCCCGGAGTCGACTGTTCGCCCCACTGCGCGTGACGCACGAGCAGGAAGCCGGGGTTCGCACCGAGCGAGTCTCGATACATCGCGTGGTACGCGCGGGTGTAGCCGTCAGCCATCGTGCGGTCCGTCGAACCGTCGTGGAATGTCCAACCGCTGCGCGCTCCGCCGAGCCCCGCGGCGATGTCTTCAGCGAAGTCGAGCTTGAAACCTTCGACGCCCAGGTCGACGTAGCGCGCGATGTTCGAACGCCAGAACGCCGTCGCTTCAGGCACGGTGACATCGAGCGGCGGGCCCCAGTTGTTGAGCTGCGTGCCCTGCACCACGGGGAAATAGCCGGCGTCGACGGCTTGCGAACGCAACGGCTCGGCCCCCACCGCGAGATACGGCGTGTGCCACAGCGCGAGCCGCAAACCCGCCGCGTGAATCGTCGAGATCATCGCGCCCGCGTCGGTGTACCGCGTGGGGTCGAAGTCGAACGTGTTCACGTCGGTCGCGTAGGGTCGATCAATCCAGATCGCAGACGTCGGGAGATCGAGATCACGAAGCTGCCGAACGTCGTCTTCGACCTCCGCCTGATTCGCGCTCTCGTTTCGCCAGATCCACGGGCCGGTCGCCCATTCGGCGGGCAACTTCGGAAAGCCAGTCACGCGGTAGTACTGCGTCACGACGTCGAGCGGCTTCTCGGCGGCGAAGAGATGAAACGTGAGCCCGCTCGCGCTCTCTTCTGCGGTGCCGAACATCGCGTCGACCTTCGTCGCGTCGGTCTTCGCGACGTCGATGAGCCCATGCCGACGGTTCTCGAAGAACACACCCCACCCGCGCGAGCCGATGAGGAACGGAGTCGTCACGTGATTCTCCGTCGTCGAGTTCTCGATGTTCAGATCGGCTTCGATCTGCATCGGGCGGAGCTTCCCGCGATGGTTGATGCCGTCGAACCACTCGCCGAGCCCGTAGAACGCGGCGTCACTCGTCGCGCCCAACTTCACGCGGAGCATCGCGATGGTCGCGGCCGACGGAACAAAAGTGAATCGCGCGTTTCCCGCCGGGCCTTTCTCAACGCGCACCTGCGCCGTCAGCCCGCGCGGGTACGTGAGCGACATGGTGCACGAGTTGGCGTCTTGCGCGATCGCCGCCGCCGTCGGCACTCTCCACGCGAAGCCCGGCGGAGTCGTGGGCGTGAAGACTCCGTCATCGATGAACAACCAGTACGGGTCGTAACTGAGCCCCTCGTCGAGTTCGCCGACGGTACCGATCACGAACGCATCGAACGGCAGTGTCACCAGCGACTTGTCACCGCGCAAATACGTGAAGGCTTTATCGGTGCAGTCGACCGACCAACCATCGCCGTCGAGCGTCTTCTTCTCGATCAGGATCGGATTCTTCGGACAACCCAACAACGCGACGCAGACCAGAACCGCAAGAACGCGCGACATGCGCGCAACCTACACTTACGGTTCGAGCTTGAGCTTCGCCTCGACGGGAAAATGATCGGAGCCGCCGGCGCGGATGGTGCGCGCTTCGACGAACGAAAACCCGCGCGCGAAAACGTGATCGACCATGAACACCGCTGGCCAGGGGTTCGCGGGCCCGGGAAATGTCGCAGCGCAACGTGACGCCGGCAAACCACAGCACTGCG
>JBEHYH010000159.1:0-12062 GCA_048498275.1 Myxococcota bacterium | reverse complement strand
CCAGTCGCCAGTACGAGTTGGTGACGTTGCAACGGCGCAGGATTCATTCGGCCTGCAGTACAACATCGTGCGTGTAAATGGGCAGCGTGGTGTCTACCACGCAGTGCAACGAAGCGAAGTACCTCGCGACCGAATACGTGCGCCGGCTCTCGACGGGTGACGAGGTCTGTCTCGAAGGCGGCTTCGGAGAGATCGCCAACGCCGCGTGCCTCGCGCGCGCGGCCGTCGTCGACAGCGCCACCAACCGCGTGCTGCTCGAGGTGCGTCAGGCGAAGCCCGACTCCCGGTGGTACCAGCACGAGCAGACGCAGTACTGGTTCGAGGAGGGCGCGCTGATCGACCTGTACCTCGCCGACCACGGGTACTGAAAAGAAGCGTGAAGACTGAGGCTTCGAGGAGGCCTCGACGTTGACTTGCACCGGCCACATCACGGTTACTGAGCGGCGATGAGCCTTCTCGATCCGGTCAAGAAGCTGCACCCGAAGCACCTCAAGAAACTCAGCGACGAACGCCTCAACGACCTCATCGACAAGGAAGCGATTCGCGCGCGCGCGAAGGTCGAGGAGCTGCAGCAGCGCTTCCCCAGCGCGGGGCCGCGAGAGTTGAGCCAGCACCTCATCGACAGCAAGAAGGGCCTCGCCTCGATGATGGGCGGCGTCACCGGCGTCTTCGGAGCCGTCACCGTGCCCGTCGACCTCGCCGGCATGCTGTACCTGCAGCTCGCGTTGCTCACCGAGGTGGCGACGGTCTTCAAGCTGCCGCTCAAGAGCGAACGCGAGAAACAGGAGCTCATCGATCTGCTCGGCTACGCCAACGGCATCGGCCCGCTCCAGCGCAGCTCACCCAAGGTGCTCGGCAGCATCGCCGCGCTGGTGCTCGCGAAGGGCGGCCTCAAGACGCTGTCGCGCGCGATGCCGCTGGTCGCCGCGCCGATCTCGGCGTGGATGAACAATTCCCACATCCAGAAGGTGGGCGAATCGGCGGTGCGCCACTACGACGGCTGGCAGCACGCGCACGAGAAGTCGAAGCGCGCCTCGGGCGGCTGAACTTCAGTTGGTGATGCCGCAGTTCTTCTTGCCCTCGGGCGTGTCGAGCAGATGGCAATCGCATTGGTCGATCAGCACCTTGCACCGCTCCTCGTCTTCGTCGGTGGGCGGGTTGTTCGCCTCGCGCGACGCGACGTCGGTGAGACACGCCGTCTTGTCTGACGTGGTCAGCGTGCAGTCACAGCGCTTTTCAGACAACACGCGGCACTGGGTCTTGCAGCCGGTGACCAGAAACGCGCAGAGAAGAATGAAAACGGCGTGACGCATCGCGCGGGCTGCATACCGCAAAAGCGTGCGGCGGCTCCGCCGAAATGCCTGCGAAAAAGAAATGTCCGGAGTGGATGACACTCGCGCGTCTCTGGGCCGAAGTACGAACCCGAACCCATAGAGGACGAAGACCATGACTGAATTTCTTCTGGTGTACCGCGGTGGACTCCCGATGACGGCGAGCGCCTCCGACATGCAGGCGCAGATGGAAAAGTGGGGCGCCTGGCTCAAGGACCTGGCGACGAAGGGCAACCTCAAGGACGCGGGCCACCCGCTCGAGAAGTCCGGCAAGGTCGTGTCGTCGAAGGCCGTGAATGACGGCCCGTACGCCGAAGCGAAAGACCTCGTCGGCGGCTACTCCATCATCAACGCGAAGGACCTCGACCACGCCGCGGAGCTCACGCGCGGTTGCCCGGTGCTGGCGGTCGGCGGCTCCGTCGAGATTCGCCCGCTCATCGCGATGAAGCCTTGAACGAATCGCTTTTCAGACGTGAGTCAGGGCGGCTCGTGTCGGCCCTGACTCGCATCTTCGGCGTGCACAACCTGCAGCTCGCTGAAGACGTCGCGCAGGAGGCGCTCGTGCGCGCCTTCGAAGTCTGGAAGCTGCGCGGCGTACCCGAGAACCCGTCGGCGTGGCTGGTGGCGGTGGCGAAGAACCTCGCGCTCGATGTGCTGAGAAAGCAGCGCACCGCGCTCTCGCTCGCGCCCGACCTCGAGAACCTGCTGCAGACGGAGTGGACCGTCGCGTCGGTGGTGAACGAACAGTTCGAGCCGAAGAACATCGGCGATGACCTGCTGCGCATGATGTTCACCTGCTGTCACCCGAAGCTCTCGGAGAACACCCAGGTCGCGCTGGTGCTGCACGTGTTGTGCGGCTTCAGCGTTCGCGAAATCGCGCAGGCGTTCCTGAGTGAAGCAGCGGCGATGGAAAAGAAGCTGGTTCGCGCGAAGAACACGCTCGCCGAATCGGAGCAGTTGTTCGAACTGTTGCAGGGCCCGGCGCTGGTGAAGCGGCTCGCGGGCGTGCAACGCGCGCTCTATCTGTTGTTCAACGAGGGGTACCACGGCGCGTCGACCGCCTCGGCGGTGCGCGTGGAGCTCTGTGAAGAGGCGATGCGGCTGACGTCGCTGTTGCTGGCGCACCCGTTGACGTCGACTCCGCGGACGAGCGCGCTGGCGGCGCTCATGTGCTTCAACGCCGCGCGTTTGCCGGGTCGAGTCGATGCCTCGGGTGAACTCGTGCAGCTCGACGCGCAAGACCGCACGAAGTGGAACGCGTCGCTCATCGCTGAAGGTGAGCGGCTGATGGAGCAATCAGCGAGCGGCCCGGAGTTGAGCGAGTACCACGTGGAAGCTGCCATCGCCGGCGTGCACTCGCGCGCGAAGACCGCAGCGGAGACGCAGTGGCAGCAAATCGTCGCGCTCTATGACGCGCTGATGGCGCTGCGGCCGTCACCGGTGATTGAGCTCAATCGCGCGGTGGCGATCGCGCAGAATCTCGGGCCGGATGCTGGAATCGCCGCGCTCAACGCCATCGAGAATCGCGAGCGGCTCGACGCGTATCCGTTCTTCCCGGCGGCGTACGGAGAACTCGAACTACGTCGCGGTCGACATGAAGTCGCCGCCGAACACTTTCAACGAGCGCTCTCACTCGCGCGCAGCCCTGAAGAACGCCGCTTCTTCGAGCGCCGAATCAAGAACTGCGAGGAGCATGCCCCCTCTCCCGTTCACGGGTGATGGCCGAGTCGATCACGCTGTGTCTGTTTCTCACGGCGTGCAGCGACGTTCGAACGCGCGTCGCGTCGACGAAGCGGCGCTCAAGAAGATCGGCATCACGTGTCGCACGAAAGAAGCCCGCGGTTTGCCGCTCACCTGCGCAGCCGGCTCGAACTTCACGCACAGCTTCGCGGGTGACTCGAACGACCCTGACACGTGGTCCGGTGGTTGGGAGTTGCTCACGCATCGTTGACGGACCCGGAGCTCGCTTCCCGGCGTATGCCGCCCCGACCGAGGACAAAGCGGTAACGCGCGCGAACTCTCCTTGGCGAGGGCTCGGCGAGGTCCATACTGTTTCCGCATGGCGCTCGAATCGTTGCTGAACGAACCGGAGCTTCGCCCGTACCTCCCGCTGCTCTACCTCGCGTGGGCCGATGGCGACCTGAGCGCAGATGAACGCGCGCTGATTCAACGGCGCATCGAAGCGCAGCCCTGGCTCAAACCGCGTCTGCGCGTCGAGCTCGAACACTGGCTCGATGGAACGCCGCCCGATGCGAACACCCTGGCGCAGTTGCGCTCGGCGATCGCCGCGACGGTGAAGACGTTGTCTCCGCGCGGGCTGCGCTCGTTCGCGGAGCTCGCTGAATCGTTCGCGACGCTGGCTCCGCAGACGCGTGATGATCTCATCGAGCTCGAGCGTTCACTCGGTGTCGCGCCCGCGTCGCTGCAACTGAGCGCGGAGTTGCCCGCGGAGTCGAAGTTCACGTCGTCGCCTTCGTTCGACGCGAAGAAGTTGCAGCGCGTGCTCGATGGCCGCTTCGCCGAAGCCCGCGACACCGCGCGCGACTTCCTCTCGGAGCCGAAGCACCGCGCGCTCTACGGCGTCGACAAGTCGGAGCATCGCGCGCAGGTCTTCGAATGGCTGAAGGAGCTCGCGCAGCGCGGCATCGGCGGGCTCGCGTACCCCGGCGTGGTGAGCGGCGCGCAAGACGGGCTCGGGCCGTTCCTCGTGACGTTCGAGACGCTCGGCTTCGGCGACCTCTCGCTCGCGGTGAAGTTCGGTGTGCAGTTCGGCTTGTGGGGCGGCAGCGTCTTCTTCCTCGGCAACGACGCGCAGAGAAAGCAGTACCTCGCGAAGGTCGCGTCGCTCGAGTACCCGGGCTGTTTCGCGATGAGCGAGGTCGGGCACGGCTCGAACGTCGCCGATCTCGAGACCACCGTGACGTGGAGCGCGGAGAAGAAGTGCTTCGTGCTCCACACGCCCGGAGAGTCGGCGCGCAAAGACTGGGCGGGCAATGCCGCGCAGCACGCGAAGTTCGCGACGGTGTTCGCGCAACTGCAGGTCGGCGGCGAGAAACACGGCGTGCACGCGTTCGTGGTGCGCATTCGTGATGACGCGGGCGAACCCGTGAATGGCGTGCGCATCGGCGACTGCGGGCAGAAGCTCGGGCTCAATGGCGTCGACAACGGGCGCATCTGGTTCGATCACGTCGAGATTCCGCGCGACGCGCTGCTGGGCCGATACGCGGAGGTCGATGAAAACGGCACGTACAGGTCGCCCATCGAGAGCCCGGGCAAGCGCTTCTTCACGATGCTCGGCACGCTGGTCGGCGGGCGCATCGCGGTCGCGGCCTCGGGGTTGAGCGCGTCGAAGGTCGGGCTCACGATCGCGCTCCGGTACGCGACGAATCGCCGGCAGTTCGGCGCGACGTCAGAGCCCGAAACGTTGTTGCTCGACTACCCGTCGCATCAGCGCCGATTGATTCCGCATCTCGCGGCGACGTACGCGTTTCATTTCGCGGTCGACGCGGTGCGCGAGAAGTTCCTCGCGCGGAAGCCCGATGACGACACGCGCGAGCTCGAAGCCGAAGTCGCGGGCATCAAAGCGGCAACGACCTGGCACGTGACGCAGACGCTGCAGGCGTGCCGCGAAGCGTGCGGTGGTCAGGGGTATCTGTCGGTGAATCGTCTGGCCGATGCGCGCGCCGACACCGACATCTTCACCACGTTCGAAGGCGACAACACGGTGCTGATGCAGTTGCTCGCGAAGGGGCTGCTCACCGGCTTCAAGAAGCGCTTCAGCGAGCAGGGCCCGGTGCGCTTCGTCGCGAATCAGTTGATTGAATCAGTCGCGCTGACGAACCCGTTCACCAGCCGCGACGCGAGTGAAGCGACGCTCCGTGACGCGAAACACCAGCTCAGCATCCTCGAGTTCCGTGAGGCGTCACTGCTGCAGTCGGCCGCGCAGCGCGTGCAGAAGCGGCTCGCGAAGAAAGACGCGAACGCGTTCAACGAGGTGCAGGAACATCTGCTCGCGCTCGCGCAGGCGCATGTCGACACGTTCTCGCTCCGCGCGTTCATCGATGGCGTCGAGAAGGCGAGCGGCGCGGAGCGTGTCGTGCTCGACAAGTTGCGCGCGTTGTACGGGCTCACGGTGATGGAACGTCACGCCGCGTGGTTCTTCGAGAACGGCGTGTTCGAGGCTGCGCGCGCGCGGGCGATTCGAAAGCTGCCGGCGAAGATCTTCGAAGAGCTGCTGCCCGATGTCGTCGCGCTCACCGAGGCATTCGGCGTCCCCGACACCTGCCTCGCCGCGCCGATCGCGTTCAACGACCCCGCGCACCCGCGCTGGTGAAGGTTCGGCGCTCCCGAGTTCAAGTCAGCGCGGCGTGGAGTTGCTCGCGCAGGTAACGCGCGGCGAGCCCCACGGTGACTTCAGGCGTCGCGCTCAACGGCGGCGCGACTTCCATGATGTCTGCACCCAACAACCCGACCTCTTTCCCGAGCCGGCGGATCAGCTCGATGAGCCAATCGGGCTCGAGCCCGTTGGTCTCAGGCGTCCCCGTCGCGTCGGCCCACTTCGAGTCGGTGCCGTCAATGTCGTTGCTGAAATACACGCCCTTCACGCCGGTCGACTTCACGTGCGCCATCACCGCTTCGAGCGCTTCCGCGGAGTTCGGCAGAATGTCCTTCGCCCAGAACTGCCGCACCTGCGTCGTCGATTCCCAATGCGCGCGGTCGCGGCCCGACGCACGAATGCCAACCTGAGTCATGCGCCCGCTGCGGCCGATGAGCTCATTCGCGTGCCAGCTCCACGTCGCGAAGCACTCCTTGATGCCGAGGCGCGTCTCCAACAAATCGGTGTGTGCGTCTGACTGCACGATGCCCCACGGAGCGGGCGCGACCTTCGACAACGCCTGCACCGCCGGCAACGCGGTCGAGTGATCTCCACCCAGCACGAAGACCTTCAGCCGCGGGTTCAACTGCAACGCGAGCTCGAGCGCGCGCCGTTCAATCGACAGGGGCGAGACCGGCAACGCCGCGTCGACACCGGGATACAGCGCGCGTCGCGACGCGGAAACCTGCTCCGGCGCCAGCATGTCGTCAGACAACAACTGCGGCACCACGAACACATCACCGATGTCGACCACGCCGAGCGCATTCAGATCGACGCCGTCATGCAGCAGCCGCGTGCGGATCGCCTGCGGGCCCAGGTTCGCGCCACGCCGGAAACCCGCGCCGACATCCGACGGCACGCCGAGCAACACGCCGCGCGCGCTCGAGATCCGCGCCAGCGAATCGAGAAACTTCTGACGAACCTGCTCCGGAGACGACGCGCCGTAGAGCATCTGCTGCAGACGTTCCTGCTCCGCCTTGCCGGTGCTCACGAGGTACAGCCCCGCGCCCGCAGGCTTGAGCAGCAACGAGAGTTCTTCCAACGGGCTCATGCGACTCGTTTACCGCTTTTTCCCCTGTGGCAGCGCCAGCACTCCGAGGTTCACCACCTTTTCGGGCTTCAACTTGAACTCGCGACGCGTGAAGCGCGCGCCGCTCTCGACCAACACGCTGGTGCAGTTCAGCGGCACTTCCACGGAGAACTCTGGAGAGGTCAGCGTGCGCCGTTCGCAGATGTCTTCGCCGCACTCGAAGGAGATTCGAATGGGGTCGTGCGCGCCGGCGATCTTGCCCTTCACCACCGCGTGCGCCGCCGCCCGCAGCACGACGTCATTCACCGGAGGCTGCACTTCGACGGCCGCCGTGGTCTCGCAGCTGTTCGGCATCGCGCTCACGCGGATGCGCCCGCGAAAATGCGTCTCGACGGTGAACGTCGTGCCGCCGTCGGTGCCGTAGCCGGCCGCGTATCGATCGAGCGTCGGCCGCGCTGGCACCGGCGAGAGCAGCCCGTCCCACGTCTTCGCGGTGCGCTCGTCGCGCTTCGGCTGGTCGACGGCCTCGAGGATAATCCGCGGGTTCTCGATGGCGCCTCCATCGGCGGTGAGTACGCGGCCCGAGATGGTGAACGACTCCGGGAGCCGCACTTCGACCGGCGCTCCGGCATCGGTCACGACACCTTGACCCAACACAAAGTCATCACGGCGCGCGACCACCGCGTAGTTGCGCCGGCTCACGCCGCGGAGCACCACCACGCCGTTCTCGTCAGTGTCCGCCCGGCGGATGCTCTCGTAGTACGCGCCGTCGTTGCCCAGCGCGATGATCAACCGGTCGCCGTTCTCGCGGTCGAAATGTTCCGGCACGAGGTACACGACGGCGTTCGCGGCCGGCGCCCCCTTCGCCGTGAGCACGCGCACACGAAGGTCTGCACCTTTCGCAAAACGAGCGACGGGCATCTCACCGGGTACGTCGAAGCGCTGCGTGGTCTGCCCCCAGTTCGGCTGCGTGAGCTCCACCCAGTAGTGCCCGGGTTCGCGCTCACCGAAATCAACCCAGCCCTGTGCATCGGGGTGTCGCAGCGGTGCGCCGTAGTACTGCGCGGTTCCACAGAGCGGTGAACGCGTGCTGCGTTCTTGAAAGAGCCGCACCTCGGTTTCAGCCGGAGCAGGTTGATCACCCGCCATCACCTGCACACGAAGGGGAAACGAGGCGCCACCATCAACCGCCGACAGCACCGTGCACAAGGCGAGCGTGAGCATTCGCGCGAAGCCAGGTCACCAGGCGTTGCGCATCCACACTGCGCGCAGCAACGGCAACGTCTTCTCGCCGAGCGTCTGGGTGCCCGCGATGAGCGCGACGGCTTCTATACGCGTGCCCCCGGCGAACGGCCCGTCCCACGTACGGTCAGGAGGAATGAACATGAACACCTCCCGGTCGCCGATTTGAATCGTGCCGATGTTCTCCGCGTGGCCGCTGCCGACGATGCCCTGCACCAGCACCGCGCGCCCACGATTCGCGTCTGGGTTCGCGAGCAGCGAGAGGTCGGTCGACGGCGAATATTTCTCGACCGCCTCCTCGAAACTCTTGAGGTGCGGCAGCTCAATCTCCGCGCGCGGCGCGCGTGGTGGAGGCGCCTCCGAGGGGCTCAAGCGGCTCTGCACCTGCGACGACCAGCTCGAGAACAGCTCGCGGCCTTCAGGCGAGAGCTCGACGTCGCGGCCCTCGAAGCGCATCTTCTCCGGCACCAGCGGCATCTTCGAGCTGTCGATGTCGAGCGCGCCGTCCGCGACCTGAAACGGCACCGACGCGCTATCGGCGGCGAACAACTCCAGCTTTCCGTTCAGCGGGCGCTCATTGCAGCGCGTGTCGTGTTGATCAGCGATCTCCTCGACCTTGCGCGTCTTGTTGGGCGCGTCGCCCTGCAGCTTCGTGACGAGCGCGACCACCAGCGCGGGGATGCCGACGCCCAGCGAAATGCCGCCCGCGAGCTGCAGCGTCTGCCGCGTCGAGAGCCCGGCGTTGCCCGCTGAATCGAGGTTCGGCGTCGTGCTGGTGAAGAAGCTGGTGAGAATCAGCACGCCGCCGGCGACCGCGCCCACCATGCCCGTCGACAACGCCGGCCCGAACGCGCGCGACGAACCTTCGTTGATGGTCTCTTCGGTGAACTCCTCGACGGTCTGACTGCGGCACACGTCGTAGCCGGCGACGGTGAGTTTCAGCATCGACCCTTCGACGCGCACGTCCGCCGTCGCGCCGCCTTCCACCACCGACTGACGTTCAGACGAACGCAGCAACGGGCCGCGCTCCACACGGCTGATGGTATCGGTGGTCGCACACCCCGCGAGCAGCAACAGCGACAACGACGCGATTCTCATCTGCTGCCTTCAGACAGCTTCTTCACGCCGGCCATCACTTCGGTGAACGCGCTCTTCGCGGTGTCGCGCTGCGCGCCATGCACCACGAACGCGGGGATCGAGCCCGCAGGCTCCGAGAAGATTCTGTACGCGACGTCGCTCTTTCCATCGGCGCGGGGCGAGAACTCCCACGAACCGTAGAGCGTCTCGATGCGCACGAAGTTCTTCGGCGTCGGAGGCGCGTCGGCGCCATTCGTCACCCGAAAGCGGATTCGGCATTTTCCACCTTCGACCTTCGCGTCGCGCGCGACCGACATCGCGTAGTCACGCTCGCTGACCACCGGGTACGAAACCTGTTCGTACTGCACGCGCAGCTCGCCGGCATCGCGCACGATTCTGTGGAGCTTGATGCCGTTCGCCTTGCCCGACGTCGCGATCGCCCACACGCCGGTGCACAACTGCTCGACGGTGAACGGCTGCACCGAGTCGATGCGGTACTCGCGGAACACGCTGTCTTTCACGTCGCGGCCGCTGAGCACGCCGAAGCTGCCCTTCTCGACCTCCTTGAACGCGTCGGGCGCGTCGTACGCCGCCGGCATCGGCAACTGGGTCAGCATCATCAACAACAGGGTCTTCATCTCGCGCCTCCTTCAAGCCACCGAGGCGAAGCATAAAGCAGCCGGTGCTGGTACAGGGAACCGCGCCATGGCCTGGTTTTCTCTGACCGTCGACATCCCCGAGCTCGAGAGCGAGCTGTCTCAAGCAGTGCTGTACGAAAACGGAGCCTCCGGGCTCGAGGTTCGCGACTCGCTGACGCCCACCATGAAGAACGTGCGCGCGCCGAACAAAGGCGAGGCGATCCTCATCGCGTACTTCGAGAGCCGCGACGAAGCGCAGGCCGCGCAGGAACAGCTCGCAGAAGAAGTGCCCGGCGCGCGGTTCGAGCTCGAAGAGGTCGTCGAGCGCGACTGGAGCACCGAGTGGCGCAGCCAGATTCGCAGCGTGCAGGTCGGGCGGCTGTGGGTCGGGCCTCCGTGGGAGAAGGCGAACGCGCCGGCCGACAAGGTGTGTCTCTTCATCGAGCCGAAGATGGCGTTCGGCACCGGCGACCACCCGACGACCTCGCTGTGTCTCGCGGCGGTCGATGACTTCATGGCGCAGAACCCGGGCTGCGACATGCTCGACGTCGGCACCGGCACCGGCGTGCTCGCGTTCGCCGCGAAGAAGCTGGGCGCGAATCGCGTGGTGGGCGTCGACAACGACACGATGAGCGTTCAGCTCGCGAAGGAATGCGCTGAAGAAAACGGCATCTCGGGTGTCGAGCTGTCGACCAAGACGCTGCATGGAATTGAAGGCCAGTTCGAACTGGTGCTCGCCAACATTCTCGCCAACACGCTCATCGAGTTGGCGCCGCTCATCGCGCCGAAGGTGAAGAAGCGCCTCGTGCTCGCGGGCACGCTGGTGCACCAGAAAGATGAAGTGACGGCCGCGTTCGTCGCGCAGGGTTTGAAGCCTGTCGGCACGACGACACAGGGTGAGTGGATCCGCATCGATCTCGACCGATGATTCGCCTGTTGCTCCCGCATGCGACGGAAGGCGACGTGCGCGTCGAAGGCGCACGGTTGCACTACGTCGCGCGCGTGCTGCGCGTGGAAGCGGGCGACGAGCTCGAGGTGTTCGACGGTCGTGGCTCGTCGTTCGATGCGCGCGTCGTCGAGATTTCTGAAACGCACGCGACGCTGAAGTTGGGCGCAGCTCGAAGCACGCCGGCTCCGCGCGCGGTGACGTTGATTCAGGGTCTGCCCAAAGCCGACAAGATGGAGCTCGTGCTGCAGAAAGGCACGGAGCTCGGCGCAGCCGGGTTCATCGCCGCCGCGAGTGACCGCAGCATCGCGAAGCTCGACGGCAAAGAAGAGAAGAAGCGCGAACGCTGGCAGCGCATCGTCGAAGAAGCCGCGCGGCAGTGCGGGCGCGCCGATGTGCCGACGGTGGCAATTGCGTCGTCGCTCGTCGAAGCCGCGAAGCTCGTTGCGCCCGCGACGCTGCTCATTCTCGACGAAGAAGAACACGCGCTCCCGCTCTCAGCCGCGGTTCCCGAAACCGGATCGGTCGCGTTGATCATCGGCTCCGAAGGGGGCGTCACGCGCGGTGAAGTCGAAGCGCTCAAGAAACTCGGAGCGGTCCCTGTCACGCTCGGCCCGCTGATTCTTCGTACGGAGACCGCGGGGCTCGCGGCCCTGTCCGTCGTGCGGCACCTCGACGGCCTGCTGGGGTAAGCGAAGGTAGGTTTCTTGCCTGTAGCGCGATGTCGTCGTCTCATTTGCGCGTGAGCAGCGACCCCAAGAAGCCCTTCGACGCAGCACCGTCAGAGACCCCCGACCTTCTCTCGCAGGATCTCTCGCTCGATCGTCGCACGCGCCGCGTGCCCACGTTCGCGGAGCTGCAGGCCGTGCAACCGCCGCCTCCTCCGCCGTCAGCGGTCGCGCCGCCAAACCTCCAGCGCCGCCCTGCTCCGCCGTCGCCGCAGCAGTTCGCGCAAGAGCGCGTTCCGCCTCCGCAGAACACCGCGCGTCCGCCGCCGCCTCCGCCGATGTCGGTGCCCACGCCTGCTGTGCGTCCACCGCCGGCGCCCGCGCCGCTGCAACTTCAGCCGCAAGCAGCCGTGTTCCGCCCGTCGGCGCCGCCGAACCCCGCGCCGAGAGTTGCACCGGCCGTCGCCGCGCCGCCGACGATGAAGTTGCCGAACTTCGCCGATGCGCAGCCTCCGCAGCGGAGCGCGCCCGTGCAGCAGCCGTTGCCGAACACCGGGTTCTCGCAGCAGCCGACGACCACACTGAAGCACCCAGCGTTCGTGCCGCAGTCGAACCCGCCCGCCGCGCCGTCACCGTCGACGACGATGAAGCAGCCCGCGTTCTCGCCTCAGCCCGCGCCCGCGTTCGAGGCTGAACCGACGCCCGTCGCGGCGCCCGCGCCGGCTTCGCGCGCGCCGGTGACCACCATGAAGGCC
>JBEHYH010000158.1:0-12072 GCA_048498275.1 Myxococcota bacterium | reverse complement strand
CTGCGCGCGACCGCGCCCGTTGCGGCTGTCGAGCGACGTCACGTCGATCGTCAACACATCGACGCCGTACTTGCCCGCGAGCACCATGGGGAACGTCGCGTAGTACCCGTTCAAACCGCGCAAGAACGCCGGCTGAATGCCGCGCTCTTCTTCACGGCCGCGCGTCTTGATGCGCGAGATCAGCACGTCGACCTTCGGCACGTCGAAGCAGATCACCTTCTCCGGCTGCGCGACGTGCTTGGTGAGGCGCTTGAAGTACTCGAAGTACAGCTCGAGCTCCGTGTCGGTCATGTTGCCCAGTCCGTGGAGGTACTTCGCGAAGATCTCCGGGTCTTCGTAGAGCGTGCGGTCTTGAATGCAGCTCTTGGGCACCTTGTGAATCAGCTCGTGATGCTCGACGCGGCGAATGAGGAACTCGAGCTGAAGCGTGAAGCTCCAGCGCTTCATGTCGCCGTAATACGGTCGCAGAAAACGATTATCGATGACGGGTTCGTCAAAGAGCTCGAAGCCGAACTTCTGGCTCACCATCTTCGCGGCGGTCGTCTTGCCCGCGCCGATGTTGCCGGCCATCGCGATGAACAGCTTGCGCTTCTGCTTCGGCGGAGCGCGCATCTGATCGATCGCCTTCGCCGCGCGCGCTGCTGCCTTCGGAGGCACGGCTTCGAACTTCTTCTTCACGCCTGCCAATCGAGAACCACCTTTCCGCTCTGGCCGGTGCGCATGATCTCGAACGCTTCCTTGAAGTCTTTCGCGGCGTAGCGGTGCGTGACGGCGGCGCTGATGTCGAGGCCGCTCTGCAGCATCGAGCGCATCTTGTACCAGGTCTCGAACATCTCCCTGCCGTACACGCCCTTGAGAATGAGGCCCTTGAAGATGACCATGTTCCAGTCGATCGACACTTCGCTGGGAGGAATGCCGAGGATCGCCACGCGCCCTCCGTGATTCATGGTGGCGAGCAGCTGCTTGAACGCCGCGCCGTTGCCGCTCATCTCGAGACCGACGTCGAAGCCTTCGGTCATGCCGAGCTCGCCCATGACCTTCTTCAAGTCTTCCTGCGCGACGTTCACGGTGCGCGTGGCGCCGAGCTTCTTGCCGAGCGACAGGCGGTACTCGTTCACGTCGGTGAGCACCACGTGGCGCGCTCCGACGTGACGGCAGATCGCCGCCGCCATCACGCCGATCGGGCCCGCGCCGGTGATCAACACGTCTTCGCCGACGAGATCGAACGAGAGCGCGGTGTGCACCGCGTTGCCGAGCGGGTCGAAGAACGACGCGATCTCATCTGAAATCGCGTCAGGCACCGGGAACACGTTGAACGCAGGGAGGGCGACGAATTCAGCGAAGCACCCGATGCGATTCACGCCGAGACCGACGGTGTTGCGGCACAAGTGACGCTTGCCCGCGCGACAGTTCCGGCAGTTGCCGCAGGTGATGTGACCTTCACCCGACACGCGCTGACCCAACTTGAAACCGGTGACTTCAGAGCCGATGGCCGCGACCTCGCCCATGAACTCGTGGCCGATGTGCATGGGCGTCTTGATGGTGCGCTGGCTCCACTCGTCCCAGTTGTAGATGTGGATGTCGGTGCCGCAGATGCCGGTCTTGCGCACCTTGATGAGCACGTCATTCGGGCCGACCTCCGGCTTCGGCACGTCTTCCATCCACAGACCGGGTTCGCGCTTCGACTTGACGAGGGCTCTCATGAAATCACTCCGAGTTTCTTTCCGACTTTGGTGAAGGCCGCGATGGCGCGGTCCAAATCTGCGCGGGTGTGCGCGGCGGACATCTGCGTGCGGATGCGCGCCTTGCCCTGCGGCACCACGGGGAAGCTGAAGCCGACGACGTAGACGCCTTCCTTCAGCATCTCGTCGGCGAACTGGCCCGCGAGCTTCGCGTCGCCCAGCATCACGGGGATGATCGGGTGGCCTTCACCGGCGAGCGTGAAGCCCGCCTTCGACATCTGCGCGCGGAAGTACGACGCGTTTTCCACGAGCTGCTTGCGGAGGCCGTCGCCGTGCTCCAGCAGGTCGAGCGCCCTGATCGTCGCATGCGCGATGGCCGGCATCAGCGAGTTCGAGAACAGGTACGGGCGCGCGCGCTGACGGAGCAGCTCGACGACCTCTTTGCGGCCCGACACGTAACCGCCCGACGCGCCGCCGAGCGCCTTGCCGAGCGTGCCGGTGAGAATGTCGATGCGGCCCATGACTCCACGGAGCTCGTGCGAGCCACGGCCTTTTTCACCCGTGAAACCGACCGCGTGCGAATCGTCGACCATCACGATCGCGTCGTGCTTGTCGGCGAGATCACACAGCGCCTTCAAGTTCGCGATCACGCCGTCCATCGAGAACACGCCGTCGGTGACGATCAGTTTGAAGCGCGAGTCCTTGGCCTCAATCAGCCGTTGTTCCAACTCGGCCATGTCGTTGTTCGCGTAGCGGAAGCGCTTGGCCTTGCAGAGACGCACGCCGTCGATGATCGACGCGTGATTGAGCGCGTCTGAGATCACCGCGTCTTCTTCACCGAGCACCACTTCGAACACGCCGCCGTTCGCGTCCCAGCAACTCGAGAACAGAATCGTGTCTTCCGTGCCCAGGAACTTCGTCAGGCGCGCTTCGAGCTCTTTGTGCACGTCTTGGGTGCCGCAGATGAACCGCACCGACGCCATGCCGAAGCCGTGCGCGTCGAAGCCTTCCTTCGCGGCCGCGATGAGGTCTTTCGAATCACCGAGCCCGAGGTAGTTGTTCGCGCAGAAGTTCAACACCGTCTCGCCTTTGACGACGATGTTGGCGCGTTGGGGAGACGTGATGATGCGCTCGCCTTTGTAGAGACCCTGCTCGCGAATGCCGTCGATCTGCTTCTGGAGATGCGAAACGAAGCTGCGATTCATGGCCGCGCGAAGTACCACCGGGCGAGGAGCCGCTACAAAGGCTTTGCGTTGACGTTTCGCGTCGTGTAGCCGCGCTGGCGTCTTTTCACTCTCAAGGAGTCTCACCATGGCGATTGAACGCACCCTGTCCATCCTGAAGCCTGACGCGCTCGAGAAGGGCGTGATCGGCAAGATCATCTCCCGCTTCGAAGAGAACGGCCTGACCCCCATCGCGCTCCGCCTGCAGCACCTCTCGCAGCGTGAGGCCGAAGGCTTCTACGCGGAGCACTCCGCGCGTGGCTTCTTCAAGGACCTCGTCAGCTTCATGACCAGCGGCCCGGTCGTCGTGCAGGTTCTCGAAGGTGAGAACGCGATCGCCAAGAACCGCGACCTGATGGGCGCGACGGATCCCAAGAAGGCCACGCCGGGCACCATCCGCGCTGACTTCGCGAAGTCGATCGACGCGAATACGGTTCACGGCTCCGACTCGGCCGAGAGCGCCAAGCGCGAGATCGCGTACTTCTTCCGCACCACCGAGCTGTTCCCGTACTCGCACAAGTGAGTGCGTCGCGCTGATGCGCGGAAAAGCAAACGGCCACCCCCGGGAAACTGGAGGTGGCCGTTTTCATGTCCGGGGAGATTTCAGACGTCGAAGAAGTCGACCGCGCCGGTCTCGAGCGCGTATTCGGCGCCGACGATCGCAAGCTGGCCCGACGCGATCTTGTCTTCGAACGAACGCGAGCTGTGACGCAGTTGATTCACCGAGCCACGCACGTTGGCGCGCGCCGCGTTCAACACCAGCTCGTCACGCGAGAGGCCGGTGTTCATCAGGTTCGCCACCGCGGGGGAAATGCGGCTGACGAGATCGCGCAGGTTGGTCGACAGGCCGTTCGCGCCATTCGCGAGCGAATCGACGGTCGCCTTGATCGCGCCGCACTGCGTGTGGCCCATGACGACCACCAGCTCGGTGCCGAGGTTCTCGACCGCGAACTCGATGCTGCCGATGATCGACGGCGCGACGACGTTGCCGGCGACGCGAACCACGAACAGATCACCGAGCCCCAGGTCGAACACCAATTCAGACGGCACGCGCGAATCGGAGCACGAGAGGATCGTCGCGAACGGGTGTTGCCCCGCCACCAGCGCGTCGCGCTTCTTCGCCGTGGTCATCGCTTCCATGCTGCGAACGTTGGTCACGAAGCGCGCGTTGCCTTCACGCATGCGCTCCAGGGCCTGCTGCCAATTCACACTCTTCTTCTCGGTCACGACACTGCCTCCGCGGGTTGAGCCACTGCACGACGGGGCGCGAAGCTTCTCTCCGCCGCGAACAACACCAGCGCGGCGGGCAGAGCGAAGGCTTCGAAACCCAGGCGATGCAACAGCGGGAACATCACCGCAGCGCCTACTACGAAGGCCACGATGGTGCCTCCGCGCAGACCTGCGATCTTCAAATGCTCCTTGCGCGCGTCGCCCTCGGCGAACCACGCGGTCGAGAGCGCCACTGCAAAATCAGTCGTCGGGCCCGTCATGTGCGTGGGGCGCACGGCCACGGCGGTGCTGCTCGCCACGGTCGCGTTCAGCAGCCCCATCGCGAAACCGAGCACGCTCAAGAACGCGAAGTCGCCGGGCTCTTCCGGGCGGCCGCCGATCTCTCCGAAGTAACCCCATTCACCGAGGGCGGCGGTCCCGAGCAGCGCCAGGACCGTTCCGATCAGCGGAAAGATCGGCACCGGCTTCTTGCCGCGCATCGCGCGACCCTGCACCGCGGCCACGGACGTCGCGGCTCCGGCGATGAACGACAACAACACCAACAGGTACTCCAACATCAGCCACCACTCGCCGAAGTCGGTACCGATCAACGTCAGGGTTCCCGTGACGTGACTCACGTACCGCTCCGCGACTCCGAGGGCGCCGGCATTCACCGCGCCCGCACTCGCCGCCAACACCAACATGCTCGGGAGGTGGCGCCATGACAGCACCTCCTCCCGGCTCAGAATCGTTGGAGTCGCTCCGGGATTGCTCACTTTCGTGTTCATAGGAATCTGAAGGATAATCGCCCCAATTCTGTAGACCTTTACGAAAGTTCGACCTGATATGTCGTTGGGACTGACATATGGATTGGCTCAACTATCATCACCTCTATTACTTCTGGGCGGTTGCCCGCGAGGGAGGCCTGGTCGCTGCGGGCAGGTTCCTCCGCGTGTCGCACCCGACGCTGAGTGCGCAGGTGCATGCCCTCGAAGATTCGTTGGGCGAAAAACTCTTCGTGAAGTCGGGGCGACGGCTGGTGCTGACCGAGATGGGGAAGGTCGTCTTCCGCTACGCCGACGAGATCTTCTCCATCGGGCGCGAGATGGTCGACGTGGTGAAGGAGCGCGTGGTCGGGCAGCGCGTTCGTTTTGACGTCGGCGTCGTGGACGTGGTGCCGAAGCTGGTGGTGCGGCGGCTGCTGCGGCCTGCACTGTCGCTCCCCGAGCCGGTGCGGCTCGTCTGCTACGAGGAACGCTACGAGAAGCTGCTCGCTGATCTCTCGGCCCACACCCTGGACATCGTGATTTCAGATGCGCCGGTGCCGCCGGGTTCGACGGTGCGCGCGTACAACCATCTGCTCGGCGAAACGGGCGTGAGCCTGTTCGGCGCAGTGAAGTTGGCGACGAAGTACCGCGCCGATTTTCCACGTTCGCTCGATGGGGCGCCGATGTTGTTGCCGCTGGAGCACCTGCCATTGCGGCGGCTGCTCAATCAATGGTTCGAGCGGCATGAGATCACACCGCAGGTGGTCGGCGAGTTCGAAGACAGCGCGCTCATGCAGTCCTTCGGAGGCGATGGAGCAGGGCTCTTCCCCGCGCCCACCGTCATGAAGGACGCGGTCGAACAGCAATACGGCGCGAAGGAGCTCGGCGTCGCCGACGGCGTTCACGAACGCTTCTACGCCATCTCGGTCGATCGGCGGTTGCAGCACCCGGCGGTGCTGGCGATCTCCCGAGCGGCGAGGCACGACTTTCTGTCTTGAACGCAAACAGTGTAGAGGCGCGCGCAGTCATGACGGACGCCGCGAACACCCTGGTCGACATCGCCTCTCTCAACCTCGAGGGGCTGACCGCGTTCGTCGTCGAGCTCGGCGAGAAGGGCTTTCGCGCGAAGCAGTTGTACCGCTGGCTGCATCAGCGCGGCGCGCAGTCGTTCGACGAGATGACCGACTTGTCGAAGGACCTCCGCGCGAAGCTGAAAGACCGCGCCGAGATCGTCACCGTCACCAAAGACCTCGAGCAGCGTTCGATCGACGGCACCATCAAGTACCGCTTCAAGACGCACGACGGGCGGATGATCGAGTCGGTCTACATGCCGTCGCCGGAGCGGAAGACGCTCTGTGTCTCGACGCAGGTCGGCTGCGCGATGGGCTGCCGGTTCTGCGCGACCGCGACGCTCGGGCTCGTCCGCAATCTGACGCCGTCTGAGATCGTCGCGCAGGTGCACGCGGTGAATCGCGAAGTGCGCGCCAACGAGAACATCGAGAAGACGCTCCGCCCGCTCACCAATCTCGTCTTCATGGGCATGGGCGAGCCGCTGCACAACTTCGAGAACCTGAAGACCGCGCTGGGAATTCTCCAGTCGGAAGACGGGCCGAACTTTTCGAGCCGTCACATCACCGTGAGCACCGTGGGCCTGGTGCCGATGATCGAACGCTTCGGGCAGGAGACCGACGTCAAGCTCGCCATCTCGCTCAACGCTTCGCACGACGACACGCGCGACGTGATCATGCCCATCAACAAACGGTGGAAGATCGCCGACCTGATGGAGGCGTGCCGGAACTTCCCGCTCAAGCAGGGTCGGCGGATCACCTTCGAGTACGTGTTGATGGGCGGCGTGAACGACACCGATGAAGACGCGGAGCGCTTGTCGAAGCTCCTCGTCGGCGTGCCGGCGAAGGTGAACCTCATTCAGTACAACGAGAACCCCGGCTTGGGCTACCACACGACCGTCGATAACCGCGCAGAACGCTTCAGGGTTTTGTTGGAGAAGGCCGGCGTGGCGGCGTTCATTCGCGCCAATCGCGGTCGCGACATCGCCGCGGCGTGCGGTCAGTTGGCGAATTCTGAGAAGAACCCGAGCTTTACGCCGCTCAAGCCGTTGACCCCGAAGCAGTCAGCGCCTTGACATTCCGGGTACTTCTCAAGTAGTGGCGCACCCCCACCTTTCTTTTTCTCTTCCGAGGAAACACCAAATGGCCGTCGTTATCCGTCTTGCCCGCGCTGGCGCCACGAAGCGCCCCTTCTACCACGTCGTCGCCGCTGACTCGCGCATGCCCCGCGACGGCCGCTTCATCGAGAACATCGGGACGTACGACCCGAACCACACGCCCGCGAAGTTCTCCGTGAACGAAGAGCGTTGGACGCACTGGACCAAGTCGGGCGCGAAGCCCTCCGAGACGGTCGGTGGTCTCTACAAGAAGTCGAAGAAGACCGACGCGAAGGCGTGAAGCAGCTCGTCGAGTATCTGGCCCGTGCGCTGGTTGACCAGCCCGAGGCCGTGGAGGTCAAGGTGACGCCCATCGATGGGGCCGTCTTCTATGACCTCAAGGTCGCGCCCGGCGACGTCGGTAAGATCATCGGGCGTGATGGCCGTACCGTGAATGCGTTGCGCACCGTGCTCCAGCACGCGGCCCTGAAGAAGGGTGAGAAGGCCCGGCTGGAAGTCGTGGATGATCGCAAGGCGGCCGGTACGGCTGACCCGCAGACCGTGGCTCCGGCAGCGACGCCGTGAAGCCGCTTCTGCAAATCGGCTACATCGCGCGGGCCCACGGGCTGCGCGGTGAAGTCGTCTTGAAGACCTTCGACCCGCAGTCGACCGCGATCAACGAGGTCGATGTGCTGGTGCTGGGCACGCGCGCCGGTGAGACGCTCGAATTGACGCTCGCGTCGGTCGGTGAAGCGCCCGGTGGCGACCTGCTGCTCAAGTTCGAAGGCCACAAGCGCCGCGAAGACGTCGACCAGCTCACCGGTTCGTCGGTCAGCGTGCGCCGTGAAGATCTCGAGCCGCCCGCTGAAGGTGAGTTCTTCCTGGGTGATCTGGTCGGGCTCGAAGTGGTGAGCGTCGAGGGGAAGCGCCTCGGTGAGATCGCGGAGATCTGGAGCTCAGGCCCGGTGCCGAACCTCGTGATCCGCGATGGCGACGCCGAGCAGATGATCCCCTTCGCTGAAGACTTCATCTCGAAGGTCGATCTCGAAGCGAAGCGTGTGACCGTGGTGCCTCCCGTGTACGAGGAGTGAGTCATGGCTTTTCGCGCGCAGGTGCTGACGCTCTTCCCGCGAATGATCACCGGCTACGTGTCGGAGTCGATCCTCGGGAAGGCGATTGAGAAGCAGTTGCTCGAGGTCGAAGCCGTCGACATTCGAGACTTCGCTCCCGGGAAACATCGCGTGACCGATGACGCGCCGTACGGCGGCGGTGCGGGCATGGTGATGAAGGTCGAGCCGCTCGCGGGAGCCATCGCGCAGGCGAAGACGAAGCTCCCGAACGCGAAGGTGGTGCTGCTCTCTCCGCGGGGGAAGACGTTCTCGCAGGACAAAGCGCGCACGATCGCCGCCGAGGGTTCCGTGATTCTGGTGTGCGGGCGGTACGAGGGCGTCGACGAGCGCGCGATGACGTTGATCGATGAAGAACTGTCGCTCGGTGACTTCGTGCTCACCGGTGGCGAACTCGGTGCGCTCATCGTGATCGACGCCGTCGCGCGTCTGGTGCCCGGTGTGCTGGGCAACGCCGAGTCAGCGCAGACCGAGAGTTTCGAGTCGGGGTTGCTCGAGCACCCTCACTACACGCGCCCTCCGGAATGGAACGGGCAGGGCGTGCCTGAAGTGCTGCAGAGCGGTGATCACGCGCGCATCGCGAGATGGCGTCGGTGGCATTCGTTGAAGCTCACGCAAGCGCGCCGGCCTGATCTGTTCGCGAAGCTGGAATTGTCGAAGGCCGATCTGAAGCTGCTGCAGAAGACCGAACCCGAACTGTGAACGCGAAAAACCTCTCCCATGCGGAGAAGTCGCGGGTGAAGGGCGCGGGCCGGGTACGAAGCAAAAGCGCGTCGGTCGAAGCAAGCGCATGACGGAGCCGGAGCGAAGGCGAGTCGGGTTCCAACGCGCGACGCTCCGGAGCAGATGCACGATGTGCCGGAGAAAGCACGTTCGGGTCGAAGCGAAGCACGACGCGCCTGAACGAATGCGAGTTTGGTTGGCCGAAGCCCAACGCTCGGAGCACGTGCACGACGTACCGGAGCGAAAGCACGGTACGTCGAATCGAAGCACGATGCGTCGGACCGAATGCACGATGCGTCGAAGCAAAAGTGCGATGCGTCGGAGCAAAAGCACGATGCGTCGGAGCAAAAGCACGGTGCGTCGGAGCAAAAGCACGGTGCGTCGGAGCAAAAGCACGGTGCGTCGACGCAAAAGCACGGTGCGTCGAAGCAAGAGTGCGATGCGTCGGAGCAAAAGCACGGCGCGTCGGAGCAAAAGCACGGTGCGTCAGAGCAAAAGCACGGTGCGTCAGAGCAAAAGCACGGTGCGTCGAAGCAAAAGCACGGTGCGTCGACGCAAAAGCACACTCCCCTAAAGGAAATGCACGATGCGCCGAAGCAAAAGCACACTCCCTCGAAGCAAATGCAGGGGTGGTCAGCGCAAATGCAGACTCCCCCAGAGCAAATACCGGGGAAGTTCGAGGAACTTCAGGTACTTACTCGGGCGGGTACTTCGTCACCAACTCCGGGGGGACGTCTTTCGCGCTCGTGATCTGTTTGTAGACGCCGACCGCGCTGCGCGCCGTGCGCGTCTTCGCGGCATCAGTGCCCACCGCATAGAGCCCGAACTTCATGCCCATGCCGTGGTTCCACTCGTAGTTGTCCATCAGCGACCAGTAGAAGAACCCGCGCATGTCAGCGCCGTCTTTGATCGCGCGTTTGGTCCATTCCATCTCCGTCGAGAGCCAGCGCGCGATCTTCTCGCCATCAGCCGCGGCATCGACGCCGGTCTCGGTGATGTACATCGGCAGGCCGTAGCGAGCCTTCAGCGACATCATCACGTCGTAGATGCCCTTCGGGTAATCCTCCCAGGGCACGAGCGTGAGCGGGTTGAAGTTCGCGATCGGCGAGAGGTCAGCGATGGGCGACTCGGTGCCTTCGACGGTGACGCGCGTGTAGTAGTTGATGCCGAGCCAATCCATGCGGTCTGCGAGCTCGGGACGCGGCGTGTCTGAGTCGGGTTTGCCGCTGAGATCTGCATCGACGAGCCCCTTGGCGACGCCGTCGAGAAACGCGGTGTTGTAGAGGTAATAGACGTGCTCGGCGGCGACCTGATCGAGCTTCTTGTTCGGGTCTTTCCCCTTCACCGGAGCCACCGAGTACACGAGCCCGACCTTCGCCCCCGGGTCGTTGGCCTTCACCGCGTCGTACATCGCGGCGTGCGCGTAGATGAGCGCGGTCAGCACCTGCCGCGCCTCCGCGAATTTGTACGAGAGCCCGGGCGGGTTCACGCGATCAGCCGAGGGCAGAATGAACCCCGGGAGCACGACCGCGAACGGTTCATTCTCGGTCGCCCAGAGCTCGACCTCGCCGCCGAATTCCTTCGCGACGAAGCCGGCGTACTTCGCGATCTCACGCACGGTGCGCTGCTGATCGAGCCAGCCCTTCGCCGCGATGCACTCCGGCGAGGTGAGCGACTTGTGACAGGCGACGCCATCGTGAATCCAGAGCGGCAACGTGTAGTGATTGAGCGTTACCATCGGGGTCAGCCCGCGCGCCTTCAGCGCCGCGAACTGCGCGTGGTACCCGGCGATCGCCGACTGATTCGCCACCGCCGCGAGCGCGTCGCCCTCGAGCCCATCGGTCGGAGTCGGGAAGATGCGGCTCCATTCGATCGACACGCGCAACGCGTTGAGCCCGAGTTCATTCTTCGCGCGATCGAAGTCGTGCTCGTAGAGCTCCCAGTAGCCGGGCGCGTTGGAGAGCGATTCGAAGGTGATCATGCTCGACAGATCATTCAACTCCGTCGGGCTGTTCACCCACTGGTACCAGTCAGACTTCGTGTCGACGCACTCGCTCTCCGGCAACGTCGGGCAACCGGGGTCGACCTGAAAACCGGCGGTCGCCGCTCCGTAGAGGAAGCCATCGGGGAAGGGCGGAGCCGCCGGCTTGCCGCAGCCGATCGCGAAGAGAGCGCAGAACAGAACACGTCGCATGGCGCGCGACGGTAGCCGCAAGTGCTCCGCGATGCTTGCGAACGACGCGGGCACCCGGCCACGAGCAGCCTGATGCAAGCTGCGCGGCCGTCGCCTCCACGCTGCTCGATGTGCGTGCCGTGTCACGAGCCGGGCGCAGCCACCCTCAAAGAGGGAGTGGCCGATTCCTCAGACGAACAGGCTGGAGAGCGACTCGGCGCGATAGATGCGCGCCAGCGCTTCACCGAAGAGCCGCTCGGTGCCGACCACGCGGATCTTCGCGCAGCCCTGCGCCGCCTTCGACAGCGGCACGGTGTCGGACACCACGAGCTCTTCCATCACCGATTCGTTCACACGCGAGATCGCCGGCCCGGAGAGGATCGGGTGAACGATGTACGCGTAGACGCCTTTCGCGCCCTTGGCTTTCAACGCCGCGGCGCCCTGGGTGAGCGTGCCTCCGGTGTCGATGATGTCGTCGATGATGATCGCGTCGCGGCCCTGCACGTCGCCGATGAGGTTCATCACCTCAGACGCGTTCGGGCGCGGGCGGCGCTTGTCGATGATCGCCAGCGGGCACCCCAGGCGCTTGCTGTACGCGCGCGCGCGCTCCACGCCACCGGCGTCAGGCGAGACGATCACGATCTCCTCGGGGTTGCTGAACTTCTTGCGCAGATCGTCGAGGAACACCGGCGACGCGTAGAGGTGATCGGTGGGGATGTTGAAGAACCCCTGAATCTGGCCGGCGTGCATGTCCATCGACACCACGCGCGTGATGCCCGCGGTGCAGAGGAGGTCGGCGATCAACTTGGCGGTGATCGGCGTGCGCGCCGCGACTTTGCGGTCTTGCCGGGCGTAGCCGTAATAGGGGATCACCGCGGTGATCGACGCGGCCGACGCGCGCTTGAGCGCATCGGCCATGATCAACAGCTCCATCAGGTGATCGTTGACGGGAGGGCAGGTCGACTGCACAACGAAGCAGTCGAAGCCGCGCACGTTCTCACCAA
>JBEHYH010000157.1:0-12190 GCA_048498275.1 Myxococcota bacterium | reverse complement strand
CGCTACTACCACCTTGACGCTGCAAACATCGCGCCGAAGCCGACAAGTGGCCCGCCGATGCCGCGCCGCTCTCCGGCGTCATCAAGGACGGCGCGCTCTGGGGCCGCGGCGTGTTGGACATGAAGGGCATGGGCGCGGTGGAGAGCGAGGTCTTCCGCCTGCTCGCGCGGCAGCACGTGGAGCTCACCCGCGACGTGATTCTGCTCGCCGTCGCCGATGAAGAAGTCAGCGAGGGCGGCATGAAGCTCCTCACCGAGCAGCACTGGCGCGAGCTCGACTGCGGGCACATGATCAACGAAGGCGGCCTCGGCATCGTCGGCATGCTCGCGCCGAACCAGACCACGTACGCCATCAGCGTCGGCGAGAAGGGCATTCTGTGGCTGCGCGTGAAGGCGACCGGCGAAGCGGGCCATGGCAGCACGCCGACCGATATCCGCGCTCCGCCGCATCTCGTCGACGCGCTCGCGAAGCTCAACCAGCGCAAGGTCGCGGTGAACATCCAGCCGTCGATGTTCGAATTGCTCCGCCGCGTCGGCGCGAAGAACGGCGGCCTCAACGGCTTCGTGATGCAGCGCCCGTTGCTCGTGAACGCGTTCGCGGTGAGCAAGCTGATGTCGAAGCCGACGACGAAGGCGGTGGTCACCGATACCTGCCAGGTCACCGGCTTCGAGGGCAAAGGCAGCGCGCCCAACGTCATTCCCTCGGAGACCAGCGCCATCATCGACTGCCGGCTGCTGCCGGGCACGACTCCGGAAGCGCTGCAGAAAGAACTCGAGGAGCTCGTCAAAGGCGTGCCGGGCATTTCCTTCGAGGTCATCACCGCGTTCGAAGCGCAGGTCTCGGAGACGGATGATGCGTTCTTCGACGCGCTCGCGCGCAACGCGGTGCGCGGGCACGCCAACGCGGTCGCGGGGCCGACGATTTCACCTGGCTACACCGACTCGGTGCTCGCGCGAAAACTCGGCACGCGCGCGTATGGCTTCGTGCCGTTCGAGGTGACGCAGGAAGAGCTCGCGACGTTTCACGGGCGCGATGAGCGCGTGAAGGTCGACACCATCAAGCACGGCGTCGAGATCCTCTTCCGCGCGGTCACCGACGTCGCCGCGGCGCCGTGACGTGATTCGCGGAGGCGATTGCGTGCCCCTAACCGTCGTTGGTGATGCGGCCACCGATCAACTGCTGAACCTCCTCGAGTGTCGCGATGATCAGCTCGGGCTTGTCCGCATGGCGGCCGCTGAGGTCGGCGAAGACTGCGGGCAACACGATGTCGTCGTCTTCGTACGTCTGGCCGGCGCTCGGCTCGACGACGCGGAAAGTACCCGAGCGAATCGCGCGGCGGCACCCACGACTCCGCGTACGACGCGCCGTAGGGGAGCAGCCGTTGTCGCGCGACTTCAATCGGCACCGGGGGAAGCGAAGATAACCCACGGGTTCTCCTGACCGGGCAGCACCTGCCGCAGCGCATTTCGCGCCGCTTCAGCGGAAGGAAAGAACGAGCGCACGCCTCAGAGCACGCGGCGCGCGACGTACGAATCGTCGTCGATGAACTTCTGCGCGTCGCTGATCTTCACGCCACCCACGGGGATGCTGCCGTCGCCCGGGTTGCTGCCCCAGACCGTCGCTTCGACCACCTTGCCGTCGCCGATGTAGACGACCACGTGACCGTTCTTCGCGAGAATGTCGCCCGGCTGCAGCGCGTGCTTGTCGGCGGGAACACCGGCGCTCCGCAGCGCGCCTGACGAACCAGGCACCGAGATGCCCGCCTGCTTGAACATCGCGACCACGAGACCGGAGCAGTCGAAACACACCTGATCTCTCGGCGCGAGATACGGCTTCTGCAGATGCCCCGACGCATCAGCGCCCTGGTGCTTCTTGCCGTCGCCGACCTGACCCAGCCGCAGATTTCCGCTGCCGGCTCCGGAATACGCCGTCGAGTTCGGGTTCTGCGCCTCGAGGTTCGCCCAGTAGATGCCGTAGTTGAGAATCGCCTGGAGCTTCTCGTCCTTCGACGCGCTCGACGGCACCGGCGTCAGCCCCGGCGGCTGCACCGCGCCCGACGAAGGCAGCGACGGCGGCGTCACCGGCGCTCCGGGCTGCAACACCCCCGTGATGGGCGCGTTCGGCTGCTGCGGAGGCGGCGTGTGATTCGCGTTCGCGGTGCGCAGCGCATCGAGCGTCGCCTGATTCACGACGCCGGTCTGTGGCAGGCCCTGCTGGGCTTGAAACGCCTTCACCGCGCCTTCCGTCACCGGGCCGAACTTTCCGTCGACCGACGACTTGTAGAAGCCGAGCGCGGTGAGGATCAGCTGAACTTCCTTCACGTCGTTGCCGGTCGCGCCCTTCCCGATGGACGTGCTCGACGCCGGAGCCTGTCCTCCACGCAGCTTGTCCAACGTGGTCTGATCAACCACGCCCGACTGCGGCAGCCCCTTCATCTTCTGAAACGCCTTCACCGCCGCTTCCGTGCTGGGCCCGAAGTTGCCGCCGATGGCGCCGTTGTAGAGGCCGAGCGCTTTGAGCCGCATCTGGACCTCCTTCACCGCGTCGCCCGTCGAGCCCTGCTTCAGACCCGTCGCGGCCGGAGCCGGAGTCGCTGGAGGTTTCGGAGTCGCCGCCGCGCGCAGCTTCGCCATCGTCTGCGGGCCCGCCCAACCATCGACCGTCAGGCCATGGGTCTTTTGAAACTGCTTCACCGCCGCTTCGGTCTTCGGGCCGAATTGGCCATCGACCGCGCTCGAATAGAGCCCGAGCGACTTCAGAAGCTGTTGAAGTTCCTTCACGGCTGCGCATGACGCGCCGAGTTGCAGACGGGCCGACGACGCGGAGGACGACGCACGAGCTGCAGACGAGCTGGAGGCGCGGACAGTGGTCATGCGGCGTTATCGCTCCCGAGGCGTCACGAATTCGCGAGGCGTGTGTAAAGCCGCAGCGCACCTGATCAATGTCACCGGGAACGCTGCCGTTGATCATGAACCCGCAAGAATGTTTCGCGCGCGATGGCTTTTTCTCGGCCCGAGAACTGTTTTCGCCTGCGGAATGCCGCGAGCTGCTGTCATTCACCGTCGCGTCATTCGGCGGAGACGTGCACGCCGCGGAGCTGCGTCATCAGCCGTTTTCGGGCGAGGTGCGGCGCGCGGTCTGTCACCTCGCGCAGGGCGCCGACGGTCTGCTGAACCACGCGTTGGTGCACAAGCGCTCGCTCGCCGAGCTCAGCTCCATCACTGTGTTCCCCGGAGCGGGTGCGCGGAAGCTTCATCGCGACGAGTCGACCGGGGATCGCGAGCTCATCTCGGTGTTCGTCAACCTCGCGCCGACGACCGCCGAAGCGGGCGCGCTCGTGGTTCGGCCCCGCGCTCGAATTGCCACAGGGCTCGGCGGTGTACATGTGCAGCAAGCTGCTCCACGTCGGCGGCGCGAACGTCACCACGCAGCTGGTCCGCCCGGTGTTCTACGCGTCGTTCGGCGACCTCGGCATCGAGGGGCCGGTGTACAGCCTTCGAAAGGAGCCCACGACCGCTACGCGCTCGAGCATTTTCTGCCGCGCGTGTTCGGCGCAGATGAGCTCGTCGCGCTCGTGAAGGGCACGCGGCTTCTCGCAGCCTCGGCGGCGACGGCCCGGTGCTCATCGCGCGAGAAGACGACCACGCACTGAAGAGCTCCGAAGCGCTGGGCCTCGAGCACCTGCACCTGCGGCCGAGCGGCAGCTCTGCGAAGTCGGCTGCATCGAGCCCACGTCGCTCGCTGCGAGCATGGGCGTGTATTGATCAGAGCGCGCGCTCGAACATGCGCCACTTCTTGTACAGCGACGCGCCCATGCGCTCGATGCCGCGGTTGATGCCGTCGTTGTCTTCGAGCGTCCACGAGAGCTCGCCCGTCTGGTACCCGGCGGCTTTGCCCTTCACCGAAATCTCCTCGTAGAGGCACGCGACCAGCGCTCCGTATTTACGAGACGCGCGGTACTCGTTCTTCACCCCGAGGAGGATGAGGCGGATGCCCTTGGGCCGGTTGAACTTCAACCGCCAGAGGAACTTGGCGAGGTTGATGGGGTTCTTCATCAGCTCGCCCTTGAAGTCGGCGATGATCTCATTGAGGTCGGGGATCGCGAAGAGCACCGCCGCCGGCTTGCCGTCGACCTCGGCCACGTACGCGAGCCGCTCGTCGATGAAGATCTTGTAGTCGTTGGCGATGACCGCGAGCTCACCGTCGGTGAACGGCGTGAAGTTCCAGTTCTGGCTCCAGGCCTCGTTGTAGATGTCCTGCAGAATCTTCGCGTCGCGCTCGATGTGCTTGAGCGACATGTTGCGGATGACGACGTTCGGCAGCTCGCGGGTGCGCTTCGAAATCTTCGCGGTGAACTCGTCCATCGGCACGGTCGCGTCGTAGCGCCAGCCCATCAGGTCCTTCACCTTCGCGTAGCCGGCCTTCTCGATGAGCGGCCCGAGGAACGGGCGGTTCCACACCGTGCCGATCTTGGGCTTGGTGTCGTAGCCGTCGATGAGCACGCCGATGTCGCCCTTGGTGTCGAAGGTCATCGGACCACGGAGCCGCGTGCGGTTCTTCGAGCGCGCGTAGTCTTCGGCGACTTTGAACAACGCCTTCGCCACTTCGACGTCGTCGATGCTCTCGAAGAAGCCGAAGAACGCGGTGGGCGGCTCGTTCGGCCACGTCTTGTCGTAGTCGAAGTCGATCTGCGCGCTGATGCGGCCGGCCGGCGCGCCGTCCTTGAACGCGGTCCACAGCTGGAACTCGCCGTGCGGCAGGAAGATCGACTGCTTCGGGTCGACCAGCTTGCGGAGGTCGTCGAGCATCGGAGGAACCCAGTTCGGTTCCTTGTCGAGACCGATGCTCCAGGGCACGTGGAGGAAGACTTCGACGTCTTTTTTATTCGTGACGCTGACGGGGCGAACTTCGATGGCCATGCGTTCGCACTACTACTTTGAAAGCAGGCTCGCGATCACTTGTTGCGCGATGGGGTGGTAGCGCGGGCGCTGTGCTCCGAAGATGCGTTTGGCCTCGGCGCGCGGCAACGCTCCGTAGAGCGGCTTGAGGTACTTCATGCGGCCCACGCGCGCGAGAAACGCCTCGGCGGCGGGCAGCACTTCGGTGAGCCCGCTCTGCAACGCGAGCGTCAACCAGCCGCAGAGGATTTCTGAATTCTTCGAGTTCGAGAGCGAGAACTTCGCGTCGAGCGAACGCAGGTAGTCGTGTTTCGAATCACGAGGAGTCCAATCGAGGAACAACTGCCATTCAGCAGCGGTCCACTTCGCGGTGTTCTCGGGAATCGTGCCGACGACTGCTTTCAACGCATCGAGGCGCGCTGATTTCGATTCAGGCGCGTTCGCGGGAACGCCGGGTTGATCAATCCATTGATCAGCATTCACCTTCGCGAGCAGGCCCGGCGCGTGCTTCTCGACGTGCGCGAGGAAGTCGTCGGTGTTCGCGCTCTTGAAGCGGTGCGCGGCGAGCCACGCCTTGAGCAGCACGTCGAACTTCTCGCGACCGAGCGCGTCTTCGAGCGTGCGCAGAAACAGGTAACCCTTTTCATACGGCACCACGCTGAAGGCTTCGTCAGGATCGATGCCGTCCAAGTGCGTGCGCAGCTTCGTCAACTCCGGTGTCCCCGCCTTCGTGAAGCGCGCGATGGCGTCGTTCAAATCATTGCGACCCAACGCAGCGTGAAGCGCGGCGATCTCCGTACCCTCGAGCGCCTCGAGAATGCGGCGCTCCGCGAACACCGTGAAGCCTTCGTTGAGCCAGAAGTGTTCGGCGTTGGTGTTGGTGACGAGGTTGCCGGTCCAGGAGTGCGCGAGCTCGTGCGCGACGACGTTCACGAGGCTCTTGTCGCCCGCGAGCAACGTCGGCGTGAGGAAGGTGAGGCGCGGGTTCTCCATGCCGCCGTAGGGGAACGACGGAGGCATCACGAGCAGATCGAACCGCTCCCAGTCATACGGGCCGAAGAGCGCTTCAGCGGCGTGGAGGTGTTTCTCGACGTCGGCGAATTCCCACGCGGCGCTGGTCAGCACTCCGGGTTCGGCCCACACGCTCGAGCGCGGCGAGAGCGCTTTCGACGCGAGGTCGCCGACCGCGAACGCGAGCAGATACGGAGGGATCGGCTGCGGCATCTCGAACGTGAAGACACCATCGCCCGACGAACGCGGAGCCGCGGCCATCACCGCCACCAGACCCTTCGGTACATGCAACGTCGCCGAATACGAAACGCGACGGGCCGGCGTGTCCTGACATGGCACGAGTGAGCGCGCGTGAATCGCCTGGCATTGAGAGAAGAGGTACGGCTGCTTGCCGCCATGCGTCTGCGCGGGGTCGAGCCACTGCAGCGCCGAGGCTTCGTTCGACGTGCGGTACTTGATGACGACGCGGCCGACTCGGTTGATCAGATGAACGCGGAGGCCGGTGCCGAGAACGGGGTCAGCCTTCAGCCACTCGAACTCGAGCGGGTCGTCACCGGAGGTCACCGATTCGACCTCGAGCCCTCGCGTGTCGAGATCGAGCAAGGTCTTCTTGCTGACGGAATCACTCAGCTCGAGCGTGACCGCGCAGTGCAGACGCTTGCTCTCGAAGTCGACGCGCGCGTCCCAATTGAAGCGGGTGACGATGGGCTGCGAAGCATCAGCGACGGAGTGCGGATCCAATCTGGCCATGCGCGCTTCATGGCACAGCGTTCAGCGGGCGGCGCCATTCTCAGGATGGCGGCACATCACTTCTTCAACAGCGCGTCTTCGAACGGCGATTTCTCCGGCGCGTTCGGGTCGCGCAGATTCACGTGGAGATTCGCGATCGCCCACAGGTTCGCGCGCGACGGGCAGGGCGCTTGAGCGGTGCGCAGCGCGTTGGCGACACACGCAGAAGTCTCGGCGTCGAGCGGAGGCCAGCCCTTCTGCTCCGCCGCCTTCATCGCGTTGCCCTGCGCGTCGAACCACACCGCCCAACGTGAGTTGATCTTCGCGGGCTCGGTGCGATTCGCGAAGCAGCCGGCCACGAGCCAACCCGGCCCGGGGAACCAGCCTTCGAGGCTCGCGTCTTCGACGTTCTCGAGCATGCGCGGGTACTTCTCACCGGGCCGCTTCTCCGTCTTCGTGCGCGTGTTCCACGACGCGGTCAGCACCAGCTTGCCGTCGCGCGTGAGCTGATCTTTCCGGTCGATGCGGAGGTCGACCGACCAACGCTGCGCATTCAACGCCGCGGAGTGCGTCGCGCGCGCCAGCAATTCACACGTGCAGCGAACTGGGTTGTCGACGCGCTCGAAATGATCAGCCTCACAGCGGGAAACAGCGCCGGTCGAAGCGAACTCCATCAACAATGAGACCGATTCGCGCTGCGGCCCGAAGCACGTCATGACCTGTGCCGCGGTGACGCCGGTGAAGGCGTCAGCCATGCGCTCCTGCTTCGCGGCGCGATTGTCAGCCGGGTCGACGTCGATGTGCAGCAGGTCTTCGGTCTGCACGCCTTGCGAGCCGCCGAGCGAACCGAGAATTCCTCCGACGCCTCCCTCCGACGGCGGCGGCGGCGCGAGCGTGGTCAGCGCTTTCTGGAGCACCATCAGCGGAGCGCCTTCGCGCTCGATGGTCGCGTCGAACTCGAAGCGCTCCCCGTCTTCATCGAGCCGGCTCGCGTAGACGCTCAATTCGCACGGCTTGTCTTTCGGGCACCACACCGACGCCGAGGTGTGACCGAGCAGGCCCAGCGCGCGGCCCCAGCGCTTCCGTGCGTCGTACGGAGCCAGCGGCCGTCCACAGTCCGCTCCGGTGAGTGGGTTCTTCCCCGCGCCGGCGAGCGCCCACGCGCGATCCATCATCGCGCCATCGGCCGTCGGTTTGCCCAGCTTGCGCAGCGCTTCACTCACCGCGTCGCGGCTCTGCGCGCGTTCATCGGCGAACAGCCCGAGCCCGCTCACGCCCTCGACGTCCCACGAGAGCAGCGGTTCAGACTTCGGAGCGACAGGCGCAGCCGCGCACGCCACCAACAACGGAGCGAAGAAGAAGAGACGCATGGGCCGCGCCCTAGCGCGTTTCTTCAGCGCCCGTCTTCGCTCTGATGCGCGTGCGCGATGGCGGTGCGCAACGACGCGCCCAGCTTATCGATGGTCAGCAACACCTTGCCGTCGTGCACCGATTTCACGGCGTCAGCCGGCACTTCGAAGTCGCCGGCGTTCTCGACGTAGATCTGCAGGCCATGGCGATGCACCGCGCGCACTGCGCCGAACATCACGCCGCCTTCTTTGACGTAGACCTGATCTCCGATTCGAACCGTCATGACGTGCTCCTGTGCATGGGTGACTTCGTGAAATCCAACTCTGAGTAACCACGTGTGGGAGCGCGCGCCACGCTTCGAAGACGGCGCGCTCGCTGCGCCGAAGGCGTCTCACAACGCGGGGCGCAGGCGAATGACGTTCTCGCGTTCAAGACGTTGAGGCATCATCACCAGACCATGGAAAACGCGGGAGTCGTGCTCGCTGTCGTTGGCGTCATTGGTCTCATCGCCGGCATCGTCTACCTCGGCATCTGGCTCGAGAAGAAACGCACCGAGTTCATGCAGGGCTACGCGGAGAACAAGGGCTTCACGTTCCTCGGCGCGAATCAGGAACTGTGGCAGCAGCTCGAGACCTTCAAGCTCTTCGGCCAGGGCCACAGCCGCGAGCTGAAGAACGCGATGCGCGGCGTGAAGGAGGTCGGGGAGGTGCACGTCGCCGACTACACGTACGTCACCGGCAGCGGCAAACATCGCCAGGTGCATCACCAGACCATCGTCGTGGTGCGCACGCCCGGCCGCGCGGCGCCGCATTTCTTCGCCCGCCGTCAGAACACCTTCTTCGACGCGCTCGGCAAGATGTTCGGCGGGCAGGACATCAACTTCGACGACGACCCGGCGTTCTCCAAGGCGTACGTGCTCCAGACCGCGGGTGACGAGCAGATGCTGCGCAACTTCATGTCGCCGCGGCTGCGCGAGGCGCTCACCGGTCTGTCGAGCAAGAAGCCGCAGATCGAAGCCTCGGGCGAGTTGCTGCTGGTGCACTTCAGCCGCCGGCTCAAGAAGCACGAAGACATCGACGCGCTCCTCGCCGACACGACCAACGTACGCCGCAACTGGAGCTGACGGTTGCGTCACGTCGTCTTCTCTCTGGGTCGCGACCGCTACGCGCTGCAGTTGTCGGCGGTGCGTGAAATCGTGGTCGCGCCTCCCAGCTTCACCCGCGTGCCGAGAACGTCACCGTCCGTGAAGGGCGTGATGACGCTCCGGGGCCGCGTGGTGCCGGTGGTGGAGCTGGGGAAGCTGCTGGCGCTCCCCGGTGACGTGCCGGGCGAGAAGATCGTGCTGTTGGAGCTCTCCCGGCGCGACCTGGGGCTCCTCGTCTCGGGCGTCGACGGCATCGAATTCATCGAACGGCTGGGCACCGGCGTCGATGTGTTGCCTCCGGTGAAGGGTGTCGCACGTGTGGGTGCGCTGACGGTGACGGTGCTCGATGTCGACGGCGTCGACGAGGCCGTGTCGCAATCCTTCGCCAGCGGCGACGCCATTCGCTAGGTTCGAAGGCGTGAGTGCAACGTCCAAGCGCGTGTTGATCGTCGACGACAGCGTCTTCATGCGCGACATCATCAAGGACATCTTCACCGCCGGCGGTTTCACCGTCGCGGGCGAGGCTGGCAACGGTGTCGAGGCCGTGGAGAAGTACAAAGAGCTCAAGCCCGACCTGGTGACGATGGACCTGGTGATGCCGTACCGGAACGGCATCGACGCCACGCGGGAGATTCTGCGCGGCGACGCCAAGGCGCTCATCGTGATGTGCAGCGCACTCGGCCAGGAGACGATGGTGATGGAAGCCATCGAAGCCGGCGCGGTCGACTTCATCGTCAAACCTCCGCGCGCCGAAGACGTGCTGGCGGTGGTGAAGAAGGTCCTCGGAGAACACTGAGCTGAACGTCGGTGGCTAAAACGCTCGAACAAAAACTCTTCGGAGCCGCGGTGTTGAAGACGAGCTTCCGTCTCCGCGGGGCCCTCGATTCGCCCGCCTTCAAGGGCATCTACCCCGGCGTGCTGCGCGACCTGCAGCTCGAAGACAAAGACGTCGAAGACTTCATCGAAGCCAACCGCGGCGCGGTTGAAGAGGCGGCGAAGGGCAAGCCCGCGTAAGGTCGAGCGCATGCTCACCGCGCTCCTGACGCTGTCTCTGGCTCAGCTCCCGACGCCGTTCGACTTTCTCGACAACACCGAAATCGGCGACGCCAATCAGTACATCGGCCTCCGCAGCAAAGGAGTCTACGAAGGTCATGGCCTCGACAAGGTGAAGGGCGAGACCACCACCAAGGGCACGTGGGCCATCGACAACGACACCGTCACCGTGAAGGTCGCGAGCTGCAAGGGCCCCGCGTGCAAGGAACAGAAGAAGGACTTCACGGTGAAGGTGACCGTCGAGGCGCCGCGCGCGATGACCATCAATTCGAGCGCGCCCGCGCCGCTGTTCCCGTCGGGGAGCTACTACTGCCACTACCTCGGCTGTGAGCCGCGCCACGGCGTGGAGATTCTATCGAAGGCCGCGAACCTGAAGACGCTGCACGCCGTCGAAGACCACCTCATCCAGAAGAACCATGGCCGCAACACGACCGTGGTGTGGATCGGCGAGCGCCCGTCGATGGACACGAAGAAGAACCGCATCGAGACCTGCGGCCGTGACCCGGTGCGCGCGCAGGCCGCGCTCGACACCCTCAAGGCCGACCTCGAGGAAGCGAAGAGCTGGCTCGGCGAATACGAAGTCGACGCGACGCCGAAGACCGACTGCTTCTGGGACGTGCGCCTCTTCGTGCGCGACGACGTGCAGCCGCCGGTGAAGAAGCGCGGCGGGTGATTCAGCGCCGGGCGTCGATGCCCGCGAGAATCAAGTCGATGCCCGCGAGGAACTGCTCGCGGTCGTCGTGATGCCGGAGCTGCTTTTCGACGTGCTTGAGGAACGGGTGCGTCGCGGGCTCCAGCGATGACCAGCGCGTCACCACCGTGGCGAGAAACTGCTCGCGCGTGCCGAGCTCGGGGTTGCGCGCGTTGGCCGCGTTCTGACCGGCGACGCCGATGACGTAGTTCACCAGCGTCGACGCGGCGGCGAAGAGCGCCTTCTCGGGCACCTCGAGCGCGAGGAGCTGCGCGCCGATGCGCTCGAAGATCTCCAGCATCGCCGACTGAGAAGGGTCGCGCGTGAGCTGCGCTCCGACCCACGGGTGCGCATCGATGGCGTCGAACAACGCGAGCGCGATGGCGCGAATGGCGTCGGCGGGCGTCTTGCTCCTGCTGGTGACGCCGAGCGCGGCGGCGATGAGGTCGTTGGTGGTCTCCGTCAGCAGCTCGTCCTTGTTCTCCAGGTGCCAGTAGATGGCCCCGGCTCCGGTCTGCAGCCGCGACGCGAGCGCGCGGAAGGTGAGCCCCGCTTCGCCGTCGACGTCGAGGAGCTCGATGGCCGCCTGCACGATGCGCTCGCGCGAGAGGCTCTCCGTGCGTTTGGGTGTTCGTGCCATGGCCGTACCTTGACACATCTGGAACAACGTTCCATTGTGTTTATGGAACAGTGTTCCAGAAAGAGGGTTCACCATGAAATCGCACGTCACCATCATCGGAGCCGGCCTCGGAGGGCTCGCGCTCGCGCGGGTGCTGCATGTGAACGGCATCACCTCGACCGTGTTCGAAGCCGATGCGTCACCGGGCGCGCGCACGCAGGGAGGCATGCTCGACATTCACGAGAACAACGGTCAAGCCGCGCTCAAGGACGCCGGGCTCCATGACGCGTTCTTGAAGCTCATTCATCACGGCGGGCAGGCGTCGCGGGTGCTCGATGTGAAGGGTACGGTGTTGTTCGAAGAAGCCGATGACGGCACCGGCGGCCGGCCCGAAGTGCGCCGCGGCGGGTTGCGGCAGATGCTCATCGATTCGCTCCCCGCGGAGACCATTCGCTGGGGAAAGAAGGTGGCGTCAGTTGTCGCGCTCGGCGGCGGCCGGCATGAAGTCGCGTTCACCGATGGTTCGAGCGTGGTGACGGAGCTGCTCGTCGGTGCCGACGGCGCGTGGTCGAAGGTGCGCCCACTGCTGACCGGGGTGAAGCCTGAGTACATCGGCGTGACGTTCGTGGAGACGTTGCTCCATGGTGCAGACGAGAAGCACGCACCGAGCGCGAAGGCCGTCGGCTCGGGAGCGC
>JBEHYH010000156.1:0-12271 GCA_048498275.1 Myxococcota bacterium | reverse complement strand
CAGCTTCTCCAGCGGGAAGCTGCACGTGGCGTCGTTCGACACCATGGGCACGGTGCTCACGCCGCGTGCGTCGTCGCGCGCGGCGGTGCAGCACATGCTCTCGAGCATCAAAGCGAGCGGTGGCACCGTTCACGCGACCGGTGTGCGCGCTCTCTACCAGTCGGGCGTTCGCATCCCCGCTGACGCGAAGCTGCTGGTCATCGTGGTCGGTGACGAAGCCGGCGAGACGGGCGACCAGTTCGCGCGCGTGTTCCCCGAATGCGGGTACACGGTCGCGGCGATGGCCATCATCGTCTCGGTGTCGAGCGGCCGGGGTCAGTCGGTGAAAGGCTGCGCGGCGCACCTCAAGGTGCCGTTCGCCGAGGTGAAGGTCGAAGACTTCACCGACCCGTACCAGGTGCCGCGCGTGCTCAAGACGTTGCTCGAGGCGCCGGTGCCCGCGGGTGGCGGCTCCGCGCAGAGCGGCTGGGTCGAGAAGGTGATGAAGACGCCGGTGCTCGTCCCGCCCGCGCGATGAGCTACCAAAAGTTCCTCGGGCGCGAGGAGGTGCTGGTGTTGCCGTTTCTCGGCGGTCAACAGGTCGACGCGGAAAACAAACGTCTCCGCGTCGCGACGCCTCCGGCGAAAGCTGGCTGGTACTCGTTCGTCATCAAGCGCGGTGAAGCGGTGCTGCGCGCGCCCGCGGATGCGCCGGATCTGTCGAAGCTGCCGAAGGTGCGCGGGCATCTGTCCGGTGCGCGACTCGTGCGTGATGGAGCCATCGCCGAACTGTTGCACCTGCTCCCCGATGATGAGCCGCCGCGCTTCTCGCTGTGCACGGCGCGGCGGTGGCATTCAGGGGAGTTGTTGTTCGACACGCTCGAGTTCGACACCGATGCCGAAGAGTCCGTGCGGCGGGCGTTTGAAGACAGCGCGGGGCTCGCCGCGGTGAGTGGAGTACCCGCGACGCTGCGTGCGGCGTTCGGGTACGCGTTGCTCGAGCGGGTTTCCGCGCGCATGCAGATTCCATTCGCCCCGGCGGAAGTGCGGCCGGGGATCGCGACCGTCGCGCAGAACGGTGTACCTGGTGCCGAAGCAGAACTGCGTCGTCTCGTTGCTGAACGTGAACAGTCACGCCGCGAAATGGCCGAGCTGCATCGTCGCCGTCAGGAACAGGCCGCGCGTGAAGAAATCGCCGCTGCGCGAGAAGCGCGCATCGAAGCCGTTCGCCAACTCCGCGAGACGGTCGACCAACGCGCCGAGCGCGCGTTGCGTGACGCCGGCGCCGAGTTGCGCAGTCTTCGTCGCGTGGGAGATCAACTCGAAGTCATCTTCACCTTCATGAACGAGCGCTTCATTTCGCTCGTCGACGCGGCGACGCTGCAGGTCATCGATTCAGGCATCTGTCTGGGCCACCCACCCGCCGACGAGGAGCTCACCTTGGAGAGTCTGCCTTCCGTGATTCGTGAAGCCATCGACACCGACGCGCTGGTGATTCTGCGCCATGCGTGAGGTCTGCTTTCTGCTCGCCGGCGACCTCGTGCTCTGGAGCGACGAAGGTGACTCCGCCATCGCGCTCCCCGACAAACGCGAACGGTGGGAGGCGATCTGGAAACGCCGCGCCGAGCTCACCGAGATCGCCCACTCACACCCCATCGGCCCGCTCGGGTTTTCCCACGAAGACCGCACCACGATGGAAGCGCTCGACTCCGCGCTCGGCAGATCGCTGCGCTATTCGGTTGTCGCGCCCGGCGGCGTCATCGCGCGCATCGGCGAAAAAGAAGAGCTCGTTTCACCCGAACCCGCGTGGGCCGCTCGCCTGCGCGTTTCGTCAGGTATGCAGGGTTAGTTCTGTCAGAGTCGCTCGAAAGGAGACGCTCATGACGATCTTGAACATCACCTACAACGGTCTGTCCGCCGACTACCCGGTTGAGCTCGACTCGCACCTCGGCGACGCCGACCTGCGCCGCATCGCGGTCGAGGTCGTGCGTTCTGGCGGCGTGCCCGGTCTGCAGATCGCGAACCTGCGTGACGACGCGTTCGTGAACTACGTGGTCGACCGCTTCAACGAGCGCATCTACCTGCGCCCGAAGGTGCCGTTCGGGAGCTGACCATGCGCATCCACATCTGCGGCGTTGGGGCCCTGGGCTCCACCGCCGCGCTCTTCTGTCGCAACCTCGACGCGGAGCTGACGTTCATCGACTTCGATCGCGTCGAGTCGAAGAACCTGCTCGCGCAGGCGTACGTGAAGCAGTCGCTCGGCAAGAACAAGGCGGAGGCGCTCAAGCTGCAGCTCTCGAACTTCTACGGCAAGAAGAGCGACGCGTTCGGCGTGAAGCTGACCGCCGAGAACATCGAGGCGTTGTGCTCGAGCGCTGAATTGCTCGTCGACTGCTTCGACAACTTGAAAAGCCGCACCCTGCTCTCCGACTTCGCGCGCAAGACCAACAAGCCGCTCGTGCACGCGGCGATTTCGGGCGACGGCACGTTCGGTCTCGTGCGGTGGGATGAACGCTTCAAACCCGACGCCGAAGACACCGAAGGTCAGACGACCTGCGAAGGCGGCGAACATCTACCCGTCATCGGCGCGCTCGGCTCGGCGCTCGCCGGCATCATTCGCGACTTCGTGAAGAACGCGGTGAAGCGCGACGTGATGGTGACGCTCTCGGCGGTGACGCCCACGTGAGGCGCGCGCTGCTGGCGTGCGTTCTCTCGGGCGTCGCGAGCGCGCAGCTCCCGGAGTCGACGACGTGGAAGTACTCCGTCGTGAGCGGTGGCGGGTATTCGGGCCGCTTCCTCCTCTTCATGGATGCGCCGCCGTCGACGACGCGAAGAGCCCGCGAGTGGTGGACGCTCGAAACCGGCGCGGTGACTGACGATGGCTCCGTGCCGCTGACGCGAACCGTCCGCAACGCCGAAGGTCAGAGCAAGACGCTCTTCAAGACGTGGTCTTCGGAACGTGGAGTGGTCATCGCGGGAAGCGTTTCTTCGCGTGCGCAGGCGCTGCCGATGGTGACGCGCGATTCGCCGCCGCGCGTGCTGTCGATGGAGCGGGTGCCCTGCACTGCCTCGTTTCTCGGCGGCGTGGGCGCGACGTGCGCCGGCCGCGCTGGCGGGCCACTGAATCAGCCCGAGCTCCCGTTGCTCGTTCAGGTGCAAGCCGATACCGATCGCTCCGGGCGAACGCTCGCCGCGCTGGGTGCGTTCATTCTTTCCGCCGGCGTGATTCTTCCCGGCACCGACGACCGCTCCATCGTCGCGCGGCTCGAGCTGAAGCCCTCGCCGCTGCCGCCCGCGCTGGCTGCGTGGAAGAAGAGCGCGCACACCGTCGCTGCGCTCGAGAAGTTGCAGCTCGGCGATGACGCCGAGACGCTCGGTGCGGTGTTGGTGCTCGGCGGCACGCCGAAGCTCGACGTGGTGCACGCGCTGACGAAGCGCGCTCCGATGTTGGACCGCTGGCCGTTGATTCGCCTCGCGCGCCAGTCGGGCATCGATGCGCGCTCCACCGTGCAGCTCATCGCGCGACTCGCGACTGCACACGAGCTGGAGTCACAGCAACACGAACTGCGGGCGTCTGTGCTCGTCGGGCTCTCGCCTTCTCTGACGACCGCGATCGATTCGATGCTCGCAGATGGAATGCCGACACTGCGAACCATCGCGGCGAGTTCGAAGCAGTTCGATGTCGACGCCGCGAAAGCGCTCGAGACAGCAACGCTTCAACCCGGCGAAGGTGTCGCGTTCGCGCACCTGATGACGAAGCCCGCACTCGACAAGGCGTTGCCGCGATTCATCGAGCGCCTCACCGACGCCGAAGGTCTGGTCATCGTCGATGGGTTGGTGCGCGATGACGCCAATGCGCGCCGACTCACGGTGTTGCAGAAATTGCCGGCGTGGGTCGATCGCGTGCTGCAGCATGAACAGGGCGCGGAGCTCGTGAGGTCACTGAGCTTCGACAACGACCGCATGAAGCTGCTGCAGGGATCCTGGCGTCGAGCTCCCGCAGATGCGCACGTTCGACTTTTGAAACTCGCGGTGGCTTCGTTCAGCTTCGATCCACAACGGGTCGAGCTGCTTCGTGCATGGCTGCCGCAAACGCCGCTCACGCTCGCTGATTGCCGCGCGATGCTCGATGACTTCACGTCAGATGAAAGCCGCGACATCGCGGGCCGGTTGATGCTTCCAAACCTCCCGGAAAATGAACGTGGAGCGCTGGTGGTCTCCTGGCTGCAGAAGACGCGTGAGTCAGCGGTGCGGCTCAAGACGCTCCAGGAGCTCTCACCCACGTTGAGCCTCGACGAGGCGCGCGCCGTGTACGACGCGGTCTCGTTCGACGACGACAAGGCGAAGTGCGCGAACGCGATGCTGCCGCTGGTGCCCGAAACCGACCGCGCGGAGTTCTTCGTGCATTGCGTGAAGCACATGAGCTTCGACGAAGGCCGGCTCACACTTCTCAACTCGCCGTCACGGCCGAAGTTGAATGATGAACAGCGGTATCGAGTGATCGACGCGTTCGCTTTCGAGCGCGGCAAAGCTGCGACGCTGTTGCGCTGATCAGCTCAAGAGCTGCCACCACAACGGCACGGTCACCAGCGACAACGGCACCCCGATGGCGATGAACGCGGCGGCGAGGCCGGGCTCGAGGTCGTAGTCAGACGCGACGACTCCGGCGGTCACCATCGGCGCCATCGCGGCCTGAGAAATCACGATGCGCTCGGTCTCGCTGATTCCCCCGCGCCAGAAATACAGAATCGCGAACACCAGCGCGGGCCCGCCGATGAGCTTCCAGCTCAAGCCCGCGAGCAGACGCGTTCCGTTTCCTTTCAAAGCGCGCAGGTCGAGTGACCAACCGACGCTCGCGAGCGCCAACGGGCTCAACATCGCCGACAGCCTGTCGAGTACACCCTCGAGCGGAGCCGGGAACGCGACGGGCTTGAGCACGACGGCCATCAGCAACGCCCACAGCGCCGGCCGCGTCGCCAACCCGCGCAGCACTTTCGCGGGAGTCACCTTCACGCCCGACACCGCGCCCGCGAAGGGAATGGCGAACACGAAGAGCGCCACGAACGCACCCAGTTGATCCGCCACCGTCGCCACGCCGAGCACCGACTTGCCGCCCAGCGCTTCGAGCAACGGCAGGCCCACGAACGCGGTGTTGCACAAGCCCGCGCACAGCGCGACGCACGCCCACGCCTTCGAACGCGACACCAACCACACGACGGCCGCGGGCACGAGGAACACCAGCCACAGCAGCGCCGCTTCCGCGACCGCGATTCCATCGAGCGGGGCGTCGTGAATCGCGCGCAGCACCAGCGCCGGCAGCGACACGAACATCACCCACGCATTCACCGCGCGATGACTGTCTTCGGGGAAGGCGCGACTCCGGCGGGCCAGCGCTCCGATGAAGAAACAGAAAATCAGGAGCAGCAGGTTGGTCACGGCGGCACGACGCGAACTACAACATCGCCCATGCTCATGCTCGCGCTGTCACTGTTGCTGGCCACCGAGCCGCCCGACGCCGGCGTCGATGCACCGGTACCGTGCAAGACCTGGCGTGACTGCAGCTACGACGACGCGAGCCCGCCGAACGCGGTCTCTTCAAAGAAGGTGAAGCGTCGCTTTCAACGCAGGGTTCGACCCTGTCGCGACAGCGAAACCGATGCTGTCTGCGATGAAGGGTCGAAGACCTGCCGGGTCGTGCACTGGAAGTGCTGACTTACTCTTCAACGACGGGCTGCGGCCCGGGCACGATGTGAGCGATATCGGGGTCGACGCCATCGGCCGTCGGCCCGCGTGAGTCTTTCTCAGCCTTGCGTTGCGCCGCCTTTTCCTTCTTTTCCTTCTTGTGCTCCTGGCGGGCGAGTTCCTTCTGACGTTTTGAGGCTCCGTTAAACATGCGCAGCTCCTTTAAAAAGGGGGCGTCCCTAAGCCGACAAAAGACCCAGTAACACGTCACCGTATAGAGCCAACCGTTTCTGTCCAAAATAAGGCACCTGCTCCAATGCTTCTGGAGAGGCGGGCGCGCTCGTAGCCAGTTCTTCGACCAGGGCGTTGGACAGCACCACTGAAGGCGTCACTTTCCGTTCGGTCGCGGCCTTCTTGCGCCACTCGAGGAGCAGCTCTTCACGCCGCTTCTTCTTCGGGTCGCGCGCGCCGCGATCTTCCGAGTACTTCAGCTCGCCCGCCACGACGGCCGCCGACACGCGCGCGATGACGCCGAGAATCTCCTCGCCGTGTTCGCGAACGATCTGCCCGCGCACGCCGGCCAGCTTCGAGAGCGTCTTCAGGTCTGACGGGAACTTCGTCGACAGCTCACCGAGCGCCATGTTCGAGAGCACGCGGCCGGTCGGCAGATCTTCTTTTTCTGCCCACTGGAGCCGCAGCGCGTGCAGCTCGCGCGCGATGAAAAACGCCATCGTGAACTGGTCCTTCGACAGGCCGTTGCGCGGCAGCTTCGGCGTGAAGTCGGCCGCGTCGGGCCGCGCCGCGGCGTCGTCGCACATGCGCTGGCAATCGAGCAGCACCTCCTCGAGCACGCCCGCGGTCTGACACGCCTCGCGCACCCAGCGGCCGACGTCGCACAGGTAGCGGACGTCATCGGCGATGTACTCGCGCAGCTCCGGAGGCAACGGGCGGAGGCTGAAGTCGGCCTGCTGATGTTCCTTCTTCAGCGTCTGACCCAGCTTCTCCTTCACGAGGTCGGCGAGCCCGACCTTCGGCCAGCCCAGCAACGTCGCCGCGCGGTGCGTGTCGAACAGCCCCTTCACGCGAACGCCCGCCTCGGCGAGGTACTGGAGGTCACCGCCGGCGGCGTGGAAGAACTTCGTCACCGAGGCATCACTGAACATCGAGTCCAACGACTTGGGGGTGACGCCGGGCTTGAGCGTGTCCATCAAGAAGATGTCGTGGTCGGTGCCCAGTTGCACGAAGCACAACTTCGCGCGGAAGTGATGCATCGAGTCGGCTTCGACATCGATCGCGACCTCTTTCGCGGGGCTCAACGCAGAGACGACTTCAGGCAGCAGCGACGAGTCGCCCACATCAACAACACGCTCGGGGAAAGACACGCCTTCGCCACTAGCAAGAAGCGGCAAGGTGGGCTACGGCGCGCGCGCGTGGATGAGCTGAATCGCCTCGAAAAATCGCTGCTGCAACACGTCGGCAAGGCGGTGGCTGACTTCTCCCTGATTCAAGACGGTGACCGCATCATGGTCGCCATCTCGGGGGGCAAAGACTCGTACACCATGCTGCACCTGCTGCGCCGGCTGCAGCAGCGCGCGCCGGTGAAGTTCGAGCTCATCGCGGTGAACCTCGACCAGGGCCACCCGGGTTTCCCCGCGCAGATGCTGGAAGCGTGGCTGCAGAAGAACGAGTACCCGTACCGGCTGCTCAAGGAAGACACGTACAGCATCGTGCTCGACAAGCTGAAGCCGGGGCAGACGCAGTGCAGTCTGTGTTCGCGCCTCCGCCGCGGCATTCTGTACACGGCGGCCGTCGACATGGGCTGCACGAAGATCGCGCTCGGCCACCACCGCGACGACTTGATTCACACCTTCCTGCTCAATCAGTTCTTCGCGGGCACCACGGCGACGATGCCGCCGATCCTCAAGAGCAACGATGGCCGCAACACCGTGATCCGCCCGTTGGCCTATGCGGCCGAGCCGGACATCGCGCGCTTCGCCGAGCTCATGCAGTTCCCCATCATCCCCTGCGACCTCTGTGGCTCGCAGGAGAACCTCCAGCGCAAGCGCGTGAAGCGGCTCGTCGACGAGCTTGGCAAGGAGATCCCCATGCTGCGCAGCTCACTGCTGTCGGCCATGGGCAACCTGCACACTTCTCATCTGCTCGACCAGAAGCTCTGGAAGCTCCCGGTCGAAGGCGAAGAGAAGCTGGTGCCGTTGAAGACGAAGACGGAGACCCCCGATGCCGCGTGAATTCCTCGTGCAGGCCCGCAGAGACCGCAACACCGCGCTGCTCGACGTGATGGTGCTGGCTGCTTCGGCCGACGGCACGGTGGCGAACGTCGAGCTCAAGAACATGGTGGCGCGGGTCATCGAGCGCCCCGAGTTCGAAGGCGTGCACGCCGACGAAATCGCGGGGCTGGTGGAAACCTCGGCGCGCCGCCTCGGCCACGCGCGCGGGCTCGAAGACGTCTTGAAGGTGCTCAAGCAGCGCCTGCCGGGGCATCGCAACCGGCTGCTCGCCTTCGGGCTCGCGGCGTCGGTGGCGATGGCCGACCGCAAGACGACGAAGGAAGAAATCAGCCTGCTCAAGAGCTTTCAGCAGGCGTTCTCGCTGAGCGAGCTCGACGTGGCGAAGGTGTTCGAGGCGGTGGAACGCGGCGCTCCCCTGGCCGAGGCGCTGGGTGAACCGCTCGAGCAGCTCTACGCGGAGGTGATGGTGCTGGTCTCGGCGTCTGACGGTGAGATCACCCGCGCCGAAGCCGACGCGATTCTCGAGAACCTCGCGGGCAACCCGGCGTTCCGCGAGACGTCGGCCGACCTCGCGCGCGGCTACCTGCGTGACGCGCTCGAGAACCTGCGCACCTTCGGCCTGCCCACGCGGCTGACGACGCTGGCGCAGGGGCTGTCGACGAAGAAGCAGCGCTCGCAGGCGTACGCGCTCGCGGCCCGGGTCGCGCACGCGAAGACGCCGTCGCCCGCCGAGCTGCGCACGCTCGAGCTGCTGCAGGCCACCTTCGGTCTCAGTGATGAAGAGGCCGCCCGCCTCACGATGGAGAGCTGAACGTGTCGCGCTCTGAACGCTCGGTCGTGCGCTTCGCGCTGCCCTCGACGCTGGGGCCGATCGCGAAGGAGCTCGCGTCGCACCTGCAGACGCATCTGGCTTCAGCGCTGAACCGGGAGACGGAAGTCGTGGTGGGCGCGACGTACGAGCAGCTCGCGCGTGAATTGCTGTCGGGCAAGGCCGACGCGGCGTGGGCGCCTCCGTTCGTGTGCGCGCGCATCGAGGCGATGGGCGTGCGCGTGCTGGTGCGCGGCGTGCGCGCCGGGGTGTCGACGTACCGCGCGGCGCTGCTGACGCGCGCGAACGACCCGCTCACGCTCAAGGACCTGAAGGGCAAGACCGCCGCGTGGACCGACCGCGACTCCGTCGGCGGCTACCTGCTGCCGATGGCGTGGCTCAAGGAACAAGGCGTCGAAGCGGGCAAGACGTTCGCGGCGCAGAACTTTCTGGGCACCTACCGGCAGGCGCTCGAGGCGCTGGCGGGCGGCAAGGCCGACCTCGCGTCGATCTTCGCGTTGAGCGCGAAGAGCGGTCAGCCTGACGCGCTGGGCATCGATGAAGTGTGGCCGGGCAAGGCGGGCGAGTTCCGCGTGCTGGGCTTCACTGAAGAAGCGCCGAATGACGGCGTGGCGGTGTCGATGAACGCGTCGCCGCAGGTGGTGATGGATCTCGAGAAGACCCTGCTGTCGCTGCATCAGAGCGACGCGGGCCGCGCGCTGCTCAAGGACTGCTTCCACGCGGAGAAGTTCGAGCTGGCGCCGCGCATGGGCTACCGCGCGCTGTACCGCGTCGCGCTCGCCAGCCTCTGACTCCGCGTCCCGTCTCCCGCGGCGAGGGGGAGGCGCGCGATCAGCTCGTGAAGGCAGCGGTCACACCGAATCACATCGTGCGCATCACGCGTTGGCCTCTCGACTTCGCGACAAACGTCTCAGGCTGACGCCTCACTGTTTTTACGTACGCGGAGCTCCCGCCCCTCGTCGTCCCCTCCCGCCCGTGGCTTCGCCATCTGCTCTTCGTTGCGACGCCGGCTACGCCCTGCGATTGCCCGTGCCTTTCAAGACCGGTCACTGAGTGCAACGCGCTCCGCTGAGGACACGTACCGGTCATCGAAGTGACATCACGTCATCGAAATAGGACATTGACCCTGCAGCAGAGTGACTCGATTCGCCTCAAGAGGCCATCGAACCCTCCAGGCAGCCACTCGGAGTGCAATCGGAGACTCTCCGGGAGTCTCCGTGGCTGAACGACTCGGGTCCGGAGACCTGTCGACCGTGCCTCCGTGTCTTCCCGCGTCCTGTTTCAGACCGTACGATGTCTCCATGGCGACCCTTCCTCTCGTGGTGATGGCAGCGCGTGCTCTCCAGACGACGCCCCACGCGCTGGCGCGGCGCTACGGCGCCTCGTCGCGCACCGGTATCCGCTGGAACGCGGGCCGCTCGACGCCCTCGCCGAAGGTGCTCGAAGCGCTGGCGCGCGACGTGTTCGCGAAAGACAAGGCGCTCGCGGCGAAGCTGGCGACCGCCGCCGGCTCCTCGCTGGAAACGCTCTTCCCGAAGCCGTCACCGGCTGCGGTGGCGATGGCTGACGCGGTGGTCTGCGCCGCCGCCGACGCGATGCAGGTGGCTCCCTCGGCGGTGCGCCCCGCGCTCGTCGCGGCCCTCGCACGCGCGAAATCGCTCAGCCTCAGCCTCGACGCACTCCAGACCGGTCTGGCCGCAGGGGCGCTCTGAAACAAAAAAACCGGCGCGAGCAGCGTGCCCGCGCCGGTCGTTTCATCGCCGCATCACGGAGTGCAGGTGAGGGCCTGCGCGTACGACGAGTAGTAGCCGTTGTAGGTGACGCCGCAGTCGTTCAGCGACGCTTCGCTGCCGGAGCACGAGAAGTTGAAGTACGCGTAGCTGTAGCCCGAGTGATACTCGTAGTTGGTCACCGAGAGCCCCGAGTAGCCGAGGCTCCGGCACACGACGAGACCCGAGGTGGAATCCAACGTGTTGTACAGCGGGACCCACGAGCCGTTGTAGAAGTACTGAACGGTGCCTCCGTTGGTGAGCAGCCGCACCGTGCCGTTGTCGGGGACGATGGTGCTCTTCGCGCACTCGCCCTGGCTGCAACCGAACGCGCAGGTGTGACCGCACGCGCCGCAGTTGTTCGGGTCGAACAAGGTGTTGGTGCACTGCAGGCCACAGGCCGCGGGCTCACCGTCGATGTTGTCGGTGCCGCACACGCTGGCGAACGCGGTGGTCGAGAGCTTCCAGTCAGCGGCTGAATTGGTGTCGGCGAGGCGCACTTCACGCGCCAGCGTCTCCGCGTTGTTCGAGTCAGACGGGTTCGGCGCGTTCGCACCGGTCCACGTGGTGCCGGCTTCCGGCAGCGTCGTCGAGGCGCCGGTGCGCACGAAGTCGATGGCGGTGCCCGCGGCGTTCTTGAGGCTCACCGCGATGTACGTCGACCACACGATGCTCTTGCCCGTGTAGAGCGTGTTCGACGTCGACGTGCCCGTGCCTTCGTACAACCGCAGGTACGCGCCCGGCGCGAGGCCCGCGTCAGACGCGAACGTGAAGCTGTCGGTGTTGGAGTCGGCCGTCCACGACAGGGAGTAGCCGTCGAGCACCACCGGCGACGTGCTGCCGTTGTAGATCTCGATGCTCTCCGGCGAGACGTTCGAGAGGCGCGAGAGCACGAGCGCGCCGACGCTGCCGCAGGTGCCCGCGATGCAGACCTCGGGCGTGTCACAGGTCGAATTGCAGCCGCCGCAGTGGCCGGTGTCGTTGGTGAGGTTGACGCACGTGCCGCCGCACAGGGTGAGGCCGGCCTGGCAGGTGAAGCCCGGCGTGCTCGGGTCGTACGACACCCAATCATTCGCTGAATCGGTGTCGAGCACGTCGACCTTCCGGTGCATCGAGAAGTCGGCGAACGACGCCGCCGGGTACGAGATGTTCGGCGTGAACCAGTAGAGGCCCGAGGGCGCGCTGGTGGTGGAGCTGCCGAAGCGCACGAAGTCGACGGGCACGGTGTCATGCAACACGGTGATGGCCGAGTTCACGGTGAACGAGTTCGTGGGCGCGGCCGACGGCGGGTACACCGAGGCGAAGTCGTTGTTGCCGGTCACTCCGTAGACGGTGATGAACTTGCCGGGCGCCAGCGCGCCGCTGCCCGCGGGGAAGGTGTAGAGGAACGTGCCCGTGCTCGCGACCTGCACCTTGTAGCCATCGAGCGTGATGGAGGCCGAGCCCGGGTTGTACAACTCGACGTAGGGCACGGGGTCGATGCGGTACTCGCTGATGAGCAGCGGCAGCTCACCCGAGCCCAGCGTCGCGGCGCCGGCCACGCACTGGCCCGACTTGCAGACCTGCGCGCTGGTGCACGCGTTGCCGCAGCCACCGCAGTTGTCGCGATCGTTCTCGGTGTCGAGGCAGCGCGTGCCGCACAGGCCCGGCCGCGCGCACACCCGGCCCGGAGACGCGTTGGGCGCGGGTAGACATCAAGACGATCGGGCTGCTCCCCAACGTGCTTGCCAAGCAGCAGGCGCATGAGGCGGGCGCGTTCGAGG
>JBEHYH010000155.1:0-12297 GCA_048498275.1 Myxococcota bacterium | reverse complement strand
ACTCCCGCGTGATCGCGCGCTCACGCTCGAGGGCGAGTTCTGCACGCCCTCGCCGGCCGCGGTGATCCGCCCGATCAAGATCGTCATCGCGATGGATGCTTCGCAGTCGATGAACATCAACGACCCCAACGGGACGCGCGTCACCGCCACCATCGATCTCCTCGAGAACCTCCCCCAGGAAGACGAGATCAGCTTCGCGGTGCTGCTCTTCGCGGGCAGCACCAGCGCGTGGCTCACCAAGAGTGGCCAGCGCGAGTTCGATCGCATCACCGACTTCGATGCGACCGATCGCCAGCTCCTCAATCAGCGCATGCTCAACTTCACGGTGGCGGGCGCTGAACCCAACCGCGACGCCACCGACTTCGTGAAGCCGCTGTCGGACATCTACGCCCTCATCAATCAAGACATCGCCGACACCCGCGTCGCGAACGGAGATGAAATTCGCGCGCGCTACTCGGTCATCTTCCTGTCGGATGGCCACCCGACCAACAATCAAGACGACGAACTGCTGTGCGGCGACGCGGTTCGCCGCATTCGTCAGTTGAAGGATCTCGCCGACGACGTGCAGTTCAACGGCGTGCACGTCTTCAACCCCACGCAGCCCATCGACTCCTCGGCGTGCACCTTCGACGCGGGTGTGACCGTGCCCGTCGGGGGCATCGTCTGCGGGCTCCCCACGCTGCCCACCGGCGTGTGCCCGTTGCTGATGGTGAACAACGACGCCGATCGCCTGGAGAAGATGACGGCCCTCGGAGGCGGCAGCTTCCGCGACTTCCGCAACAACGAGCCGGTGAACTTCCTCAACTTCCAGTTCGGTCAGGTTCGCCACACGTACCTCTTCGACAAGCTGGTGGTGGCCAACCTTTCCGCTCCCGCCGGCAGCCCGCTGGAGCTCGCCGACACCGACTCCGACGGGCTGCTCGACGAAGACGAGCTCGCCGCGAACACGCTGCCGTGGGTCGCCGACACCGATGGTGACGGCTTCTCCGATGGCGTCGAGGTCTATTTCCGGGCCCGCGGCGCAGACTTCACGCCCGATCAGGTGCGCGACGCCGACGACGGAGGCCTCGACCCAGGCTGCCCGTACGAGCTCCTCGGCGTCGATTCAGACTGCGACACCCTCAACGACTGCGATGAGCAGATCATCGGCACCAACGCGCGGCGCGCCGACTCCGACGACGACGGCATCCCCGACGCGGTGGAGTTCAAGCTGGGCAGTCAAGCCGCCTCGAAAGATCTCACGCAAGACCCCGACAACGATCGCCTCCCCACCGGCGACGAGCTGATGATGCACATGAACCCGCTGGTCGCCGACAGCGACGACCTCTCGGTCGAGGGCTACCGCTACGACGTCAAGAAGAAGGCGGGCCTCGAGGCCGATGGCAGCCAGTGCTGGACCTTCAAGGTCAGCAACGTGTCGCTCGCGAACACCATCCCCGACGATCGTGACCCCACCAACCCCGATGGCGGGCCCGACCTCTATCGGCGCGGCGCGGGCTACAACGACATCTTCGCCACCTTCTCGATGAAGCCGGGTGACGACCCCACGGCGCACACCATCGTCCGCACGTTCCGTTACACGACGGCGCGGTTCCCGGTGGGCGGCATCAAGTCACCGCACGACGGCATCATCCCCATCACGCCTGATGACTTCGTGGCGGGTTGCCCGAGCGTCGTGCAGCCCACGTCTCCCTAAGGCCGCTTCCTTTCCGGACTTCTCCCATGCGCTTCTCCGCCTCCGTCCTCGCGTCCCTCAGCCTCCTGACCTTTTCGGCATGCCCCACCACCAGCGGTGCCGACGGCGGTGATGGAGGCCCGCCCCCCGACTTCTGCAACACGCGGCAAGAAGCAGACTCCGACGCCACGAACTGCCAGCTCACCGTCACCTCGGGAGGCGCGCAGCCCTCGAAGAAGACGGGGTTGTACCTCTCGAAGCTCACCGATGGAGGCACCGACAACGACTGGTACGTGGCGCAGCTCCCGGCGCTGACGCCCCGCTCACTGGTGCACATCAACGGCGGCTACCTGGCCACCCAGTCGGCGGTGAACTTCCAGCTCAACGTGCTGCAAGACGGCGCGAGCGGGCTCACCTCGCTGGCCACCGCCGTCGACCATCACGCGGGCGGCGCGCAGCCCAAACCCGTCGACCTCGTCTTTCCGTTCTCCGAGTCGAACGCGAAGCTGTACCTCCTCGTGAAAGACGAGGGCACCGGAGGGCAGCAGCACTTCGACAACCGCAACACCTACGACCTCTACGCCGAGGTGACGGAGAACCCCGACGTCAACGAGCCCAACGACGAGACGCCCACCACCATCGCGCTCTCCGCGGGCGCGAACGGCCAGCAGGGTGAAGAGACCGGCTACCTCGCCACCGCCGATGACGTCGACCTCTTCGAGCTCACCGTCGCGGGCAGCGGGCGGCAGATCGTCTACCTGCACCTCACGGAGGTGGGCGATCACCCGACGAACCCGCCGCCGGCGTACCAGCTCGCGTACGTGCTCTATGACCCGTCAGGCACGCCGATTTCCGAAGGCAACATGTCGAACGCGTACCTGCCGATCGACCTCGCGACCGCGCGGCTCGCCACGGCGCCCGGCGCGTACCAGGTGAAGGTGTCGGGCTACCACCCGCCGAACAGCACCACGCCCGTCAATGGCGACCTCCGCGTGCGATACAAGCTCGAGGTCCTGGTGTTGCCCGACGTCGACGCGCAGGAGCCCAACGACACCGCCGCCGAGGCGAAGCCGCTGACGCTGGCCGCGAACGGCTCGGTGAGCGTCAACGGCAAGCTGTCGTACGTGGGAGACACGGAGTGGTTCACGGTCACCCTGCCCTCGCGCGCCACGCCCTCGGTGTTGCGTTACCGCGTCACGGGCGGTACCAGCGGCGGGCGTTTCGCGCCGCTCACCACCACGCCGCTCCGGCAGATCGACGTGGTGCAGCCGGTGACGACGGGAGCGACGGCGGCGGATCAAACCCTCAACTGCAAGCAGTCGCGCAGCCTCTGCCCGCGCAGCGGCGATGGCAGCACCGCGTTCCTCGACTCGTACTGCGAGGCCAACACGCCGCCGCAGTGTCTGTGGGCGCACCGTGAAGAAGAGCCGCCGCGCATCATCAACCTGCGCAACCTGGTGGGCGCGTTGCCGGTGCCGGTCGGCCAGGCCAACACCTTCCTCTTCTCCGTGAAGGATCAGGGCCTCGGCGCCAGCAAGTACGCCGATGATCGCGACCTCACGCTGACGCTCGAGTGGGCCGATGACGCTGACGAAGCGGCGCGCACGGCCGGCCCGGAGCAGGTGAGCGTGTCGGGCACCTCGGTCGTCGCGAGCGGCCAGCTCACCTTCGGCTACGGCGGTTTCCTCGACGACGGGGAGGCGTACTTCACCTCATCGGACGGCTTGCGCGCGGCGGCCGACTACGACGCCATCACCAGCGACAAAGACCTCTTCCAGTTCAACGTCTCCGCGAGCGGCGACCAGTCCTGGAACCTCTCGTGGGAGCTGCTCTACGCCGATGGAGGCACCGCGGCGCCGGGTGAATTGGCGCTCGAGATGGTGTTCTGCACGGGTCTGGGCTCGGGCGCCGACGGCGGCATCTGCGCGGGCCAGACGAGCCGGGTGTTCGCGTACAGCGACGACAAGTATTCACCCTGGTACGTGAACCCGCCGAGCTTCTCGACCGCGGTCGAGCTCTTCTCGCGCACCGACGGTGCCAGCAGCACGACCTACACGGCGTTGCCGGTCGGCTGCGAGTGCCTGAGCAGCGCGCGGCTCGCGCCCGGCGCGTACTTCCTCAACGTGTCGGCGCTGCACCGCACCGCGCCCGACCCGCTGGTGTACCGCATCACGCAGAGCATCAATGCGTTCAGTTGCCCCGGCGCTGACGCCGGCGCGGCGTGCGGGTTCGCGCCGTAGCGTTCGCCTCGGCAGCCTTCGCGCTGAGTGAGCGTCGAGTCATCACGGCCGCGCGGAGCTCGCGCGTCGCCACGTTCGAACACGCGGGGGTGAGCGGTGCGGCCGGGTGCTCCGGCGGCGGTCAGCGGCGAACCGGCTTCGTCCCCGCCAGCAGGTCGTGCAGCGTCTTTCGCTCCGGCGAGAAGAGCGCGAAGAGAAACCCCAGCGACCCCAGCGCGAACGACCCCAGCGAGAGCGCAGCGCGCAGCACCGCGCGCAGCGGGCCGGGAGAAGCGCCGCTCCCGTCGACGAGGCGCAAGCCCGCGAGCCGGCGCCCCGGAGAGACCCCCTCGAACGCGAAGCCGAAGAAGGCGGTGTAGATGAAGGCCAGCAGCACGCCGGCGGCGGCCACCGGGGTGAACTGCGTCACCCACTCCGTGCCGGTGGGCTTCGTGTCGAGCAGCAGCTTGAACTCACGGAACGCCGAGGGCTCGACCACCGCGACGAGCCCCGCCAGCAACCCCGCGATGCAGAGCAGATCGATCGACCACGAAAAGACGCACGCCAGACGCCCCGGCGCAGGGAGCTCCGGGAGCGGCGCGTCGAAGGTGGGCGACTCGAAGACTGGAACATCGGCCGAGGCGCGAAGGGGCGCGGAGCGCTGCACGGGTGCCACCGGAGCGAGAAATGGCCCCGGCACGCCCGGCTGCGTCACCAGCATGTCGCGCGGCAGGGTGTGCGGCGAAGGCGGGTTCGATGACGGCCGGTGCGCGGTGACCGGCAGCGGAGTCTTCATCGCGGGGATCGTCGCGTGCTCCAGCTTCGGGAGCCCCGGGCCATTGGGCGTCGCGGGCCGTTCGCGCCACTCCGGCGGCGGGGCCCGCGCAGGCTGAGCACCCGGCGCGACCGCTCCACCCTGAAACGGCGTGCTGGGCGTGACCTGCGGCAGCACGCGCGCGCTGGGCCGCGCAGGCACGGTGCCCGAAGGCACTTCTTCCCGTGCCGGCGCGTCGGTCGCTTTCTTCGAGCTGCTCACGTGTCAGATGAGACGCCCACTCGCCGCGGCGATCAAGTAACCGGCCCGGAGGTGGTGAGCGCGAACCACCGCGTGGGAGACGAGGTGCGTGTTCGGCGCACCGAGGCTCCTCACGGGTTGCCGGCGTCGGGGGCCTCGACTCCCGTCCCCGTGAGGGCGAACTCGAGGTTTCCGCAATCTGCCGGCACGCCACCGTCGGTCCACGCGCACTTTTCGGCGTTGCTCTTCACCTTGAGCGAGCCCTCGAAGGAGCCCACCGAATTGGGCGCGAAGACCACCTTCACCAGCAGGAACTTGTTGCCGGCGACGGTGGCGGGCACAGGCTCGGAGGTCTCGATCGAGAACTCCCCGGCGCCGCTCTTCTCGACGGCGGTGACGCTGACGTTCGCGGTCGACTCGTTGGTGAGCACCAGGGTCTTCTGCGGCTTGGTACCGACATAGGCGCCGAAGGCGACGCTCTCAGCGTTGGGGCAGATGGTGGGCTTCGACTCGAGGAAGTTGCCGTCGCACGTCGTTCCCGGCTGGCTGCACGCGGTGAAAGTAGACACAATCGCCGACACGATGAGGCACAAGCGTTTCATGGTGGTGAAGCTCCTTCTGGGTTGGTGCGCCGTCGCGGCGCTGAGTGGGTGCGATATTCGCCAGCAATTCATCGGTACCCGCATCTCCGACGAGTGCAACGGCACGTGGAACGTCTGCGATACCACGGTGGGCTGTTTCCTCGGAGATCAGAGCTACGTCGAGGGTCGCTTCCCGGGCGTCGACAAGGTGGGCATTCAGCTCTTCGAGCCCTCCGAGGTCACGGTGACGCTGATGCTCTCGGCGGTCGGCGGCGAGGGAGAGACCACGGTGTTCAACTTCTTCGAGGGCAGCTGCGGTTCGCGGCAGCGCGTCGAGGTCACCGGCAAGGCGCTGGTGAATGAGAATCAACAGACCGGCTGGGTGTCGCGCACCGCCGAACTCTCTGGCGTCGGCGATCACCTCATCGACATCGAGAGCGACGCGCGCGCCACCTACCTGATGAAGATCGACGTGCTGCCGCTGCGCCTCAAGGACTTGCAGTGAGCGCACTCAGCTCCCCTTCTTGAGGCGCGCGATCATCTTGTCGGCGACGCGGAAGGAGTTCGCGGCGATGGTCAGCGTCACCGGCACTCCGCCCGAGGTCGGCATGAAGCTGCCGTCGACCACGTAGAGGTTCTTCACCGCGTGCGCGCGGCAATCGGGGTCGAGCACGCTGGTCGCGGGGTCCTTGCCGAAGCGGCACGTGCCGCCCTGCAGAATGGTGGTTTCCCCCGCGACGCCGACGCGATCGATGCGATCAGGCTGCAGTTGCGAGAGCACTTCTTCGCCGCGCTCGACCAGGAACTTCGTCATCGTGAAGTCCATCGGGTGACGCTTCACGGTGATGGCGGCGACGGGAATGCCGAACCTGTCTTTCACGCTCGGCTCGACGGCGACCGACGTTCCATCGTTCGACAAGAACTCGCCGTAGATCTCGAACTCCAGAATTCGCGAGTCGCGATACGCGCGCAGCTTGTCTTTGAGCGCCTTGCCGAACACGCCTCGCTCGCCTTTGCCCGCGAGGCCCATCGCCGCGAAGATCGGGTTCGGGTGCTGCCACATGAAGCCCAGCGTGCCGCCCTTGCGGAAGCCGAAGCGATCGTCGGGCATCACGTAGAAGTCCTGCACGCTGCGGTTCACGAACGGCATCGGGCTGTCGAGCCACTCGAACTTCTTGCTCGAGAACGTGGCCTTCGATTGACCGAAGCTCGAGAACAGCAGGTTCTTGCCGACCAGCCCGTTGTTGTTCGCGAGCCCCGCGGGGAAGCGTGATGACTTCGAGTTGAGCAGCAACCGCGCGCTCTCCACCGCCGTGCACGACGAGACGATGACGCGGGCTTCCTGTTCCTGCCGCACGCCGTCTTTGTCGAGGTACACGACGCTCTTCGCGTCACCCTTCGCGTCGACCGTGATCTCCACCGCCATGCACTTCGGGCGCACTTCGACGTTGCCGGTGTTCACGGCCGCGGGGACCAACGACGCCAACGTGCTGCTCTTCGCGCCGTGCTCGCAGCCGTAGCTGCCGCACAGCGTGCAGTACACGCACGCGCCACGGCCGCGGTATTCGCGGCTGACGATGCCGCGCGCCGTGGGAATGCCGTGCCACCCGAGCGACTTCGCCGCTTTGTCGATCTCGCCTGCGACGGGGTGTTCCGCCAGTGGAGGCAGCGGGTAGTTGCCTTTGCGCGGCTCGAGGAACGGGTGCGGCACTGCATTGCCGCTCACGCCCAACTCAATTTCCGCCTTGTCGTAATACGGCGCGAGGTCCGCATACGAAATCGGCCAGTCGACGACGTTGCTGCCCTTCGGCGCGCCGAGCTCCGACTTCTGCCGAAAGTCGACGGGCTTGAGCCGGTAGAAATACCCGCTCATGTGCACCGTGCCGCCGCCGACACAGTTCGCGGTCCACGCCTCGTTGCTGCGCGTGTACGGCTGATCAGGCCCGAGCCGCCAGAGATGCGGTTCGTCCCACGGCAGGGGCATGAAGAAGTTGCGGCGAGAGTTCAGGATCTCGTCGTGAACGAACTCGTCTTGCCGGTACCAGGCACCCTTCTCGAGCACGACGACCTTGAAACCGGCTTTGCCGAGCTCGAGCGCGAGCGGCGCTCCACCGGCACCGGAGCCGACGATGCAGACATCAACCACGTCGTTCGGCATCTCAGCAGCCCTTCCCGCCGCCGCAGTGGAGCTGATGCAACGTCTGGCTCCCGTCGTACGGCGGCTTCGGGTCACCCTTCACGTTGCGCCCCACGAGGTTGAAGCCGACCAGCTTCCAACCGACTTCGCCCTTGTTGCCGCCGTAGTTCGGGTCGCCGAGAAACCCCTCGAGCGTCAACACGGTCAGCATCTCGTACCAGCGCGCTTCGCCGCTCTTCTCGGGCGAGTCCTTGAAGATCGCGAGCAGCTCGTCTTGCTGCGCGGCCGTCGCTTCGTGAAACCCCTTGTTGAACATGCGGTGCGCGCGGCGATCGAGCGCGGCCAGCCCGGGCGCGAAGTTGGTCTTCATCTGCGGCAGCTCCGGGGTCTGCAGCATGCGGTCGATGAACTCGGGCACGTTCGCGTCGAGCGCGCCGGGGTCTTCATCGCGCGGAATCAGGCGGTCGACCGCGGCGCAGAGCGTGAGCCATTCGCCGTCGGTGAAGCTGCGGTGCGAGGTGGTGAGCGCCTGGGGCAACACCGGCGTTGCGCCCGCGTCGGGCTTTTCGTCGCGCTTGCACGCGTTACCGAGCAGCACCGTGCCCCCGCCAAGGAACGTCAGCCGACGCACGAAGATGCGGCGTGAGAAATCGTCAATCATCGAGCCATGGAGTGTGACCCACCGCGAGACGGTTGCAAGCGGGGGGAAGTCCCCCCCATGACGTTGACTGTCCTCCACAGTCGAACTGCGGCGCGAATTGGCTACGATGCCGGCCCCATGACTCGCATCGTGCTCGTGACGTTCGTGATGTTGACGCTGTTCGCCTGCCCTCCCGGCCCCGCCGGCGACGGAGGCACCGGAGGAGGCCGCGGCGGCGGGAGCGGCGGAGGAACCGGGGCGTCACCGTTCGTCGTGAGCGAGCTCGACGGCACCGCGCGTGAGGCGACCCACTTCGCCATCGCGGTCGACCCCGTCGCCGAGCGCATCGGCGTCGCCTACTTCACGCCCGCGGGCACCACCACTATCGGCGGCGATGGCGGCGTGACCCCTGACTACAAGCTCAACTACGTCGAGTGGAGCCGCAGCCTCGACGGAGGCACGCAGGTGTCGGCGCCCGAGACGATCGTCGTCGTGCAACGGACGGTCGGCGTCACCATCGCCTTCGACCCCGCGAATGGTGAGCCCGTCGTCGGCTACCTCGGTGGCCCGACCGATCTCAACACCTCGATCTTCTGGTTCCAGAACGACGCCGCCGTCAGCCGCCGCAGCAACGGCACGTGGGCGGAGAGCCTCATCGCGACCACCAGTAGCCAGAACACTGGAGACTGCGTGGTGACCACCAGCGGCGTCGGCTCCATCATCGGCCTGTGGCCCGCGTCGGCGTTCGGCGCCGATGGCCGGTACTACCAGAGCTACCGCGACGTGCACTCTGGCCAGTTCCCGCAGCAAGACTGGGGGGCCTCCGACATCGAGCTGTGGGAGGGCAACTCGGTGCCTCCGACGACGCCGGTGTGCGTGAAGGCAGGCGGCGACCACAAGGACGCCTGGGGCGGTCACCAGCAGATGACCATCGGCGCCGATGATCAGCCCGCGTTGGTCTCCGACCAGATTCAGGGCTCCGCGGCTGGCGATGGCGCGAACGTGGTCTTCTCGCGCCGTCAGACCTCGGGCACGTGGACTCCCGCCGCCGTCATCTTCAACGTCGGCAACACGCAGACCGGCCCGTGGGTCGCATGGGACGGCACCGAGGGCTTCGGCATCGCGGTCGTCGACAAGTCCGTCGATGAGCTCTCGTACCTGCGCCTGCCTCCGGGTGGCACGCAGTGGTACTCACCCGACCCGGTCTACGGCCAGGGCACCGGCGGCTGGTACCCGACGCTCGCGATGGACCCCATCAATCACGAGCCCGCGATCGCCTTCTACGTCTGCAGCCCGCGCAGCGGCGTCAATGAATCGAGCTGCACGGAGGCTGAAGACCGGCTCCTCGTCAGTCAACGCATCGCCGGCAACTGGCGCGAGGTGCTGGTCGACGAAGAAGGCGGCTACCACCCGCACATCGCGTTCTTCGCCTCGGGCAAGCGGGTCGTCGTCTACCGGCAGCCCGGTTCACTCGACAGCACGGGTCACAAGGTCGCCAACGCCGGCGCGTTGAAGATCGCGGTGGAACGATGAAGAAGGCCGTCCTCGCGGCGCTGCTGTTGTGTTCGTGCCTCGACAACTCTCTGGGCGGCAGCGTGTCCGAGGTCTTCCCCCTCGACATCTCGGGCACCGAGCTGCGCCGCAATGATCAAGCGATGCAGGTCACGTACTTCCGCAACCGCGGCGTGTTCCTCGACGTGGTCGCGCGGGTGTCGGTGTCGCTGGAGATCGACGGCGTCGCCGAGGACGGCGGCGTGAAGTACCTCGTGCCCGCGCCCGGTTCGTCGATCGTCGTCACCGGCGACTACGAAGAAGGCCACCCGCGCTGCGTGGTGACGCACGCGCCGGGCGGCGAGCCGGTGCGCAACCTCCCCCGCATCAAGCGCGGTGACTTCATCATCACCAGCGGCGGCGGAGTCGGCGAAGAGACTTCCGGCACCTTCTCGGTGCTCTTCGAAGCCGAAGGCGGCGACCTGGGCAACGGCCGCACGCTCTACGGCACGTTCAAAGGCGAGATGCTCGACGCCGGTTTCGGCGAACTGCCGTGACCTCCGGGCGCTGACACCCTGAACAAACCTTGTCGCACTGCTTCGCGTGTTCCCACGCAGCGCCGGGGTTCTGCCCGGAATTCGCGGTGAAACACCTTCAGGGCCTCCGGAATAGGTGCGTATAGACAACACTCTACACAATCTATACAAACCATGAACAGGCATTGTTCACCCGAGAGAGCCATGACGACCAGCGCCGCCCCCGCCGAGAAGACGCCCGAAGGCCTCCTGCACCGCTACGGAGCGGCCCTGGAGCGGCACCTCGAGGCCCGGTTGCAGGTGGGCGACGAGAACCTCGATGGGCTGTGGCGCGGCGCCCAGCAGACCGTGCGCGAGTTCGTGCTGCGGCCGGCCAAGCGCGTGCGGCCGACGTTGCTCACGCTGGGGTGGTTGATGGCGCGGCCGCACGACGCGCACATCGAGCCTCCCGAGGCGCTGCTCGATTTCGGCATGGGCCTCGAGTTGCTGCACGCGTTCATGCTGGTGCACGACGACGTCGCTGATCGCTCGCCCATGCGCCGCGGCGGGCCGTCGCTGCACTGCTCACTCGGTGGCGGCAAGCTGGGAGACGATCTCGCGGTGATCGCCGGCGATCATCTCTACGCGCGCGCGGTCGAGCTGATGTTGGGGAGCAGCGTGCCCGCGACCCGGCACATGCTGGAGGTCTGCCGGCACACCGCCGCCGGGCAACACCTCGACCTCGTGCTCGCGCACACGCCGCTGCCGGCGGTCACGTTGTTCCGCACCTTGAAGGTCGCCGACCTGAAGACCGCGCAGTACGGCTTCGTGGCCCCGCTCGCGTGTGGCGCGATGCTCGCGGGCGGCTCACCGGCGCTGATCGAGACGCTCAAGCGCGTCGGCCGCCATGCGGGCCTCGCGTATCAACTGCGCGACGATCTGCTCGGGCTGCTCGGTGACGACGCGACCACCGGCAAACCCGGCGGCGCCGATTTCATCGAAGGCAAGCGCACCTTCCCCGTGATCGCCGCGTGGACGCGCGCCGACGCGGGAGGCCGCGAAGAGATCGAAGCGCTCTGGTCGGCGCCGTCGCCGCAGAACCTTCACGCCGCGCGCGCGCTGCTCTCGAAATGGGGCGGGCTGCGCGCGACGCAGAAGCTGATCGACGCGCGCACGCGCTCGGCAGAACGCACGCTCGACGCGTTCGGCGCCTCGCCCGCGGCGGGCGTGTTGCGGCAGCTCCTCGGTGGGCTCGCGCGGAGAAAGGCATGAAGCGCGCGATCGTCATCGGTGCGGGCGTCGGCGGCCTCACCGCGGCGATGAAGCTCGCGCACGCGGGTTTCGACGTGCACGTGTACGAGAAACAATCGGGCCCCGGCGGCCGCTGCGGCCGGGTGAACGTCGGCGAGTTCGGGTTCGATCTGGGCCCGACGATTCTGCTGATGCCGCACGTGCTCGAGGCGGCGTTCGCGTCGGTGGGGCGGAAGCTCGGCGACTACCTGAAGCTCACGCGCTGCGACCCGCACTACCGCGTGCACTACCGCGACGGGTCGCGCTTCACGTTGTGGAGCGACGCGGAGCGCATGAACGCGGAGCTCGAACGCCTCGAGCCCGGGAGCGCCGCACAGTACCGCGAGTTCATCGCCCACGGCCGCAAGCAGTACGAGACCGCTTTCCCCCGCTTCATCAGCAAGCACTTCGGTTCGGTGTGGCCCTTCGTTTCACCGCCGAACGTGCCCGCGATTCTTCAAGTCGGTGCGCTCTCGAAGCTGTGGTCGCACGTCGGCCGCTTCTTCCGCGATTCGCGGCTGCGTCAGGCGCTGAGTTTCCAGACGATGTACCTCGGCCTCTCTCCGTGGGACGCGCCGGCCGTCTTCTCGCTGCTGCCGTTCACCGAAGCGTCGCACGGCCTCCGGTTCCCCGAAGGCGGTTTGCACGCGGTGCCGCTCGCGCTCGAGCGGGTGTGCCGCGAACTGAAGGTGTCGCTCCACTACGACGCGCCGATCAAGCGCGTGGTCGTCGAG
>JBEHYH010000154.1:0-12361 GCA_048498275.1 Myxococcota bacterium | reverse complement strand
GTGCCACGGTGCCCGGCTCCGGAGCCACGTGCCTCACCTTCCTCACCGAGGGCCAGACCACCAGCTTCTGCGGCATGGACTGCAACACCGACGCCGACTGCCCGAGCGGCTTCGAGTGCGGAGGCGTCATCCACGAGTGCGCCGGCGGGTTCTGCGACACGCCGCCCGGCGGAGGCACCGCGGACTGCAAGACGTTCCAGGTCGAGAACGAAGGGGCGCTGTCTTTCTGCACCGGCTCGAACGGCCTCCCCATCGAGTACAACAAGTCGTGCGCGCCGCAGTCGGGCACCTGCCCTGCCGTCGCGGCGCCCTGACCCGTTCACATTTCTTCGTCGAGCGGGGGAAGCGGTCGCCCGGGGCGCACGTTAGAAGCGCCGCATGGTGTTGGCTCGCATCGTCTTCGTCGCAGTGAATCTGCTGGTCTTCGCGTTCGCGACGCTCTTCGTCTACCGGCGGGTGGCGAGAGACACGACGACCTCGCAAACCGCGCGGCGCATCATCGGCGGGCTGCTGGCCGTGCTGTTCCTCGCGGGGCCGCTGGTGCGCTTCGTCGCCGCGCCGCCTCCCGGAGTCACGGCCACGCTGCTCTTCGGCTGGGGCGTGGTGCTGTACATGTTGATGGCGCTGCTGATGCTCGAAGCGGTGCGCTTCTCGTCGCGGCTGACGAAGAAGAAAGAAGCGCCGGTGAACGCCGAACGCCGGCTGCTGCTCTCGCGCGCGGCGGCGGCGGGCGCGGTGGCCGCGGGGGTCGGCGGCGCATCGTTCGGTGCGTTCCGCGCGTTCACCCCTCCGCAGATCACGGAGGTGCCGGTGAAGCTGCCGGGCCTGCCGAAGGCGCTCGATGGGTTCACCATCGTGCAGCTCTCCGACATTCACGTGGGCGCTGTCATCCAGGAGCGCTTTCTCGATCAGCTCGTGAACACCGCCAACGGCGCGCGGCCCGATCTGCTCGCGATCACCGGCGACCTCGTCGACGGCACGCCCGATGATCTCGGCCGCTACGTGGCGCGGCTCGCGAACCTCAAGTCGAAGTACGGCACGCACTTCGTGTCGGGCAACCACGACTACTACTCGGGGTGGGAAGACTGGGCGCGGCATCTGCCCGGCATCGGGTTCACGGTGCTGCGCAACCGGTTCATCACCATCGGCGACGCGGGCGCGTCGTTCGACCTCATCGGAGTCGATGACTGGGGCGGTCGCTGGGGCAACGCCGGGTACGATCTCGAGAAGGCGACGGCGGGCCGCGACCCCGAACGCGCCTCGGTGCTGATGGCGCATCAACCCAACGGGCTCGATCTCGCGGCGGCGAAGAAGGTCGGCCTGCAGCTCTCGGGTCACACGCACGGCGGGCAGATGTTCCCCGGCACGCTGATCTCCGACGTGATCTGGGGCACGAGATCGCACGGGCTGTCGAAGTTCGAGAACACGCAGCTCTACACGAGCAACGGGTGCGGCTTCGTGGGCCCTCCGGTGCGCGTGGGAGCGCCGCCCGAAGTCGTGAAGATCGTCCTCGTCGCGGGCTGACGGCATCGAGGGAGGCGCCGTGAAGGATCGACGCCCCCAGCGCCGTGGCGCGCCCCCTCAAAGCGCATGCTCGGAAGGCCGAAGGAAAGACGCGTGCCTCCCGAGCAGATGCCGACGCCCCTGAAACGACGTGCACCCGCCGCCGGTGCGAAAACATGCACCCCGAGCGCAGGTGCATGGTCCCCCGAGGCGACGTGCACACGCCCCCGTCGCACAGGCATGCTCCCCGGGAGCAGCGGTGGACTCCCCCGGAGCAAATACACACAAAAAGGAAGCAAATACGGCCAGTTACAAAGCGCCTATTTCCTCGCGTTCTCGGTGGTTCCGGCCAGCAGACCGGCGATGACCGGCTCCGTTTCGGCGAGCGAGTAGAGCAAGCGCGCATACGCGCCCCAGAGCGTGCGCTGCGCCGCGACGGCGGCGGTTTCCTGCGCGGTGGCGATCTTCTTCTCCGACGCGCTGAGGGCCCGCGACGAGATCATGCCGCTGAGCGCGGCGGCATCAGCCTGCAGCTTCTGGAGCCGCGCCTTCGTCACCTTGCGCGCCTCGAGCGCGGACGCGATCTCGGTGAAAGCGAGGAGCGCCGTCGCGTCGCGCCAGATCTCCGCGCGCACGGCCTCCTGCGAGACGAGCCGACGCGCGACTCGTTTGCTCGCGGGCTTTCCATCAGCGTCGATGATCGCCTGGGTGGAGAAACCCGTCTGCGCTTCGTTCTTCAAGATCGCGACGATCTGCACCAGCACGTCGCGCTGGTTGGCGAACTGCGGCTTGAGTGCCGTCAGCACCGCCATCACCGCCGCGTATTCCTTCTTCAACGCGAGCAGCGCATCGCGCACGGCCTGCGTCGCGATCTTCCCGTTGGTGCCCGCCGTGCCCTGCGCGTGATTGAGCGACTCCGCTTCTCTTCCGAGCCGCGCCATCTCGTCGAGATCCGCTTTCAGCCCTCCCGCCGCCTCCACCTTCGAAAGCAGATCGCCGGTGCAACTGATCTTCTGAGCTGCCCTCGTCCGCGCCGCGACCACTGAGTTGAACGCCTTTGTCTGCGCCATGTGACCTCCCGACCACGAGTTGAACCGCGGGCCGCAGCGTAGCGAGTGTCGTTCTGGCTGGTGAAGGGCGGTGACGATCTTCACCGCGTCATTTCAAGGCGGCTTGAGCGGCGCGCAGTTCGTCCATCACGCGGCGTGCCTCTGCCTCACTGAAGAGCCCGAGGCCGCAGGCCGGAGTCAGCAGCACGCGATCGAAGTCTCCGAGCGCGCTCTGCAGTGAGCCCACGAGTTCTTCGACTTTGTACGCGGGCTCATTCGGCGCCGTGGGGATGATGCCGGCCGCGAGCCACGCGCCAGAGTCGACGAAGCGCCGCCAGCCCGCGCGATCTTCGACCAGCGCGTCCACCGAGAGCCGCGCATCGAAGCTCACGACGTCGAAGTTCATCGCGAAGACCTCCGGCCAGTTCGCCTGCCCGCAGCAGTGCACGCCGCTGAGCGCGCCTTCTTCGTGAATCACGTCACGCAGCGGAGCCAGCGCCTGCGGCGCGCCGAGCATCGGCTCATCGATGAACACCAGTGGAGTCACCTCGAGCGCCCGCAACCCGCGCGCGTATTCGCGAACCCGAGGCTTCATGTCGTGTGGCTGCGTCAGCGGCCCGGGCACCTGCACCTTCGCGAACTTCGGACGACGAACACCGACCTCCGCGAGGAACGCAGGCCAGCCCGACGGCACCCGATTCGCGAGCAGCGTTTCGCCCTCGCGCACCAGTTCGACGAGGTACGGAATGTCGGTCGCCCACCCGAAGTCAGCCGACGGCGCACCGCCGATGCCCGTCGTCGCAAACCGAGGGAGCTCTCTTTTTTTCACGCCAGGCACGCCGTGACCCTAGCGGGGTCCGCCTCGCGGCCTAAGGTGCGTCGCATGGGTATCCGTCGGCTCTGGGGAGCGTTGTTGCTCTCCACCCTCGCGTTCGGGGCAGACGAACCAGCGATCGACTTCAAGGCCGCGGTGCCGGCCGTGCTGCGCGTGCTGCCCTACGACACCAACTTCGAAGCGCGCGGCAACGGGCCGTTCGTGGTGCTGGTGGTGTCCGCCGATGCCGTCACCGCGCAGGCCGCGAGCGCCATCAAGGACGCGCCCGCGCCGGAGCTCAAGAAACGCCCGGTGAAGTTCGTCACCACCACGTACTCCGGCGAGGTCGCGCTGCAGACCGCGATCGATTCGACGAAGGCGTCGGCGTTGCTCGCGGCGCCCGGGCTCAGCCCGCCGGTGATCAAGGCCATGTGGGAGGTCGCGCAGGACAACCAGCTCTACGCGCTCGCGCTCGACGAGCCGACCGTCGAGTCGATGTTCCCCCTCGGCGTCAAAATGGAAGACGGCAAGCCGAAGATCATCATCAACGAAAAGTCATCGAAGGCTGTAGGCGCACGCTTCGAAACGGTGGTTTTGAAGCTCGCCCGGGTGATCCGCGAGTGAAACGCTTTGACCGCGCGGGCGCGGATCTTTAAGAAGGCCACGCGATGGAAAACCCGTTGACGTCTTATCTGCCGGTCGCGGTCGTGCTGGCACTCGCTGGTGGCATGGCCGCCGCGATCCCCGCGCTGACGACGCGCCTCGGCCCCCGCAGCATGACCAAGTCGAAGTCGGAGCCCTTCGAAGGCGGTAACGCGCCCATGGGTTCGGCCCGCCAGCGCTTCGCCGTGAAGTTCTACGTCGTCGCCCTGCTCTTCATCGTGTTCGACGTCGAAGCCGTCTTCATCTACCCGTGGGCCGTGAACTTCAAGGCGCTGGGCTGGTTCGGCTACACGACGATGGCTGTCTTCGCCTCCACGCTGGTCGTGGCGCTGGCGTACATCTGGAAAAAAGGCGCGCTGGACTGGGAGTCGTAAATGTCTGACGAAATCGCTCCGATCATCACCACCCGCAAGGAAGAGGCGCAGGGATTCCTCCAGAAGCTCATCTCCAAGGGGCTGGGCTGGTCGCGCAAGTACTCGCTCTTCACCTACCCGTACGCCACCGCGTGCTGCGGCATGGAGTTCATGTCGGTCGCCGCCGCGCGCCACGACATCTCGCGCTTCGGCGCCGAGTTCCCGCGTTTTTCTCCGCGTCAGGCCGACCTCTTGATGGTCATCGGCACCATCAACCTCAAGCAGGCCCCGATTCTGCGGAAGGTCTACGAGCAGATGACCGAGCCCAAGTGGGTCGTCGCGTTCGGCGTCTGCGCGTCGTCGGGCGGCTTCTACGACAACTACGCGGTGCTCCAGGGCATCGACCGCATCATCCCCGTCGACGTGTACATCCCCGGGTGCCCTCCGCGCCCGGAGCAGGTGTTCGACGGTCTGATGCTGCTGCAGGACAAGATCGGCAACGAGCGTCACTACCTCGGCAACAAGCAGCCGCTGCCTGAGCGCCCCGCGTACCGGGACCTGCTCGCGAAGTGAGGTTCTGGTGGGCGTGCGCGGCGTTGGCTGCGTGCGCCCCTGTTCCCGCGTCGAACATCGATGCGGGGCTTCACCGAGTCACTCGCAGCACCGACGGCGGAGCTCCGCCCGATGCCGGTGTGGAATGTCTCGCGCTCGAAGCGTTCGACGCCGAGGCGGCTGATGCGGGCTCCGTCGCGCTGACCTCGGGCACCTTCGGCGGCGACTTCGTGCCGCGCCTCGCGTGGGACAATCTGTGGTTCGTCTGGGGCGGCGCGCAGCCGGCTGACGTGCCTGCCGCGACGCGCGCTCGCTACGGGCCCACGGCGTCACCAGTCGCGAACGACAATCTCCCGTGGGGCTTTCGGCAGAGCGGCGGCAACGTGCGCGCTGATTGTCTGGTGTGCCATTCGGGCGAAGTCGCGGGCGTGCCGATGCTCGGCGCGGCGAACAATCAGTTGGACCTCGAGCTGCTGGTCGATGATCTGAAGGCGCTCGCCGTCGCCGCGAATCAACCTCCGCCGCCGACGCCCGACATCCGCACCGGAGCGCGCGGAGTCACCGACATCATGGGCCTGACCATGCAGCTCGCGAAGCAGCAGGCGCCGGGCGCGCAGGTGAACACCGAGCTCGGCTACCAGGACCCGCCGGCGTGGTGGGCGATCTCCGCGAAGACCCGGCTGTACACCGATGGCAGCGCGCCTTCGTCGATGCATCGGACGTTCCTCGCGACGCAGCTCGCGTTCGGCGCCACGCAGCAACAGTTGGAAGCGCTCGAACCCGAAGCGGAGAACGTGCGGCAGTATTTTCTGTCGATGCAGCCGCCGTCGTGGCCATTCGCGGCGCCTGATGTGGCGGCGGTTGAACGCGGGCGCGCGATGTACCGCGAACGCTGCGTTTCATGTCATCGCGATGATCGGTGCGAGCGTGCCGAGAGCGTGGAGACGACTGTTGGAACCGACGCAGAGCGCGCTGAGAAATATGGAGTGAACGAAGCGGCGCTGGTGAACGCGTCGTGGTTCGGCGGCGATGTGCCGGTGACCGCGAGTGGAAAGTACGTGGCGCCTCCGTTGCGCGGGCTGTGGGCGAGCGCGCCGTACTTTCACAACGGTTCGGTGCCGACGGTGGCCGGTGTCCTCGACTCGGCGTCGCGCCCGGCGTTCTTCCGTATTCGTGGCACGTCAGCCGCCGAGTACGACGAGGTGAACGTGGGTCTGAAGGTCGATGTGCTGACTGCGGCTCCGACGAATCCACCTGCTGCCGATCGCGCGCGCGTCTACGACACGACGAAGGCCGGCCTGCACAACACCGGTCACACGTTCGGCGATTCGTTGAGTGGTGATGAGCGCGCTGATCTCATCGCGTTCTTGAAGACGCTTTGACGGCGAGGGCGAAACAATGAGCGCCTTGCCGAAAGCGAGCCCGCGTCGCGACTGGCGAAGGCTCTCCCATAAGAACAGCACGCCCATTCACTGCTCGCCGCGCGAACGCCGCCACGCGTGCCCGAAGAAGAACTGAAACGGCAGATGCAGCCGGTGACTCCATGACGTTTCGTCGTGCCCGTCTTCGGGGAAGCTGAACTGGAGCAGCTCGGCGCCGAGCCTGAAGCCGCGGCTCATCAGCAGATCGCGCATCGCATTCGTTCGCTCGTAGTTGTCCTTCGGCCACCCGGAGTCGAGGTACACCAGCAGCTCGCGCTTCGGCTCGTTCGCGATGCGCTCGAAGAGATCGTCGAACACGCCGAACGTCGACGACATGCACGCCACGCGGCCGAACACGTGCGGGTGCGACCAGGCGACGTGCAGCGCCGCGACGCCGCCGAGCGACGACCCCATCACGATCGAGTTCTGCGGCTCCGGGAGCGTGCGCAGCGTCGAGTCAATCATCGGCTTGACCTTGTGCGCCAGAAACCGCGCGTAGGAGTCGTAGCCGGGCTTCGTGTAGTCATGTTGACGATCAGCGGGAGCGACGCCGACCACGATCACCTTCCGCAGCGCGTTCATGCTGTCGAGGCGATCGAGCGTCTCGTCGACCTTCCATTCACGGCCGCCGAACGCCTCCTCGGGGAAGAAGAGGTTCTTCCCGTCTTGCATGTAGAGCACCGGGAACCTGCGCAGCGTGTTCTCCGAATAGCCCGGAGGGAGATAGACCCGGATGCCACGCGTGACGCCCTCGAACTCGACGTGCTGCAGATCGGTCACGCGGCCGTGCGGCGAATCGAAGAAGTACGGCCAGAGCTGCCGCGGGCCTTCGGCCTCCGTGACGATGTAGTTGAGCCCGTGCGCCCAATGGAGCGTGTCTCCGTCACGAAGACACGGCTTGAGCGGCAACGTGATCTTCACGTCGACCTCGAACCAGGCCTGCGTCTCGGTCACCTCGACCGGCGTGAGGTCGCGCGACCAATCCGCTTCAGTGCGCAACACGAGCTGCGCGGCATTCTTCGGGTAGTTGACGCCGAGGCGCATTCACCAGCGATGGTACGCGGGATGCCCTTCGGTGACGGCGACGAAAGTGCCTCTGCACGTCGCGCGCACCTTGCCCTGTGACTCGAGCACGCCCTCGACGACCACCTTCGGGCCATCGGCCTCGACGACGTGCGCGGTGAGCGTCAGCGGCACGTCGGTGGGGCACGGGCGCTTGAGCACGATGGAATAGTCGGCGGTGACAGTACACGGCGGCGACTGCAGGCCGTCGCGCACCATCAGGTGATGGCACGCGGCCCAGTTGCAGTGACAATCAAGGAGCGAGCCGATGATGCCGCCGTTGAGCACTCCGGGGAACGCTTCGTGGTGCGGCTGCGGTGACCAGGTGGCGATCACCTTGTCGCCCTCCGCGAAGGAGCGGATGCGCAGCCCCTTTTCGTTGCTCGGACCACAGCCGAAGCACGCGTTGTGCGGCGCGTACGTTTCCTGAAGGCTCTTGTCGCTCATGCCGATGACTTACCCGACTCACATGCCGCCGTCGGCGGACGCGGCGATCCTGCCCATGATGTCGAGCAGGGCCTGCGTGAGCTCGGCGCCGTTCGCGGCCGAATACGCAGTCGACGAACCGCCCGCCGCGGCCATCGAGTTCATCAGCGCCTTCGCATCGTCGCTCGTGAGGTCGTCGGCGAAGCCCACGACGTAGGTGGTGATGTGGCGGTTGGCGCGCAGCGAATTGATGCTGCCGATCGTCGCGTCGGCATCGAGGCAGCCCACCGCGCACAGCCCGGGGGAGTCACACGAGCCTTGCGTGCAGGCGCACGCGTCTTTGCGGGCCTGCTCGCAGGTGGTTCCACAGTCGCAGATGGCGTTGGGGTTCGCCGAGTTGAGGTTCGGCTGGCCGTCGGTGATCAACACCACGAAGTCGGCGCGAGCGTCGGCGGCGTTCAGCCCGGGGACGGCGCCCACGAACGCGAGAGACGACGCCGTCGGAGTGCCGCCCGACGGAGTGAGGAGCTGAATCGCCTCATTCACCGCGTTCGCGTTCGTCTGCAGGGTCGCGGAGTCATCGGTCGTCGATGCGGCGGGGAGTTCGACCCGGATGCTCTGGGTCGCCGCGGCGTTCTCCGGGAACACCGCGAGCCCGAAGCGCGCGGCGGAACCGTCGCCGGTCAGCACCGTACTCACGGCCGCCTTGAGCGCGTCGATGCGCGTACCGCCTCCGGTGATGGGCTCGGTCATCGAACCGGAATTGTCGACGAGCAGCATCACGTTGGGCTTGAGCCGCGGCGTGACCTGCCCCGCATCGGTGGGCGTGAACGGATCGACCGTGGTGAAGCACGCGGGGAACGTGCCGACGACCAGCAACCCCACGACCAGAGCTCCAACGCGTTGTGTGTTCATGATTCAGAAGAGCCCTCTTCGCGCGGATCCGGCTCACGGGCAGTTTCTTGAGCCGTTTCTTCGCGCTCGGGGCTCAAGGAGTATGCACCCCCCTCGATGTCTGCCCACGTGCTGAAATCAGCAGCTCCCGACGACGAAGCGCTGCTCGAGGCGGCTCGTCACGGAGACGCGCGCGCACGCGAGACGTTGTACCGGCGCCACGCGGCCTCATTGCTCGCCACGGTGACCCGGCTGCTGGCGGTACGCGCAGATGCCGAAGACGTGCTCCACGACACGTTTCTGCTCGCGTTCTCGCGGCTCGAGCAGCTTCGTGATGCCGATTCGCTGCACGGTTGGCTCCTGCAGATCGCGATCAGCTTCGTGTACCGGAAGGCGCGGCGGCTGCGACTCCTCCGACGGCTGGGTATGGGCGCCGCCGCGGACGCGTCGCTGATCGATCTCGCGGCGCCCGGGCTGGCGCCGGAAAGCAACGCCGAGCTCCTGTTGCTGCAGAAGGCGCTCGACCGCCTCGATCCGAAGACGCGCATCCCCTGGATGTTGAGGAACGTCGAAGGCTACGCGCTGCAGGAAGTCGCCGACGCGTGCGAGTGCTCGCTGGCGACCACCAAACGCCGCATCGCCGAGGCCGACGCGGTCGTCGCGCGGCATCTGCACCGCCCGGAGGTGAGCGATGTCTGAACTGCCCAACCCCATTCGCGAGGCGTTGCGCGACGGCGGCTCGGAGCTCGGCGCGCAGCGGGTCTGGTCACGGCTCTCGAAGTCGCTCGACCGACCACGCCGGCAACGGCCCACGCGCGCCGTCGTGCTCGCTCTCGCCTGTCTCGCGTTGGCGCTGGGGGGGCTCTGGGCATTCTCATCGCGCGCGCCCGAGACACCCGGCCCGCTCATGGCCGACGGTCGCGCGCTCGACGAACGGCACCTCGCCGCTTTGCAGCGCGCGAACACGGAGCTCGTGCTCAGCGACGGTTCTCACCTGCGCAGTCTGCAGCCGTCTGAGCTCGAGATTCTCGAGAACAGCGCGCACGTGTTCTCGGTGTTCCTGCATCGCGGCGAAATAGAGTTCGACATTCCCCCTGGAGGCCCGCGCCGATGGACGATCGAGACCGGGCTGGTGACGGTGGAGGTCGTCGGCACGAAGTTCATCGTCGCGAGGTCTGAAACCGGCGTGCGTGTGTCGGTCGAGCGAGGGGTCGTGCTGGTGCGCGGTGAGCGCGTTCTCAATCGGGTGCGCCGGCTGGAACACGGTCAGACGTTCGAACTCACCTCGCCGCAGGAACTCGAAGAGGTGCGCGTCGAGCCAACGGCGATCGAGCAGCCCACCCCTGCCTTGAAGAAGCGCGCGATCACACCGCCGCCGCCGCTCGAGCTGGTGGCCGATGCGGGCGCTCCGGCGCTCGACACCGGGCCTTCCGCTGAAGAGCTGTTCGCGCTCGCCGACGTCGCGCGCGTGTCAGGGCACCCGTACGAAGCGATCGGCGTGCTCAATCGGCTGATCGACGCGCACCCCGACGACGCGATGGCGCCCGTCGCCGCGTTCACCATCGGGAAGATTCAGCTCGAACAACTCGAAGCGTTCGACGACGCGAGCCTCTCTTTCGAGCGCGCGAATCTGCTCGGCCTGCCCGAAGCGCTGCGTGAACAGGCCTTCGTCCGGTGGATTGAGGCGCTCCGGCGCGCGCACAACCTGACGCGCTGCCGTGAAGTCGCCGGGCAATACCGTTCACTCTTTCCGAACGCGCGGTACGTCGGCGCGGCTCAACGCTGCGGAGCGGAATGAGTTCGAGCTGTCTGCCGCTGCTCGTCGCCACGTTGTTCACCGCGGAGCAGCACCTCGAGGCGGTGATCCCACCGGGGCTGAGGGTCGACATCGCCAACTCGAGCGAACACCTCGAGTCGCAGGAGCTCGTGCGGTTGCTCCGGCTGGAGCTCGGTACTTCTGCGCAGGCCGATCGCGTGCTCGTCATCGACCTGCATGAATCAGAGGCGCAGCTCACGGTGCGCGGCGAGTGCGAAGAAGCGCAGCTTCATGACGTGCTCCCGCTGCAACCCGATCTCGGCGCTTCACGCGCGCGCATCGTCGCGCTCGCCGCCGCGGAGTTCGTGCGCCGCGAGCTGCCTCCGTGCCCCGTGATGCTCGAGGAGCGCGTCGAAGAACCGGCGACGCCTCCGACGCAATGGCTGCCGACGCTGCAACCCTTCATCGGCGCGCGCGTGCTCTTCACGAAACCGGGTCTGATGCCGAACGGCGGCGTCGAGGTCGCGATGTCGACGTCTGCGCGAGCATGGTGGGGAGAACTCGCGCTCTTTCTGCAGGGCACGCGCGTCACGCAGCAGGTCGGTGTCGTCGAGGTCTGGGCGCCGACGGTGAGTCTCGGCCTTCGTCACGAATGGGGTGAACGCTGGCGCTTCGGTCTCGGCGTTCGCACCGAAGCCTCGTTGGCGATCATCAAGGGCACCGCGAACCGGCCCGACGTGTCGGGGCGGCAGTCGACGGGCCTTCTGCTCGGCAGCAGCGGGGTGCTCAGTCTTCATCGGCACCTCACCGGCATGGCGTGGTTCACCGCCGAGTTGGGAGCGGGCTACGGCTGGCGGGGCATCGACGTGCGCATCGACGACGCGCGGGCGCTTCTCGTCGGCGGCTTCTGGCTCGACGTGCGCCTGGGCGTCAGCTTCGACCTGTCGCCCGCGCGCCCGCAGGTCACCTCGGGCGACTCGCGAGCGCCGGCTGTGCCGCCATGAACACGGTCGGCCCTCGCGAACGCGAGCTCATCAGAACACTGGCGCTCCGCGCGTTCCCTCCGCGACTGCCGGAGCCGCCGATTTTCTACCGGGTGATGAACGCGCAATACGCGCGGAGCTCGCCGAGCGATGGAACGTGCGCGAGGACGGCGCCGGTTTCGTCACGCGCGTCGCCGTCGATGCCGGGCACGTCGCAAACGGTGGGCGCGGCATCACCAGGAGCTCTGGGCTCCCACCGAGGAACTCGTCGGCTTCAACCGACACATCGTCTTGAGCTTCACCTGAAGGCGTTCCAGTGCCACGAGGCAGCCGGTGTGAATCGGCTGCTGCTTCTGCGGTTCCTCTCGCACGTCCAGCCTCATGTGGAGCGCGCGAGCGACGAGTCGGGCGGTTGGTGTCTGCCGCACCCATCGAACGCAGAGGGCCGGCGCGTTGCTCCACCGGGCTTCGCGGCCGGAGCTTCATCAGCACCACCGCGAACAGCGTCTCCTCTTCATCGAGGATGAACGCGGTATACGTGCCATTCGCGCTCTGAAACGTGAGCGGCGCCTGCTTTTTGCCTGCACGCGCTTCGAGCGCCGCAGTCGCCAACTTCAGGAGCTCGAGCTCATACGAGTCTATGCTCGATGAGCCGGCCACCGGCCTAGATCTGCCCGCCCGCGAGGCGCTGATCGTCGCGCGACCCTCATGAGCGAACGCGTCTGGCCCACCCGGCAGGGGGGGGATATGGTGCCCGTCCAGATGGCTGTAGTGAACAAGGCCGAAGGCGGGCCGGCCGGCTGGCTGTGCGGGGCAGGCGGGGGAGCCACGTGGGCCGCTCCGTTCGCCGCGGGCGTCGCCACAGGCTCGGCGGCAGGCGCCTCG
>JBEHYH010000153.1:0-12467 GCA_048498275.1 Myxococcota bacterium | reverse complement strand
TATCGCGACATCGGCGACATTGCTTCCGCGCGCACCTTCGTGTTCAGCGATCGATGGTCTCCATCATCGTGAATGGAGCCGGGTCGGTGGACGTGTTGGCGCGGCCCGCTTTGCCGAAGACACGGGCGACTTCGGGCACCGTGCGAAGCAACTTGTCCTGCGTCTGCAGCAACTGCTGCGCCTCCGCGGCCGACATGCCGGGCTGCACTGCCGAAGGCATGAACAGCAGCGTTCCTTCGCGCAGCGGCGGCATGAACTCTGACCCGAGATTCAAGTAGAGAGGGACCGCGGTGGCCACCAACGCGATGGCAGCCAGCACCGTTGCTTTCGGGTGCCGCAGAACGAAGCGGCACGGCCCTTCGTAGAGACGATGCAGCAGGCGACTCACCGGGTGGGCTTCTTCGGCGCGGTACCGTCCGATCAAGAGCGCGTTCGCGACGCGCGCGAGCCACGCCGGCTTGAAGGTGAACGGGTCGATGCGCGCAAACAGCATGCGAATCGCCGGGTCGAGTGTGATCGCCAACAATGCAGCGATCGCCATCGCAAGGTTCTTCGAGAACGCGAGCGGTCTGAAGAGCCGACCTTCCTGGTCGATCAATGTGAACACCGGCATGAATGCCACAGCGATGACCAGCAACGAGAAGAAGACGCCCGGGCCGACCTCCATGAGCGCCTCAAGTCGAACCTTGTAGAAATCGCCCTTGCGGCCACCCTCCAGCCACAGGTGAATCCTGTTGTACGCGTTCTCGACCTCGACGATGGCGCCGTCGACCAGAACTCCGATGGAGATGGCGATGCCTGCCAACGACATCAGGTTCACGTTGAGCCCCATCAACTTCATGGGAATGAACGAGAGCGCGACGGACACCGGAATGGTGATGATGGGCACCAGCGACGAGGGGAAGTGCCAGAGGAACAACAGAATAATCAGCGAAACGACGATGATTTCCTCGATGAGCTTGTCGCTCACCGTCTCGATCGCCGAGACGATCAACTCCGAGCGATTGTACGTGGTGACGACCTCGACCCCTGGAGGCATTGAAGGTTTGAGCTCCTCGATGCGCTGCTTCACGCGATTGATGACGTTGAGCGCGTTCTCGCCTTCCCTCATGACGATGATGCCGCCCACCACGTCTCCTTCGCCGTCGAGATCTGCAAGTCCCCGTCGAAGCTCCGGCCCCAGAGTGACGGAGGCCACGTCCTTCACCGTTACCGGGGTTCCTCCTTCACTCTTCAGGACCAGCGACTCCAGATCTTCGATCCGCTTCACGTAGCCGCGCCCACGAACCATGTATTCGCGACCCGAGAACTCCACGAGGCGGCCACCGACGTCGTTGTTCCCCGAGCGCACCGCGTTGACGACAACATCAAGGGCGAGCCCTCGGGCTGCCAGCGCGTTCGGGTTGACGTTCACCTGGTACTGGCGAACCTGACCGCCAACAGTGGCGACCTCCGCGACGCCCGGAACCGACTGAAGCGCGTAGCGGAGTGACCAGTCCTGATAGCTGCGGAGCTCGTCGAGCGAGTTCTTCCCGGAGCGGTCGACCAGCGCGTATTGAAACACCCAGCCCACGCTCGACGCGTCGGGTCCCAGCTCCGTTCGCACTCCTGCGGGAAGTTGCGGCTGAATCTTCGACAGGTACTCGAGCACACGCGTTCGCGCCCAATAGGGATCAGTGCCGTCTTCGAAGATGACGTAGACGAAGCTGAAACCGAAGTCGGAGAAGCCACGAATGGCCTTCACTCGCGGGGCCCCAAGGAGCGAGGTGACGACGGGATACGTCACCTGATCTTCGATGACGTCGGGGCTGCGGTCCCACCGCGAGTAGACGATGACCTGCGTGTCCGCGAGGTCAGGGAGCGCATCGAGTGGAATCGTCTTCATCGAGTACCAGGCGAACGCCAGCGCGACGATGGTCGCGGCGATCACCAGGTACCGATGTTCCGCTGAGAAGCGGATGATGGCGCGTATCACGGTGTCACTCCGTGGCCCGGGTGAGTGGACATCACCGCTGCGTCAGGCTGCGCAGACGCAGGCGAAACCCGCTCCAACGACGCGCGCAGCCGTGACTCCGAATCGACGAGAAACGTCGCGCGCGTGACGACGGCCTCGCCCGGATTCAGACCCTCGAGTACCTCAGAGAAGTCGCGCCCCACTTCACCGATTCGCACTTTCCGCGGCGCGAAACGCCCCTCCCCTGAAGCGAGAAACACCACGTCCTCCGTGCCACTTCGAACCAACGCGTCGGTTGGAACACGAATCACTTCGCGTGCGGGCCGTTCGATGACGACTTCGCCAAACAACTCCGGCCGCAGCTCGCCTCGCGGGTTGGCGAACTCCAGTCGCACGCGTGCGGTACGAGTCGCCGCGTCCAACACCGGGTCGACGAAGAGAACAGTGCCCTCGAAAGTCACTCCGGGAAACGCGGCCAGTGTCAATCGTGCCGGCACACCAGGCTCCACGAAGCGAAGCTCCGATTCATACACATCGGCCAGCACCCAGACCGTCGACAGGTCGACGACTTCATACGGCGTAGCACCGGTTTCGAGCCGAGCCCCTTCCACGACCTCCTTCTTCGTCACCACACCGCTGACCGGCGAGAAGATCGTCACCGCACGGCTCGCTGTGCCCTCACGCGCGAGCCGCTCGAGCTCGGAAGCTGGCACGTCCCACAACTCCAGCTTGCGCCGAGCCGAAGCCGCGAGCGCCGCCGATTGCGCTTTGACCGCGACGAGGTACTCGTTCTCCGCCGCAAGCACATCGGGGCTGTAGAACGAGAACAGCGGCTGCCCACGCCGCACCGCCTTGCCGGCGAAGTCGACGAACACCTTTTCGACGTAGCCGGCAGCCTTCACGTTGATCCGGCGCACTCTTCTCTCGTCCGCGCTGACCCGCGCCGACGTTCGAAACGAGCCGCCCACTGAACCTCGGTCGACCTTCGCGGTGCGCAAGCCAATCAACTGCTGCCGAGTGGAATCGATGTCGATGACTGCCAGACCACCGGCATCTGCGGACGCACGCGACGACGGCGTGGTGCGCGTCATCTTGACCAGCTTCATGCCGCAGATTGGGCATTCGCCGGGATGGTCGCGCACGATCTCCGGGTGCATCGGGCACTGGTATTTCTCGACGGCATCGGCCGTGTCGGCTGCGTGAGTGGAGATGCGCGATACGAAAGCACCCAGCCCCCCAGACACCGTGGCCGTCAAAAGAAGCAGCAGTCCCAGACGTGTTTTGGAAACCATCGTCACATTCCCGCCGGAGCCGTCTGCCCCGCATCGTTCAAGGAGAGTTCGTCTTGGGCGATGGCGAGCCGCCATGCCTCGGTCAACACTCCGAAGGCTTCATCCTTCAACTCGATGGAGGTATTCGTCGCCTCGAGCACCGACGAAAATGGCACGAGGCCTGTGCGGTACTGCATCAACGTCGACTCGGTCGCCGCGTCGGCCTCACCGAACAATTGCTGCTGATACGCGTTCCACACCTGTTCCAACGCACGCCACGAAGCGAGCTGCTGTGCGACACGAAGAACCACCAACTGCTGCACCGTCACCGCGTTGCTTCCGGCAGCGCTGAGATTCGCATTTGCCTCGGCTACTTCGCGAGACTGCTTCACGGCCGCGAAGACGGGCAACGGCACTCCGAGCGTCACCGTCCACATCGGGTCGAGGCTCCCGCGAACCATCACGCCGGCGCCGACGGAGAAATCGGGGAAGTACTGCCGCTGACTCAACTCGCGCGAACGCTGAGCCCCCTGAATCGACGCACGTGACGCCAGAAGCTCCGGACTGCCGTTTTCAAAGCGCTCGATGACCGCGGTCTCGTCGGGCACAGGAGGAAACACGAGTCCCGCGAAAGCCGCGCCGTCGATTTCCGACCCAAGCGACTTACCCCGAAGTCGGTTCAACGCCTGTTGCTGCACCGCTGCTTCGGCGACACGTGCCACGCGCTGTTGTTGCACGCGTGAAACTTCGAGTCGGGCGCGGAGAATGTCTGCCTGAGCACCGCTCCCGCTCTCGTAACGATTCTGGGCTGCGTCTGCGGCTTGCCGAAGCAGCGCGATTCGTTCATCGAGAAGCGCTACACGTGCGCGGGACAGCTGCATCGAGAGGTACGCGCGCCGCACGTCCGCAATGGTTCCGAGGCGAACCCGCTCTACCGCCAGTTTCCGACGGGTGACCTCGAGAGAAGCGACATCACCTCGCAGCGCCTGCTTCCCCGGAAACGGGATGGTCTGCGACGCCATGAACAGCACCCAACTGGTCTCCATCTTGCCGACCTGCCATTTGTTGAAGCTGTCGTTCTGCACGCCCACCTGCAGCATCGGATCAGGCCACGCAGACGCCTGCGGAACTCGTTCTCGCGCGGCTCGAAGTTCGGCCTGCGCCTGCGCCAGTTCCGGCCTCGCAGCGATGGCTTCATCAATCAGCGCGGCCAACTGCGCATCTGATTGCTGCCCGCGCGCCACAACAGCGCACGTGAGGACCAGACTGACGACGACGGCGCGCACCGGTTACTCCACCTTGAGCGAGCCGGAGATCATGCCCATCGCGCAGGTGAACGTGACGTCACCTGATTTCGTCGGCGTGAACGTGACCTCCACGGGCTTGTTGAGCGGCAATGGGGCGTTGACGCCGAAGTCCTTCATCACGATGTCAGTGGCGCAGGTCTTCTCCACGGTTCGCGTCACCACCAACGTCACAGGCTGTCCAACCTTCAGCGTCGGCGCTTTCGTCACTACGAAACCATCACCGGTCACCGACACGTCGATGCGCGTGGCCGGCGCGAGGCTGAACTTCACCAACACGGCTACCGCTGGCGTGGCGTGGCTCTTCAGGTGCACAACCACCCGCTGCCCTGCCGTCAGCTCCTTCGCCGTAGCGAGCTTGCCGTCATTTTCGAAGCGCGTTTCTTTGGTGAGCGCGACCGCCACCGTGTCCTTCTCTTCGGTCGTGACGGTCAGTTGAGCGTCGGAGATCGTGGAGACGACGCCCTTCAAATGGCCACCCCCATGGGCAAGGACGATCGTCGACAAAGAAAGAACGGCGAAGAATACGTGGCGTTTCATTGATGCTCCTCGTGCTGTCGGGGGGACGGTGTGGCTCCACGAAGAAAGTCGTCTTCTTCGCGGTTCTCGGTTTCTTCCTGCGGAGTGCGAGGAAGGTTCTCGATGATGGTCGAGCGAGTCGCATCGCTCAGCGTCGGCAGTGTGCGAATAAACGCGACGAGCGCCCACGTTTCTGAGTCGTCATCGCCCTGCTCTCCCCAGGCGGGCATACCGGTCAGACGAATGCCGTTGTTGATGGCCGAATAAATTTCGCCGTCGGACAATTGCTGACTCACTTCCGAGCGCAGGTCAGGCGCCGGTGGGTAGAGGTTTTTCCCCAACATGGTTTCGCCGGAACCATCGGGGGCGTGGCAGTTCGCGCAATGCGAGGCCCAGTGCAATTGCGCCTCGACAAGCGCAGCCTCCGTCACGTGCGGAGCGCGGAGGGTCTGGCGATGTTCGGTCAGCGCCAGCCGTCGCATCGTCTGAGCAAGGATGGTCTCGAGACGCGATGGGGCGACGCGTGTCGAGAAGGCATCGCGCGGCATCAGCACGACACACATCACGACGAGTCCCACCGTCGCGAGCGCGACCGCGCCAACCGCCGACAACGCTCGTTGGATTCCTCCAGTCATGCGAGCACCTCGCTCCGCACCCACTGCACAGCGACGCCGACAATCAGCCCCACAGCAAGAAACGCGAGGCCGGTGAAACCCGCGCACGTGCTCCCCATCGCCCCCGTGAGCAATCCTGTGCCGACCGCAGTGCCCAGCAGAGGCAACCGCACGCGCTTTCCGAACGCCCACGAGCCGATGAGGAGACCGGCGGCCGCTCCGCCGATGGCGCTGGTGGTGAAGCAAAGTTGCATGCACCACGGCCCAGCGCAGGCGTGGCCGACACGTGCGCTGCACAACACGAGAGAGAGAGGAAGCGTGCCCGCAGCGACGCCCATCAACGCGGCGCGGGGAAACCCATGCCCGAACCACAACAATGCCACTGCGGTGCTCATCAAGCCTGCCGCCACCATCAGCGTCGAAACGGGTCGTGTGCTGAACAACAGTGAAAGCACCACGAGTGCCAACAGCGGCAGAGCGCCCAGCAACGCGCGCTTGAAACGAGCACGTTCGTACCTGCACCTGGCCTGCTGCAAAAGTTGAGCGTCTGCTTCCACGCTGGAGATAGGCCGTGCGTCCGAAAGTCGTGACACCCCCTATCGGTGCAGGCTGTTCACAACTGCATCCGCGACGCACAACGCGTTTGCCGCAGGTAGCAGCGTCGGGTGACGATCGGTCGCAGCAAGAACGCCTGAATGCCGACTCGCGCCTAGATCTCGACCGTCAGATCACCCACACGAGATACAGACCGCCGCCAAGCAACGCGACTCCGGTCACCCTGTCCACCCAGACTCGTGCCCCCGAGAGCTCGAACCGCCGCGCCAACTTGCCGGCGGCGGTACCGACCACGAGAACGGGCAGACCAGCGCCGAGGCCATAGACGAAGAGAAGCACCGCACCATAGGAAACGCTTCCCTTGATCGCCGCAAACGAGAGCACGGAGACAAGCACCGGCGTTCCGCACGGAACGAGAATCAACGACAGCAGTAGCCCAGCCACGAGCGCTCCGAAGATTCCACGCCGTCCACCCTTCGCCGATGTTGTCGGCATCGGGATGCGTACGAAGCCGAGCAGATGCGCCGCCATGATCAATGGCACGAAAGCGATCGCGTAAGCCGCCCAACCCGCCACAGCCGTCATCGAACGCCCCGCGACGACCGCGACGATGCCAAGCACGGTTGTCGCCAGTGCAACGCCGAATACGAAGGCGGCCGCTCGCGCCAGATTTCGCTCCTCGCCCTCGTCACGTGTTGCGCAGCAAGTCGCGGCGGCTGCAGGAAAGAGCGGAAGACAACAGGGGTTGAGACCGGTAACGACCCCACCGAGCAGCGCAAACGGAAGCGCGAGAAAGCCGCCAGCCGTCAACGTCTGGCTCAGGCTCTCAGCGATTCCGCTCACGGCTTCGCCTTCTCTGCCTGATTGAGAGCGAGTTGGATGTACTCGATCGTCTCCGCGCTCTCGCCAACGAGGCGCTGTACCACTGCACCTTCCTGACTGAGCACCAACACCGTCGGTGCGACCGTGACTCCGTACTTCTTTGCAACCTCTGGCTCCTTGGCCGGGTCTACCTCGCGCACCGCCGCCCCCCTGGACGCGGAGGCCCTCACCATTCGAATGATCTGCCCGCAGCCACACGCGTCGCCGGCTTCACGCGGGTTCGCGAACAAGACGACTGCGGGCGAGACCGGTCGCGACGCCGCAACGCCTTCGATTGGCTTGTCACTTCGAACAACCGTCTTGTACGTGATGATGCCCGCGACCACCGCCGCGATCGCTACGAGTCCGAGCCATCGAGTCATCGTGAGTTCTCCGTTTGTTGAGTATCGGTAGCGCAGCTCGAGCGACACCCGCAGCTTTGCGAGGGGAGCTCGCGTTGTTCGGGTTCTTGTCTCCCTGGCGCCTTGTCCTGTTCGTACGGCTCGTTCGATTTCAGGCTGCGCTCCGCGCGGGCCAGCTCTCGTCCGAGGTAGGCCGCGTGGTCGAGCCTGGAGATGAGCTTGCGCGCGATGATCTCCGAGTACATCGCCGTAGCCGTCGCTGCGAGAACGACACAGTTCAGGGTGCCATCATTCGCATAGTGCTCGACGACGAGCCTCTCTCTGGGGCGGTCGGGGTAGACGACGAGGAATCCGGCCGGGTCGGAAACGAGGCGCTCAGGCTCCAGGGCGACCACCGTCGTGACGGCATTGGAGCTTGGAGCACCAACGAATGCTTCAGTCGGCTTCCTCGCACATTCCTCTATCTGACGGAGGACGGTCTCTTCCCCGCGTTCCCCAATCAGCGCCTTGAGTGTCACCTGCTGCAAGAAGGCGGTGACCTGCTCTCGCGTGACGTTCTTCAACAAGGGCCGCTTGCCCATCGCACCGCGAATGCGGCCGCGTTCATCGAGCCCATGCGCGAACAGGCTCTCGAGCGACTGGCCGGGCAGGTGACCCACGGCACGCTGAGTGTCCTCGCCGCACAGAACCAGAAATCGGATGTGGGGATCGGCGAGGACGTTGGTGATGATGCGTTCGATGCCGAGGTTCTCCGTGCGAAGAGTTCCGACCAAGGCCAGTCCGGAAGGAGCGCGGGCGGCGAGTCGTGCCGCCAACGATTCGTCGTTGAGGGTGCAGACCGCGACCCGCGCGGCAAAGCGCAGCGCTCGGTAGTCTCCAGCAAGCGGCGGCCAACCCAGGCGACTTTCGGGCATCTCCGTCGGACAGGAATTCAGCACGTTCGCTGCATCGGGGAACGCGGAGGCAAAGGCGTTCACCGCGATGGCGGGAAAACAGACCTCGCAACCGAGACAATCGTACTTCCTCGACACCAACCTGGCGCGAGCACCGACGAGTGAGTCTTGAAGCTCGGTCTTACCGCTCTCGGTTCCTTCGAGTTCTTCGATCGCTTTTTGGAAGCAGCCGCAACCATGACACTTGGATGCGAGGGTTGCCTCCCGAAGTTGTTCCCGCACCGAGGCGAGCGTGGAGCTCGACGCGGTGTTCATGCGGTGGTCTCACGTTGGAGAGCCTGCGTCGCCAGCTTCAAGGCGAATGGTTCGCGGATGCTGTAGTACGCCATACGTCCGTCATTCCGGTGCTTGAGGATTCGCAGGTCGCGAAGCTTCCGGAGGTGGTGTGAGGCGGCGGACACGCTCATACCGACGACATGGGCCACGTCACAGACACACAGCTCCTCGCCGCCTCTGAACGAGTGCAGCACCTTGAGGCGAGTTCGATCTGCCAGCGCGCCAAAGAGAACCGCGACGTCTTGAAGCGCATCGTCTGATGGAAGCGCAGCACGCAGCCGGCGCACCAAGGAGGGTTTGAAGCACGGCACGTCACAGAGAACGGCGTCGCGAGCATCGGAAGCGTTGCTCAACACTCGAACATTCGCACGCATGTTTGAATGTATAGAAGAAGGAGCACTGCAGAATCAACTCGTCAGGGATCACTGGTCGGCTGGTGAGCAGCACTGAAAGCGCGTGAGCGCCAGCAACGACAGACTATCGGTGCAGGCTGTTCACGACAGCATCCGCGACGCGCAACGCGTTTGCCGCCAGCAGCAGACTCGGGTGACGATCGGTCGCAGCAGGCACGCCCGCGCCATCCGCGACAAAGACTCCGCGGAGTGCCGAGACTTCGCCGTGCGCGTCGACGCGTTCAAGACACGTTCCAGTTTCATGCCCGGCTATGGCGAACTCGCGCGCGTCGTTAATGAGAAACGCACGACGCCGTGAACCCAAAGAGCGCGCCAGTGAGAGGACACTGGCGTTCATCGCTCTGGCGAGCGCGTGTTCGTAACGAGTGTGAGGGCGGTGAATGAACCGCGGTGAAGGCCGGCCCAATGCATCAGGCCGGCCGACATCGAACCGGACGACGCGGGGCTGACGCGGGTCCGTCTCTCCCATCGCGAACACGACGTAGAACGAAAGCGTTCTTGCTTCCGAGCGCGACACGCCGAGATTTGCGAGGTCCTCTGCGTCGAGTTGCTCCAACGCGTTGGGGCCACGAACCTCGGTGGTGAAACGAAAGCGCGCGTCTTCTTCGGGAAACATGACTGCAGGTGGCCCCGAACGAGTGCGTGGGGCGAGCACGAGAGCACCAGCAATCAGGTGGTCAGAGAACGTCACGCGCAACCGGCGTTCACGAGGAGGCAGGCTCTGTTCGAGAATACGAGCGGTTTCGACGGGTGACGCCGCGAGCACGACGCGTCTGGCGCGGGCGACAACTTCCTCGTGTCCGTACACCCTGAACACGGTGCCACGTCGCTCAAGAGACAGTACCGGGCACTCGACACTCAGAACTTCAGGAACCTCGAGGTCAGCGGCCGTCAGCGCTCGCCGGAGACCGGGTGATCTCGCCTCACGCTTCGCGAGAGGTTGGTGTCCGAGCGCGGCCAATCGTCGATGGAGTGCTCCACGTCTCCGTGTGCGAACGGAGAGCAGCCGCTCGGCATGCGGCAGCCACGGTGTGAGGTCTTCCAACTCGCGCGGCCACGAACTGCCCGAGCGTCGGCGACCTTGAAAATAGTCAGGAGGAACGACGTCCATCCACCCGCCCCACAGGAGCGTCCGACCGCCATGGGCGCGTACGCGGATCCATTCAAACTCACGCGGCCCGCGATAGGCCCACTCTGTGCCCGGCGCACTGGTGACCGACGCGACGACGCGCCTAAACGCCGCTGCTGCTGGTGGCAAAGGCAACGCGAGCCCTGGCCCCCCTTCGAGAACTCGCACCGAGTGACCTGCGGCCGCGATGTGCTTCGCGGCGAGAACTCCGCAGAGTCCACCACCGACCACGACGACATCAGGGTTCATCGAGACTCCGACTCAGGGAAACGGCAGCCCGAATTCCGGGCCGCCGCCGAGCAGACGCGCTCAGTTGCCGCAGTGACGCACCTTGATCTTCTTCTTCATGTACGAATCACCTCCTCAAGTCCGCAACCTTGCGGACCGGAGGTAGGCGCGCGCGTGAACAACCGTGACGCATCACCTCGACGAGAGCAGCCGACGCAGCAGTTGCGGCATCAAGCCGAGGGAAAATCCAGCCACCAGCCCCACGACACCGGCGTAGCCGATGCAGGAGCAACCCATTGCGCCTGTCAGCAGCGAGACGGCGGAGGCGGCCGCCCAGAATCCCCAGCTCAAATTCCGCCGTGTGGCGATGAACGAAACAGCGAGCCCGGCCACGATTCCGCCGGCAGAGCAGGCTGGCAGACACATGGTCGTGCAATGGCCTCCCGCGCAGATGTGCGTGTGGTTCGCGATGAGGGCGCACGTCAGCGGAATCAACCCCGACAGCACACCGGGCCAGAGCGCGAGGCGCAGCTCACCGCCACGCCACAGCACCATGGTGCCGGTTGCGAAGAGGGCTCCTCCGAAGAGTGCTGCCGACGACGGCCGTTTTCCCAGAAGCGCCGCGGCAATGATGACGAGCAACACCGGCACCATGCCAGCGAGACTCCAGCCGATTCGCGCGCGCTCGTATCCCCCGCGGGCGCGGCGTTCGAGCTTCTCGAGGTCAATCGAGTCCATAGAGCCTCCGAAAAGCATCGCGTAGACGCGTCAACGCCCGTTCGCGTCGCTTACGCAGCGTGGCACCAGAGACGCCACTCGCGGTCTCCCAGTACGTTGAAATCAGGGCCTCCTGGTCAGACGCCGAGAGAGTGCCCAACGCCTCTTTCGCCGCGCCGACGAGCAACCGTTGATCCTGCTCATTCACGGCTGCTCCATCATCGCTTTCACTGGGAAGCGCATCGGTCTCTCGAAGGCGCGCTCGCCGCCGAAGCAGAGTGCGACATTCCCACGATGCGATGCCCATCGCCCACGGCAACGCTGGGCGACGCGGGTCGTACTCATTGGCTCTTTCGAAAATGCGCAACATCGCCGTCTGTGCCGCGTCGTCACCATCGCTGTCTCCACCCATCAGTTTGATGCAGAGAATGCGCGTCGGCCCCCAGAGCTTCTGGAAAACATGAGTGAAAACCCCTCGGTTTCCCTCCGACAATTCCTTCATCAGCTGGTCGAGTCCTGCGGCGTCGGACATGGCGCGTACCCAATAGGCACAAGTGTCTCAAACCGTGACACGGCCCTGGCCGTGAGTGCCGGAGAAGCTCGTTACACCCCGCCACCGCCACGACCATCGCGCATTGTTCGTTCGGGGGGGTTGACCAAACACGACTTGAGCTCTAATCGTCATTCAACGATGGCTCGACCTCCCGTGGCGAAAGAGTGCTGCCCGCCTGCCGATGAACGGCCCGACCTCAGGCCCATCGAAGGAGACTCAGCTGACGAAGAACTCGCGATGCTCGCCAAAGCGCTCGCACACCCGGCGCGGGTGAAGATCATCCGCATCCTGATCAACAAGAACGCCTGCGTCTGCGGGGACATCGTCGATGAATTGCCGCTCGCGCAGTCGACGGTTTCGCAGCATCTCAAGGTGCTCAAAGACGCAGGTTTGATTCGCGGCGAGGTCTCAGGGCCGCGCACCTGCTACTGCATCGAGCCGCGAACACTTCGACGGCTCCGCGCACTGATCGGCGGTATCTGAATGTCCACCCATCGTTCATCTTCGATTGTTCTATGAACACCAAGACCACTGGTATCACCGGAAGACTTTCGTTTCTCGACCGCTACCTGACGCTGTGGATCTTCGCGGCGATGGGCATTGGCATCGCCGTCGGCAACTTCGTCCCCGGGTTCACGGTGGCGCTCAATCGCATGAGCGTCGGCACGACCTCAGTGCCCATCGCGATTGGCCTGGTGCTGATGATGTACCCGCCGTTCGCGAAGGTGCGCTTCGAAGAACTCGGGCGCGTCTTTCAC
>JBEHYH010000152.1:0-12517 GCA_048498275.1 Myxococcota bacterium | reverse complement strand
GCCCGATGGGCCCGATTGGTTTGACGGGTCCTCAAGGTCCGCAGGGTGACGTCGGTGCGACCGGCGCGCAGGGTCCGCAAGGTGATGTCGGCCCTCAGGGGCCGCAAGGCGCGCAGGGCATTCAGGGCGAGACCGGCTTGACCGGCGCGACTGGCCCTCAAGGCCCGCAAGGCGAAGTCGGCGCAACCGGCGCGGTCGGCCTTCAGGGTCCGCAGGGTGAAATTGGCGCGACTGGCGCTCAAGGTCCGCAAGGGGAGACCGGCCTGACCGGACCCATCGGCCCGCAGGGGCCCGCCGGCGACACCGGCCCTCAAGGCCCGATCGGTGCGACGGGTGCGCAAGGCCCGCAAGGCATTCAAGGCGAAGTCGGTTCAACGGGTTCGGCCGGCCTCGACGGCATCTCCTGTTGGGACACCAACGGCAACCGTCTGTGCGACACCGCCGAAGACACCAACGCCGACATCGTGTGCGACGCGCAAGACTGCCGCGGAGCGACCGGCGCGACTGGAGCAACCGGCGCCACCGGTCCGCAAGGCGCGCAGGGGCTGCAAGGCCCGATCGGCCCACAGGGCCCGGTCGGGGCCACGGGAGCGACCGGCGCTCAAGGTCCGCAAGGGGTCGCCGGCGCAACCGGCCCGCAGGGCGCAACCGGCGCCACGGGCCCGGCTGGTCCTCAAGGCCCGACGGGTGCGACCGGCCCACAGGGCCCCGCCGGCCCGGTGAACATCATCGCCAGCGTGAACATGCAGTTCAGCATCGATGACCGCTCCGCGTGGACGCATGTCGAAAACCTCTCGGACGACAGCTGCACCACGGCAATTCCGCTCGGGTTCACGTTCACCGGGTTCGGTGCGAACACCACGCAGGTCAGCGTGTCATCGAACGGCGTGCTCTTCCTCGGCGACAACTGCTCGGTGCAATGGACCAACACCACCCTGCCGAGCGCACTCTCGACCGACCCGTTCCTCGCGTTCTACTGGGACGACCTGCAAGACTTCGGCAGCGGCGAGTACTTCGAGTACCAGACCTTCGGCAGCGCTGGAGGCCGCGTGTTCAACCTGTTCTACCGCCTGCGTCTCCACGACGCGACGACGTGCGGCTCGAACTCACTGACGGCGATGGTCACGGTGCACGAGACCTCGAATCTCGTGAAGGTCGTCTACAGCTCCATCAACGGCTGCGCGAACTTGAAGGGCGGCAGTGCGACGCTCGGCATGCAAGCCGCGGGCGGCGCGAGCGCGAAGTCGGTGCAGATCAGCGTCGACTCACCAGTGCTCGACGACAACGCGCCGTTCCAGTCGATGAGCTTCCAATCGCCTCCGTGAATCAAGCGAAGCGCAACTGAACCGGAGGCCGATCGCTGAAGGTGAGGTCGCATTGATAGGCGCCCTCGCCGCTCGCCTTGAAGCTGACTGATTCGATCGGCGCGCCGTCGCCGAGCCACGAGAGTTCGAGCTCGAGCGTCATCGGGTCGCGCACGAGGCCGGGGTCGATCTCGGCCGCCGCGTTGTCGATGTGAATCAACCGCAACCGCCCGTGACGCGCGACGGGCGCGATCCGGTAGATGTCGAGGTTCTCTCCGAGCAGCAGGCGGAAATCGACCTCACCGTTCTCGTGCAGCTCGACCTCGAACGCATCGAAGTCGTACCCGTCGATCTTCGTACCGCTCGGAGGTTTGAACGAAACGACGCGCATCACTTCTTCTTCGGGCAGCGCTGGCTGTTGAAGAGCGTCTCCATCGCCTGGCAGCGCTCCGCGTCGTCGGAGAACTCCGGCGAATTCCACGCGCGCGCTTCGATGGCCTCAAGCGTCTCGCGGCCCTTGTCCATGCGCAGCTCGGTGTCGAAGATCATGAACTCGTGCTCGGCGGCCGCGGGTTTCCATTCAGGGAGCGTGCCGTCGACACCTCGACCGGGGTTGCCGGTGCGCGCGAACTGCGCCCAGTACGACATCATCGCGCGCGAGAGCTTCACGCGGCCCGCTTCGTTTTCGTCGGTGTACAGATGCAGACAGTCTGACTCGCCTGTCTCGTCGCCCAGCACGAAGCCGACGTCGAAGCCGTCCGCCGGGCACATGCGCGCGGCCTCTTCGGAGACGCGCGGCGCCTGGTGCCAATCGAAGCGATAGAGGAACGCGGTCTTCATGGTGTCGGCCGGAGCATCGACGCCGCGTTCCTTCTCGACGCTCGCGTGGAATTTCAGATCGCGTTCGAAGGAGCGGTCTTCGTTCGTACGCGACATCGCGAACCGTGAATCTGCGCGGGCGATCGCGAAGACGTTGCTGTCGACGCCGAGAATCACGGGGACATCGGCGACCTCGTCAGTCAGCACCTGCCCGTCACGCAGCAACTGCGGAGTCGCGTACATGCCGAACGGCGACGTCGTCATCGGCGTCAGCAACTGCGTGATGGTGCGCGCGCGCAGATAGTTCGCGACGTCTGATTCGCGGAGCAACGCGAGCAACTCCTTCGCGCCTTCACGGCCCGCCGCGCGCTTGTCGAGGAGCAGTTGCTGCAACAGCACTTCATTCGAACTGTTCGCGTTGCCTCCGTCGTCGCTGAAGTGGAGAGCCTGTTCGAGTGAATCAGTGTCAGGCCGGCCGTTTTCGATCGCCGCGCGATGGAAGAGCCCCTTCGCGCGCGGAGCACGCAGCAACGCGAAGATGTCCGACCCTCCAGAGCCTTCACCGAACAGCGTCACGTTGCCCGGGTCGCCTCCGAACTTCGCGATGTTGTCGCGCACCCATTCGAGCGCGGTGATCTGATCCAACGTCCCGTAGTTTCCGCTCGCGTCATCTTTCGAATCGAGCGCGCTCACCAGCGCCGGGTGATGAAACCAACCGAGCACACCGAGCCGATAATTCACGCTCACCACCACCACGCCGTAGCGGCGCGAGAGGTTGCGCATCACTCCGTATTGATTCGCGGTGCCGGTGGTGTTGCCGCCGCCGTGAATCCACACCATCACCGGCTGCTTCTCTTCAGTCAGCGAACGAGCGGAGATGTTCAGCGTCAGACACGCTTCATCACCCTCGACGCCGCCATCGGTCGCGACCTGCGGGCATTCGGGGCCGTACTTCGTCGCGCTGTAGACGAACACGTCGCGCTTCTTCGCGGGCACGGTCGCCTTCCACCGCAGCGGGCCGATCGGCGCTTCACCGTAGGGAATGCCGAGCCACGCGACGGTGCCCTCGGGTTCGATGAAGCCGATGACGTCGCCGGTCTCCAGCGTGCGCAGCGTTGATTGATCTGCCCGCGCGTCGACGTTGCGCCAGTTGCTCCGCGTCAACGTGCACGCACTCGTCAGAATCAGCGCTCCGAAAATCACGCTTCGCATGTCGGGCACCGTAGTGCGTTCGTCTCAGAAAGTGAGAGCGCGTGTGGAGCGTCCACGCCGCTCCGTGTCGACGGACGGTGTGACGGACGACGCCCTCGAAGCGGCCCGGCACGCGTGTTGCTCTGACCGCGCACGGAGGCAACACATGGACGGGGATTGGTTGGAACCGACTCGCACCAGCGGGTTGGAAGAGACGTTGCGCCGGTTGATTCGGTTGGGTTCGTCGGCGTTGAGCTCGACGGAGCTGGTGGCGTTGCTACTGCGAAGAGATTCGCCGACGCGCGCGGCTGAATTGATGGAGCACGGGTTGCGCTGGCTGCTGACGCAACCGCCCGAAGCGTTGACGGAGTTTCACGGGCTCGAGCCGATGGAGGTCGCGCGCGTGCTGGCGTGCGGCGAGCTCGCGCGGCGGCTGCATCAGGCGCCCGATGATCGCCCGCGGCTGGTGACTCCGAATGAGATCTACACGTGGGCACGGCCGCGCTTCGTCGGGTTGAAGCGCGAGGAGTTCCACGTGCTGTGTCTCAACAACCGCAACATCCTGCTGCGGCACGTGCGCGTCACCGAAGGCTCGGTCGATCAATGTCAGGTCGACCCGCGTGAAGCGTTCGCGCCGGCGGTGGCGAGCCGCGCGTCGGCGTTGGTGCTGATTCACAACCACCCTTCCGGCGACCCTGAACCGTCGGTGCACGACGTCACGCTCACCCGTCATCTGAAAGAAGCCGCGCGGCTGCTCTGCATCAGGCTGGTCGATCATCTGGTGCTCGGTGACGCGGGGTTCGTGTCGATGCTGCAGCGCGGGCTGCTCGGCGTTGACGCTCCGCTGCCGAGCTCGCGGCTCCATGCACCCTAATGCTCATTGACTTGAGAGATCTGGAGGCCCCATATGCGCGGCGTGTCAGCGACGGCCGAACAGCTTCAGGAAATGACGGCCGGGCTTCAGAAGCACTTCGGGCTTCCCTCCTTCCGGCCCGGTCAGGCCGACGTCGTGCAGAGCGTGCTCTCGGGCCGCAACACGGTCGTCGTCATGCCGACCGGCGCGGGCAAGTCGCTCTGCTACCAACTGCCGGCGATGCTGCTCGACGGTGTGACGGTCGTGGTCTCGCCGCTCATCGCGTTGATGCAGGACCAGGTGCAGGGGCTGCAGGAGCGCGGCATCAGCGCGACGTTCATCAACTCGACGTTGAGTGACGCGGAGCGATCGGATCGTCAACGTCGTCTGCGCAACGGTGAGTACAAGCTGGTCTACGTCGCTCCGGAGCGCTTCAAGAGCGAGGCGTTCGTCAGCGCCCTGCAGGACGCGCGGCTCGCGCTGTACGCCATCGATGAAGCGCACTGCATCTCGCAGTGGGGTCACGACTTCCGCCCCGACTACGCGCTGCTCGGGCAGATTCGAAAGCGCCTGCGACCGCCGCGAACCGTGGCGCTGACCGCGACCGCGACGCCTGAAGTGCGTGAAGACATCACGCGCGTGCTGCTGATGAAGGAGCCGCAGGTCTACGTCGCGGGCTTCGATCGCCCGAATCTGTTTCTCGAAGTGGCGACGGTCTCCGGCGACGCCGACAAACGCGACGCGGTCGTTCAGCTCGCGCAAGAGGGCAGCGGCGTCATCTATTGCAACACGCGCAAGCAGGCCGAGACGCTGCACGAGCACCTCGTCGACGAAGACGTGAACGCGGTGCTGTACCACGCGGGGCTCGACGACAACGCGCGGCGCGAGGCGCAAGAGCGCTTCATGGAGACCGCTGATTCCGTCGCGGTCGCCACCAACGCGTTCGGCATGGGCATCGACAAGCCCGACATCCGCTGGGTGGCGCACGCCGGTATTCCGCGCGCGGTCGAGGCCTACTACCAGGAGATCGGCCGCGCCGGCCGCGATGGCCAGCAGTCACGCGCGCTGTTGCTCTTCAATCACGCCGACGTCTTCACGCAGGAACGTTTGATTCAGAGCAACCACCCGCCCGAGTCGCTCTTCGTCGACTTGTGGAACGTGCTGCGGCCGCTGGAGCACTACGAGCGCAGCGTGCAACTGCTCGCGGGTCAGGTCGGCGCGTCGGAATGGGAAGTGTCGGCCGCGCTCAAGGTGTTCGAGCGGCAGGGCGTCGTGTCACGCGGCGGCCGCGGCGAAGGCCGCTACGGCATCACGGTGTTGCCGTCGTCGGCGAATCATCACCCGCGCAGCACCGAAGCGAAGGCGCTGTTGTCGGCGTTGGTCGACAGCGCTCCGCCCGGCGCGAAGTTCTCGACGGAGCTCTACATGCTCGCGCGGCGTTCGAGCCTGCAGGAAGAACAGGTTCGTCACGCGCTGACGTTGCTGGAGCGCGCGGGCATCGTACTGGTGTCGCGCCCGTTCACCGGGCGGGCGTTGACGGTGCTGAAGCACGAATCGTGGCGCGAGCTCGGCCTCGACCTGAACGGTCTGCGCGCGCAGGAGCGCAACCAACTGCTGCTGCTCAAGCGCATGACCGATTACGCGTACACCAGGCGGTGCCGGCGCGGGTACCTGCTGCGGTACTTCGGCGAAGACGCGCACCTCTCGCAGACCTGCGGCTCATGCGACGTGTGCTCCGGGCCGAAGTTGAAGACCACGAAGCGGGCGTCGAAGACCGCGAACGGGCCGACCGGCGAGCGCGCGTTGCCTTCGCGCTATTCGAACTTCGCCGCGGAGGCGTTGAAGAAATGGCGCCGCGAGCTCTCGCAAGACCTCGGCATGCCGCCCTTCATCATCTTCAACGACGCGACGCTGTACGGCCTCGCGGCGGCGCTCCCCACCACGCGCGACACGTTCTTGCAGGTGAAGGGCACCGGCGAGTCACGGTGGGAACGCTTCGGCGCGCAGGTGACGAAGATCTGCGTGATGGCGCGCGCGGCCGGTGAAGAGCCGCAGGCCGTCGCCACGGTGACACGGCAGAAGCGCCGGAGGTAACATGCAGATAGTGAAATCCACTATCGCGAGTCAGGGCCCGATGAGTCTCCCGCTGTCCAAACAGTTGCGGAAGCGGCTCGAGAGATTCGCGAAGTCGAAGGAGCTCGCGCTGGCGTCAGCGGCGCGCATGCTGCTCGATGAGCGGCTCAAGCAGCTCGAAGACGACGTCGAACTCTCCGCGACCGAGGAGTGGCATCGGGCGCAGACCTGGGCGACGTACGAAAAGTACAAAGCAGGCGAGGTACCGGCGATTTCGAGGGCGGAGGCGATGGCGGTGTTCGAGGAGAAACCGCGTCTGCGAAAGCGATGACCGCGACGCTGGTCTTCACCGCGCCGTTCGAGGCAGACGTCAGAAGTCAGGTCGAGTGGCTCCGCGCCGATGGCCGGGCATCGTGGGTCGACAAGCTGCGTCTGGAGTTCGACGAAGCGTTTGGCGTTCTTCAGGAGTTCCCGTACGCGGGCGTTGCGACAGACGTTCGAGGTCGCAAGCTGCTGCTTCGGAAAATGCCGTTCGCGATCCGCTACGTGCTCGAGAACCGTAACTCGCGCGTGGTGCTGCTGGCGCTGACCCACGGCAGACGCCGCAAAGCCGCGCGCCGCTGAATCACCACGCCTTCATCGGCGCGTCCTTCTTCTCTTCAGGCTTGTCCTTCGGTTTCTCCGCCGGCTTCTCGGGCTGCTTCGCCTGCTCGGCCTTCAGGTCGCTCCACGCCTTGAGGGCCTCGGGCGCCGCGGGGTCGCGCAGCTCCGAGTTCACCGCGAGCGACTGATGTTCCGACACGATGTTCCACACCCCGCCCTGCTCTTCGACCAGCCAGAGGAAGCGGAACGTCGGGTACACCTTCTGTTTTTTACCTGAACCCTCGCGCTGCACGACGAGCGCCGCGGCCCAGCCCGACTTGCCCGATGGCGCCAGCTTCACCGCGAGCGCGCCTTCAATCTTCCACGAGTACGTCTTCTTGATGCCTGCCAGCGCCGGCTTGAGCAGCGCCTTGAACTTCTGACCATCCATGAACACTTCGCCGGGCGACGTGCCGAGCTGAATGAACTCCGGGCGCTCGCTGGTGCGGTCCAGCTTCACTGCGTAGTCATCGAGCGCGCGGCGCACGAGCCCGACGATTTCGTCGGCCTCCGAAGAGCGCTGACTCGGTACATCGGCCGGAGGCAGCAGCCGCTTCGCCGCATCAGGCGCGGCCAGCAACTGATCCGGCACGCCGAGCGAAACGTGCAGCGCGTCGATCTTCCACACACCGCTCACGTTCACGAGATGCGCAGTGATGCGCGGCAACCAGATCTCATCTTTCGCTTTGTGCGTGCTCGTCACCTTCGGCAGATCGTACGCAGCGGCGCCCTTCCCGGTCTCATCGAGCGCAACCACCACGCGCGAGTCTTCGACACGCAGCGCGTCTCCCGACAGACCGATGGGCAACATCACCTGATGCAACCGCGTACCGACCACCGGCCCGACCCACGTGTCTGACGGCCCGAGCCCGAACACCAACGCGTCGTCGGAGAACAACGCCGCCAACTTGTCGGCGTCACCTTCGCTCAACGCCGCGTACGCCTGCGTAAACACCGCTTTCACCGCTTCGCCCGGCGGTGGCGGCGGTTCTTCTTTCTTCTTCGGCGTCGTCGCGCACGACGCGAGCAGCAGCGCGAACAGCCAACGCTTCACGGGACCTCCACCCATTCGAGCTTCCTGGCGGGGAACGTCTTCTTGAACTGCGCGTCGATGGCCGTCTTGTCGCCGACCAGCACGAAGGTGAACGCGTCGGGGTTGAACTTCGCGGTCTCCGCCTTCGATTCCCCGGCCGCCACGCGCTGCAGCCTGGCGTAGTCGAAGCGGTAGCTCTCGACGTTACCCCCGAGCAGCGCGATGCGCGCGTAGACGGCCGCGACACCGGCAGTGCTGCTGAACGACTCGACGGCCGCCGCGTTCGCGAGCGCCAGGGCCTTGCGATGTTCGTCGGCTGAGAGCGACGTGAGCCCGCGCAGCTCGAGCACGATCTGCTCGAGCGCGGCCGCGGAGACGTCGGTGCGCACCGGCGTCATCACGTCGAGCACGCCGGAGTTCCTGCCGGGGGTCGACGAAGCGCGCGCGCCGTACGAGTACCCGTGCTTCTCACGAATGTTCTGATTCAAGCGACTGGTGAACGAGCCGCCGAGCACGTCGGCCGCCAGCGAGAGCGCCATGGTCTCGGAGGTCGCCCACTTCGCTCCCGGCGCGAGCCCGAGCACCACCGTCTGCGGCGCGTCCTTCTTGTTCACACCGAGCCACTTCGGAGACGAGAACGTGGGCTCCTTCTCGACGGTGGAAGACGGCGCGGTGAGCCACGCCTTCGGCGCGAGGGCGTCGAACTGCTGCTTCACCACCTCCGGCTTCAGGTCGCCGACGACCACCACGATCGAACCGGCGGAGCCGTAGCGAGCCGCGTGAAACGCCTTCACGTCTTCCAGCTTCAACTTCTCGACCGTCGCGGCGACGCCGTCTCCTTCGCGCCCCTCGGGCTGCTCACCGAACAGCGCGCGAAAGCCGGCGTACTCGGCCATCACCGGGGCCTCGTCGAACGAGGTCTTGAGCTCGGAAACCCGGCGCGCCTTGAGCGCTTCGAAGGCCGCCGCGTCGAACCTCGGCTGCGACAACAGGTCGAACAACAACGCCAACGCGCCCTCGAGCCGGCTGCTCAGCACCGTGAAGGTGAACGTCGTGCCCTCGACGCTGGTCTCGATCTGCAGCGACGCGCCGAGATCTTCGAATGCCTCCTGAAGCTCCTGCGGGTCGCGCTTGCCCGCGCCGCACTCGTGCAACGCCGCCGCGGTCAACGACGCGAGGCCCGACTGCGCCGCCGATTCATGCCGATTTCCCGCGGGCACGACCCACGACACCGTGGTCAGCGGCAGGCCCGGCTGCGTCACCACCCACGCGAACGCGCCGTTCTTGAGCGGGCGATTCTCGGGAGCGGGCGGGAACCACGTCGGCGCAGGCCCGATGACCGGCGCGCCGGTGATGCCCTGCGCGAACGCGAGCGACGAAATGAACATTGCGAAGAACGCGCGCTTCACTTCGCGCCTCCCTTCTTCGGAGTGATGACCACCGTGAGCCGGTTGGGCGTCAGCATTCTGCGCGCCTGTTCGAGCACCCCGCTGGGAGTCACCACGTCGTAGCGCGCGAGCAGATTGCGCTCGACGTCGCCGGGGTCGCCCACGAACTGCTGCGCTTCGTTGAGAGCGTCCGCCACACCAAACGGCGTCTCCATCATCTGCAGCAGGTGCGTCTGCAGGCGCGCCTGCACGCGGCTCACTTCGGCGGCGGTGGGAGGCGACGCGAACAACGCGGCGAGCTCTTTTTCGAGCGCCTTTTCAATCTCCGCCGCCGAGTGCCCGCCCTGCGCGGTCGCGGTGATGGAAAAGAGACTCTGCCCACGACGTTTCTCGTAGTTCGCCTCCACGCTCTCACAGAGCTGCTGTTCGACGACGAGGTGCTTCACCAGCCGCGAGGTCTGCGAGCCGCCGAGCAGCATCGCCAGCACCTGCGCCTCCGCGGAGCCCGGCGTGTTCGCGGCGGGCGCGAGGTAGAAGAACGAGACCTGCGCTTCCTGCACGCGATCTTCCGCCGACGTGCGCACCGGCCTGGTGAGCTCGACCGACGGCAGCGACACCCGCGCGGGCGCCTCGACGCGCGGCAACGCGCCCAGCGTCTTCTCGACCAGCTTCTTCGCGTCTTCCGACTTGAAGTCACCGGCGATCACCAACGACGCGTTCGCGGGCACGTAGAACTTCTTGAAGAACGCCTTCACGTCGTCGACCGACGCGGCCGTCAGGTCTTTGTGCGAACCGATGATGGTGTGCGCGTAGGGGTGCCCGGCGGGAAACATCTTCTCGTCGACCAGCAGCTCCACGACGCCATACGGCTGATTCTCATTTCGCTGCCGTCGCTCGTTCTTCACCACGTCGCGTTGAAGGTCGACCTTCGCCTTCGTCATGTCGTCGGGCAGGTGCGCGAGCCGATCGGCCTCGAGCCACAGAAAGGTCTCGAGCAGGTTCGAAGGGCCGAACTCGTAATAGTTCGTGTAGTCGTAGTCGGTGCTCGCGTTGTTCGCGCCGCCGACCTGCTCCATCAACGTGTCGAAGCTGCCGTTGGGCACGCTCTTCGTGCCCATGAACATCAGGTGCTCGAAGAGATGCGCGAAACCGGTGCGGCCGGCCTTCTCATCGGCCGAACCGACGCCGTACCAGAGGTTCACCGTCACCGTCGGTCGCGCGTGGTCCTCATGGAGGATCACCGTCATTCCATTCGGCAGCGTGTATCGCTCGAAGGGCACGCTCAGCGGGCTCGCCGCCAACGCGCTCACGGCAATGAGTGAGAGCATGCCGCCGCGTAACACGAAGTCATGCAGGCGGCACCGGGCCCAGGACCTCGAGTGGATCGATGGGGACTCCATTTTTCCGCACCTCGAAATGCAGATGCGGGCCGCTGGTTTTTCCTGAATCTCCGACGGTCGCGACCACCTGACCTTCGCGAACCTTCTGCCCCGTCTTCACGCGCAGATCTCGGTTGTGCGCGTAGAGCGTGATGAGCCCGCCTTCGTGTTCGACGATGACGATGAGGCCGTAGCCCTTCTGATCTCCGGCGAACAACACGGTGCCCGCGGCCGCGGTCTTCACCGGCAACCCGGCGGGCGCGGCGAGATCGATGCCATCGTGTGGCTCCCGGCCCTTGGTGCCGAAGCGCGCGTACAACACGCCACGCAACGGCCATGACAACACCCCGCTGCCTTTGCCCACGCGCACCGTCTTCGGCTGTTTCTTTTCAGGCGCGGCGACTTCACGCTTCGGAGGGTCCGGCTCCGGCGAGTCGTACGTCTCGACCGCGCGATGCAGCGTCGCGCCGGGCACGTACAGCACTTCACCGACCTTCAAGTCGCGCGGGTCTTCGATGCGATTGGCGTCCATCAACTCCTCGACGGTGACGCCGTACGCCTTCGCGATGCGGTACAGCGTCTGGCCCTTCTCGACCTTGTGCGTGGTGATGTCCTGCCGGGGCTCCGCGCGTCGAGGCAACGCGACCGGCTTCTTCTGGGGAGAAGCCGTCGCGCACGCGCACAACGCCAGCAATGGAAGCCAGGACCAACGCACTGGCTCGCAGTGTCGCCCCGGGGGCGGCTGCTTCAACTTTCCAGCTTGAATCCTTCGACCTTCCACTGCCGGAGCGGCTCCATCAGCTCGCGGTGCGTGAGGTCCAACATGAGCGGCGTGACTGAGGCGCGGCGGAGATCATGAACGCACGTCACATCGGTACCGGCCTCTTTTTCATGCGCGTAGTCGGTCCCACCAATCCAGTAGTACTTGCGGCCGCGAGGGTCTTCTTTCTCGACGACGCCGGCGCCGTATGAGTGACGGCCGAGCCGCGTGACCTCGTACCCGTGAATCTCGCCGTACGCGGGCAGATTCACGTTCAGCAGCATGCGCGACGGCAGCGGAGACTGAAGCGCCGTCTTCACCAGCGCGTGCGCGAACTTCGCGGCGTGCGTGAACTCGAAGTGCTTGCGCGTCACCAGCGAGAACGCGATCGCCGGGTAACCGAGAATGCTGCCCTCCATCGCGGCGGCGACGGTGCCTGAATAGATGACGTCGTCGGCGAGGTTGGGCCCGTGGTTGATGCCCGAGAGCACCAGCGTGGGCTTCGCGTCTTTCATCAGGTGCGTCAGCGCGACGTACACCGAGTCAGCCGGCGTGCCATCGACCGAGAACCAGCGCTCCGCGTGCTTGCGAATGCGCAGCGGGTGATGGAGCGATAGCGAGTGACTCGTCGCGCTCTGCTCTTTGTCAGGCGCGACGACCCACACTTCACCGAGCGGGCCGACCGCTTCGGCGAGCGCGCGAAGGCCATCGGCGCCCACGCCATCGTCATTGCTGATGAGAATTCGCGCGGTCACTGCTTGATGGCCGAGCGGCCGGCGTAGCGCGCGTGAGAACCGAGCTGCTCTTCGATGCGGAGCAACTGGTTGTACTTGGCGATGCGATCGCTGCGGCTCGCGGAGCCGGTCTTGATGAGCCCGCAATCGAGCGCGACGGCGAGGTCCGCAATCGTGGTGTCTTCGGTCTCGCCAGAGCGGTGGCTCATCACCGACGTGTAGCCCGCGCGGTGCGCCATGCGGACCGCGTCGAACGTCTCCGTCAGCGTGCCGATCTGATTCACCTTCACGAGGATCGAGTTCGCGATGGAGGCCGATACGGGGAAAACCGAGGTTAGCGG
>JBEHYH010000151.1:0-12541 GCA_048498275.1 Myxococcota bacterium | reverse complement strand
TTACTCGCCCCGCGATACGTTCGTGGTCGGTGACGTGGTCGAACACCCTACGTTCGGCATCGGCCTCGTCGTCGCCGTGCGCGTCGACAAGGTCGATGTCTCGTTCAAGCAAGACACCAAGACCCTGGTGCACGGCAAGGCGCCGCCGCCTACGGCGAGCTGAAGCGCGCGAGATCTTCGGGGAGCGGTGATTCGACCGCGACTCCGAGCGACTCGAGGACGAGACGCGAGGCGTGGAGCGGCGTGCGCGAGAGCGTCACGCCGTTTCTCGTGACTGGGGTCTTGTTGCCGTACTGATGATCGAACAGCAGCGCGTGCCCGGCTGACTTGAGGTGCACGCGGATCTGGTGCTGACGGCCCGTCAAAGGTTCGCACTCGACCAGTGTGAAGCGGCCCTCACCCCGACCCGCTCCCGAAATCGGGAGAGGGGGACCGCGCGGAGTCACGAGCGTGCGCGCCGGTTTTCCACCTTCTTCACCGGGGAACAGCACGCGCATCTTGCCCTTGCGCGCTTCGGTCAACGGCTGGTCGAGGTCGAGCGGCGCGGTGACCTCACCTTCCACCAGCGCGAGGTAGCGCTTCTTCACCTCACCATTCTCGAACGCCATCGAGGCCGCGCGATGCGCCTCCGCATCGAGCGCGAACAACACGATGCCCGAGGTGTCGCGATCGATGCGGTGACAGACCCAGACGCGCTTGCCCAGCTCCTCGCTGAGCAAATCGCGCGCGCATTCCTGATCTTCCGGAGCCCGCCCGGGGATCACCAACAACCCGGCCGGCTTCTCGATGGCGACGAGACCGCCCCACTGCCCGAGGATCTTCACTCGAACATCGACGGCTTCCACACCGTCACGGGGCCGTACTTCGAGACCTGCTTCACGATCTTCGAGGCGTTGCCGACGAGCACGATGGTGCGGTCTTTGCCGAAGAGGTGTTCTCTCGCGGCCGCCGCCGCCTGCTTCACGGTCACCGCCGCGACGCGCTCGCGGTACTCGGTGATCCATTTCTCCGGCAGGCCGTAGTGCACCACGTCGGCGATCGCGCCCGACACGTTCTCGTTCGTCTCGAGCCGCCCCGGGTACAGCCCGGAGATGTAGCGCTTCACCGTCGCCAGCTCCGTCGGGGTCGGGCCCTTGTCTTTCATCTTCTTCACTTCACCGAGCGCGACCTCGAGCAGCGTCTTCACGCTCTCGGTGCGGGTGAATGACGAGACGTTGAAGAGCCCGGCGGCGCTGAGCATCTCCCACGAGCTGCCGGCGCCATACGAGAGGCCGCGCTTCACGCGAATCTCGGTGACGAGGCGCGACGTGAACCCGCCGCCGAGCACCGTGTTCATGGTGATGAGGGGGAAGTGATCGGGGTGACCACGCTTCACGCCCTTCGCGCCGATGCGCATCTGCACCTGCGTCTGTCCGGGCTTGTCGACGATGATCACCTCGCCGGGCCGCGCGATGCCCGCCCACTCGGGCATCTGGGGGATCGTCGCCGGCCCGCCAGCCCAACCGCCGAACGTGCGCTCGACCGTCTTGAGCACCGCGCGCTTGTCGAACGCCCCCACGACGTAGAGGTGCGAGATCTTCGGCCCGAGCCGGTTGCGCTGAAAGTCGCGGAGGTCCTTCACCGAGTACGCCTCGATGTCGGCCTTGCCGCCGATCATCTCGTGCGCGTACGGGTGCGTGCCCCACGTCGCCCGCGCCAGCGCGCGATCGCCCAGTGAACCCGGGTCATCGAGCTCGTTGGTCAACGCGGCCAGCGTGCGACGGCGCGAGAGCTCCACTTCACTCTCGGGGAATGAAGGCTCCAGCGTGATCTTCGCCATCACGTCGAACATCGCGTCGAAGTGCTTCGACGGCGTCGACAGCGAGATGATCACGTTCTCGTCATTCGAAAAACCGCCGATGCTCGCGCCGACGAAGTCGACCTGATCGGAGATCTCGTCAGCGGTCATGCCCCCCGCGCCACGGCGGAAGAGCCGCGCGGCGAAGTCACCGACGCCGAGCTTCCCCGGCGGGTCGAACGCGCTGCCATTGCGGATCACCAGACGCACCGCGACCAGCGGCAACGGCCCGCGCGGAATGAGGTGAACCGTCAGACCGTTCGGCAACACATGCACGTCGTGCGCGGGCAGCTTCAACGGGCGCAGCGAGGGCGTCTCACGCGAAGTGGTCTTCACGCGGCGATCTCCTGGCCCTGCAGCGGCACCAGCGTCACCACCGAGCGGCGCGCCGAACCGAGATACTTCGCGGCGGCTTCACGAACCTGCTCCCCGGTGATCGACTCGTAGCGCTCCGGCAGACGCAGCCCTTCACGCCAGTCACCGAGCATCAATTCGTACGTGCCCAGCGCGTGCGCGCGGCCGTTGTTGGTCGCGAGCTCCCGCAACAGGTGCGCCGACAGGTTGTTCTTCGCCTTGTCGAGCTCGCGTTGATCGAGCCCCTTCTCGGCGACCTTGTGCAGCTCCGCGTAGAGCGCGGCTTCGGCGGCCTTCGGGTCACCGTCGGGCTTGAGCTCCATGACGATGGTGAACGCGCCGGGGTCGAAGCGCCATGACCAGTCGACGGAGATGCCGACGCAGACCTCCTGTTCGAACACGAGCGCCTTGGTGAGCCGCGACGACTGACCGACCGACATCGCGTACTGCAGAACGTCGAGCACCAGCGTGTCGAGCTCGTGCGCCGACGGGCCACGCCACGCGATCATCAACGACGGCGCCTGCGCCGGGTGACGCACCTCCGCGCGACGTTCACCCTTCTGCTCCGGCTCCGCGTCGAGCACGGAGGGGATCGCGGGGCCAGCCTTGATCGCGCCGTAGTACTTCTTGATGAGCTTCATCGCGGCCTTCGGCTCGAAGTCGCCCGAGAGGTACACGGTCGCGTTGTTGGGCGCGTAGAACGTGCGGAAGTACTCGAGACAGTCTTCGCGTTTGATGTTGGCGATGTCCTTCATCCACCCGATCACCGGCCAGCGATAGGGGTGCGCCTTCCACACCAGCGTCGAGAGCTCTTCGTCCATCAGGCCGCCGATCTCGTTATCGACGCGCAGCCGGCGCTCCTCCATCACCACCTGACGCTCGCTCTCGAGCATCTTCGGAGTGACCTGCAGTGACTTCATGCGATCGCTCTCGAGGTCGAGCACCTTGTCGAGAGCCTCGGCCATGAAGTCTTCGTAATAAACGGTGACGTCGTTCGAGGTGTACGCGTTCGAGGTGCCGCCGTTCGACTCGAGCACGCGATCGAACTGGCCCGGGCCGTACTTCTTCGCGCCGTTGAACATCATGTGTTCGAACAGGTGGCTGATGCCGGTGATGCCGGGCTTCTCGTTGCGCGCGCCGACTTTGAAGAATGTGTAGAGGCTGCAGGTCGGCACCGCGTCAGAAGGCAGCAGGCGAACTTTCAAACCGTTGGGCAGCGTCTCTTCGATGACTGAATCAGCGACTGCCTTCAGTTCCTTACTCAGCTTCGCCATCAAGGCTCCTTACGCGCGTGACGGTCGAAGAAATCGAGCACCTTCGACCACACCTCCTCGGCGGCGCGCTCACCGAGGACGAGATCCATATGACCGTACTCAGCGCGGGTACCGTTCGCCCGGGTAATGAGCAACCACTCTTTCGGGCCGCCCAGCGCCCGGTAGCCGTCTTTCACGGCAGGTACGACGCCGATGCGATCGAGGCGCGCGGCGACGACCAGCATGGGGATCTTGATGTTCTTCATGTCGGCGCGGAAGTTGATGGCCGCGTCGCGCGAGACGAAATCGCCCTTGAAGAGCCGCGAGAGTTGAACACCGACGCCGCCCGCGAGCGGTGACGTGCCGTAGCGGAGCAGCTCCTGCATCGACTCGGGCTTCGTCGATTTCGGGTTGTAGAAAAACCGTTCGAGCGGCGAGTCACTGCCGTCTTCGAACGGCGCGAGCAGCCCGGCGAACGTGGGCGTCGGCACGTCGAAGGCCGGTGTGAGAAACGGCGCGATGGGCCCGGCGATGAGATTCTCAATGGGTGACCCGAAGTTGAAACGCGTCGGGCTCCCGAGCGTCGCGGCGGCGCTGATGCCCTGCCCGCCTTCCGCGAGGTACGCGTAGAGCATCATGCCGCCCATGGAATGACCGACGAACTCTATCGATTCGGCGCCGCTGATGCGCCGCACGTATTCGACCGCGGCCGGCAGGTCCTGCCTCCAATAGTCGTCGAAGTAGATGGGGCCGTTGGGCGAAGCGCTGTCACCGGCGCCGCGCATCGACATGGTCCACGTCTCGCGGCCATGCGCGGCGAAGTAGCGCGCCATCGAGATGCGATCGTCGAGGTCGAGGTTGCGCGCGTTCGCCGAGATGCCGTGACACAGCAGAATCGGCGGGCCCTTCACCTCACCGACGGCCGGATAACGAACGAGCGCGATCTCCACGCCGTCGGACGTCTTCGCACGATGCAGCTGCGCGACGGTGGGAAGCGCCGGAGTGTGCGCGCAGCTGGCGAGGAACAACAACGGGAGTAAGCGACTCACCTCAAAAACTCCTCGATGGGCCGAAACACGAACCGCTCGGCATTCACGCCGCGCAACAGCGTCACATGCGCGAGGTCATCACCGTGCGTGAACCGCGAGAAGGAACTGAAGGTGATCTTCGCGCGCGACATTTCGCGCAACACCGAACAGCTCTCACTCGGCGCCCACGCGTCACCCATCGCGAGGAACAGGAGCGTCGGCCGATCGAACGCACTCAGCCGGCGCGTCACCGTCGTGCCGTCGTCGAGCGGCAGGTCACCGGTGCGCAGCCAGGTCAGCAATTCACTCGCAGTCGCGCGTGAGAGATCGCGAGCTGAAATTCGACCTTCGATCTCCGAACCCATCGCGAACAATTGCGTGAACGCTTCGAAGCCCTCCGGAGATGCGAGCAGCGAAGAAAACCGCCCACCGTCAGAGAGAAACCACTCCTGCAATTCGGTCGGTTCTTCCGGCGAGAACGGCGTGTTCAACGCCACCACTCGACGCACGGGCAACTCATGACCTGCGGCCGCCATCGCGAGCGAACCAACGTAGCCGTGGGCGATCAGATCGACGGGAGTGCCGATGGCTCGCGCCATCGCCGGCAGATCGAGATGCACCATCGCGCGCAGTGAGAACCCGTCGCTCGCCGCGCCCTGCCCGCGGAGTTCGGCGACGAACACGGTGCGCCCACGCTCCGCGAGAAATTGCGCGAGTGGTTCAGCGACGGAGCGGCCGAAGCCGACATCCGTGACGATGAGCACGGGTACACGATCGCTCTCGAGTCCGTAGCGATACAGCGCGAGCGCGGCTCCGTCGTCGGTCGTCACGCGCCGATGCGACACAGGCACGGTCGCCAGCGCCGCGATCAACAGCGCGCTCACAGCTCGACGATTCCCGCTTTGAGCGCGAGCACCACGGCTTCGACGTGCGAGTTCACCTTCATCTTCTTGTAGATGTGCCCGAGGTGCGTGCGCACCGTGCGCCGTTCGAGGTGCATCACGCCGCCGACTTCAGCGTTCGAAAGGCCCTTGGCGACGTACTTGAGAACGTCGAACTCGACCGGCGTGAGCCCCCACGGGTTGTCGGGCTGATCTCTCTTCGTCGAGAGCGAGTGGAAGTAGTTCCAGAACCTCCGCGCGATGATCGCCTCGAGCACGGTGCCACCGGCCATCACTTCATGAATGCCGTTGCGGATCTTTTCAGGCCCGACGCGCTTCACGAGGTAGCCCGACGCGCCCGCCTGAATCGCTTCGTAGACCTTGGTCTCGTCGTCGAATGAGGTGAGCACCAGTACCTCGATCGCAGGCGCGCTCCGCTTCAGCCGCTTCGTCACCTCGATGCCGTCGATGCCCGGCAATTCGAGGTCGAGCAGCACGAGATCTGGCAGCAGCTTCACCATCTGTTCCACGCCGCTCTCGCCGTCGGGCGCGGTGCCGACGACCTCGAGCTCCGGGTAGAGCGCGAGCGACTTCAGGAGGTTCTTCATCAACTGCGGCTGGTCTTCGACGACGAAGACCCGCACTTTCGAGAGCTCGGTCATTTCCTGGGAAAACTCGGGGTGATGGTGACGGCTTTGCCGGAATCGACGCGCTGGTTCATCACCAGCTTCTTGCCTGAAATGTCTTCGGTGATCTCGAGGCGGCGCGTGCCGGCCGCGACGCGGATCTTGATCGCGTTGTCGCAGACGCGCTTGCCATCGATCTTCACCGAGATGCTCGAGGTGGTTCGAATCGTCAGCCAGCCGACCTTGCCCTTGCCCGACGAGTAGCAGGCGCCGAGCTCTTTGTTCACCGTCGCGAGGTCGGGGAGAAAGGTGACGCCCTTCTGTTTGTACAGCTCGGGGTCGGGGTTCGGGTTGAACGCCTTGTCAGGGTGTTCGGCGTCGAAGCTCTTCAGCTTCACCGGCGGTCCCGGAGGCGGGTCGCTCAGCGGCGGGTGGTAGTTGATCGCGCGCTGAATCGGCACCGGCAGATACGAGATCAACGTGCCCCTCACGTCGCGCGTCGAACGCACGAACAAGAAGATCGCGAACGCCACCATCGACATCAACACCACGGTACCGATGAGGCTCGAGATGCGCGCGTTGCGCTTCGCGCGGCGATGCATCGCATCGAGGTCGGGGATCTCCGGGTCGCCTTCGCGTTTGAACGGCACCGCGAAGGTGACGATGGTCTTCGGCACCGGCTTCGGAGGCGGCGGCGCGATGACCGGCCCGACCTCCTTCTTCTCCGCGCTCTCGACCGGCGCGAAGTCTTCGATCACCCGAACGCGACTCTTGAAGTTGCCGGCCGAGATGCTCGGGCCGACGGCTTCAGGCTTCGCACCTTCGGGCGCGACCCAGTCCATCGGCGCCTTGCGCGAAACCGCCGGCATCTCGAGCTCGGTGGTGTGCGACTCCTCTTCGCCTCGGAAGATCGGGAGCCCGTCACTCGTCGGCGTTCGATCGTCGATGGCGCCACCCGAAAACGGCGCGCGCTCATCGGCTTCGACTTCGATCGCCGCGGCACCCGACACCTCCCGCAGCTCGAACGGAGTCGTGAAGGGCACCGGCCCGTTGGTCGACACCTGCACTTCGTTGGGGAACAGCTCGCCGACGAACTTCCGCACGTCGTCACGAGGGGGAATGCCGCCGGTCGACGCGAGGAACTCGCGCAGCCCATCGGCGAACTCGAGACATGACTTCTGACGGCGCGCGGGCGCGTTCTCCAGCGCGCGCATGATGACCGCGTCGACACGCTGATGCAGCCGGCGCACGAGGCGCGACGGAGGCGGCAGGCGTTCACCGCGCGTGCTCACCGCCGCGTTGCCCAGCTTCGCTTCACGCAACGTGAGCAGCTCGTAGACGATCGCGCCGAGCGCGTAGATGTCGCTCGCAATCGATGGCGCTCCGCCGGTCGACAGCTCCGGAGCGCGATAGCTGCCACGGCCGCGCGCACCGAAGCTCTTCTTGAGCGCGGGTGACGCCTGCAACGCCGCGAGCGCGCCGAAGTCGGCGACGGTCAGCCGGCCATCTTCCGCGAGCAGGATGTTGCCGGGCGTGAGCGCGCCGTGAATCACGCCGTTCGAATGCGCGGCGCCGATGATCTCCAGCAACTCGAGCACCATCGCCAGCGCGAGCGTCGGCGGCAGAATCACTTCACGCGTGTTGAGCCGTTGCAGCGCGAGGCCCAGTGAATATTTCCCCGTGTCCTGCCGGACGATCGCCAGCCGCTGCTCGATGAAGCCGACCTCCACGACCTTCGCGACCCCCTCGAGCTGCAACGGCGCCGACAACGACGCGATCACCCGCGCGTATTCGGCGTCGGAGGTGTTGGGGTGAAACAGCTTCACCACCACGCGCTCGCTGTCTTCCACGCGCTCGGCGCGGAACAGGTCCGCCAATTGGCTCTCTTCGAGGCGTCCTGTCAGCCGATACACAGGCTGGCGAACCTAGTTAGCGGCGGTACGGCTTCACAGCGCGAAAGTCGAAGCCGCAGTACCGGCAGTTCTTTCCCGTTCGACCGGGCGGGAGCTCGAGAAAGCACCCGGGGCAACGCAGCCGCGGCTTGCCTTTCCGCTTCGGCGTCGCGGGGAGTTTGAGGGCTTTTTCCGCCTTCGAGAGCCGGCGCGACAGCCACAGCGCACGCGCCTCCGCTTCTTCCAGGCGAAGGCGCAGTTCCGTCAGCTCGTCTCGAATGCTGCGACGCTCTTTCATCGCGGCTAAGAAACTCTCACGTCTTTCGCGAAAGGGAAGAAACCTGGATTCGATTCACGGCAGCATCAGCGCCCCGACTGATCGGCAGGCAGCGCTCGCGGCGCAAGAACGCGCCCGCGAAGTGCTCGGCGATTCGGAGCTGAAGAAGATTCTCACCCAGCCTCCGGCCAACGAGACGCCCCTGCCGCGGCAGGTGTTCGTCAACCGCAACCTCCACCTCACCAAGGTGGACTTGATCGGTTTCGACATGGACTACACGCTGGCGATCTACCACCAGCGCCGGCTCGAACAGCTCTCGTACGATCTCACCGTCGAGCGGCTCGTCACCCGCTACGGCTACCCCGAAGAGATCCGCACGATTCCGTACGATCACACGTTCGTGTTGCGCGGGCTGTTCGTCGACAAGCTCCGCGGCAATCTCCTGAAGATCGATCGCTTCGGGTACGTGGGCCGCGCCTTTCACGGGCGTCACCCGCTGCCCGAAGAAGAGATCAACCGGCTCTACCGCGAAGAACGCATTCGCATGAAGAGCACCGACTACGCGTGGATCGACACGTTGTTCGCGCTGCCTGAGGCATGTCTGCTCGCGGGCATCATCGAGCTCTACGAGACGAAGCTGGGCCGCGAGTGCAACTACTCGAAGCTCTACGACGACATCCGCGAGGCGATCGACTCGGTGCATCGCGACAACACGCTCAAGGCCATCGTCCGCGCTGATCTGAGCAAGTACATCTACAAGGACGAAGAGCTCGGGCCAGCGCTCCACAAGCTGCGCAGCGGCGGCAAGAAGCTCTTCGTGCTCACCAATTCGCTGTGGGACTACACCAACGCGGTGATGTCGTACCTGCTCGACGGGAAGCTCCCCGAATACCCGAGCTGGAAGAACTACTTCGACTTCATCATCACCGGCGGCAAGAAGCCGGAGTTCTTCAGCGAGCAACGCCCCTTCCTGCAGATCGATCACACCACCGACGAGAACACGGTGCTCGGTGAGGCGACCGAGCTCGAGCGCGGCAAGGTGTACCAGGGCGGCAACCTCATCGCGTTCGAGCGCATGACCGGCTTCAGCGGCGACAAGGTGCTCTACGTCGGCGATCACATCTACGGCGACATCCTGAAGTCGAAGAAGACGTCGATGTGGCGCACGTGCATGATCGTGCAGGAGATCGAAGACGAGCTCGCGTACCTCGAAGAACGTTCGACCGAGGTCGAGCGGCTGTCGGAGGTCGAGCAACTTCAGGCGCGCCTCGATGACGAGATCGGCCCGCGAAAAATGAAGCTGAATCAGATCGAACGGCGGCTCGACCGCGAGAAGCCCGCGCCGGAGGTCGCGGCCGAATTGCAGGACGAGTTCCGCTTCGTAAAGAGCGAGCTGGATCGTCTGAGGAAAGCGCAGCGCGAGTGCATCGACATCGCGCGCACGCTGGAGCGCGATCTCGAGACAGGCTTCAACGTGTTCTGGGGTCTGCACTTCAAGGAGGGAAACGAAAACTCGCGCTTCGGAGAGCAGATCGAGCAGTACGCGTGTCTGTACACCTCGCGCGTCTCGAACTTCGTCTTCTATTCGCCGCAGCACTACTTCCGCAGTCAGCGCGAGGTGATGCCGCATGAAGCCGCGACCGCGTTCAAGATGAGCGTGCTCGGCAGCCCCGAAGCGTTGCCCAAGGGCACGCTGCGCGCGGCGGACATTCCGTAATGCGCGCTCGCCAGGGCAGTTACGGCGTCGACGCGCCGTATGTCCCCCTGTTGCTCGCGCTCGGCTCGCTTCCGCTCTGGTTCGGAGCGATTCGGGCGGGCCTGCGCGGTGACCTCGTCGGCGTCATCACCATGGGGCTCTCGGCGCTGTTCATGCTCGCGTGCTCCGGCAGCTTCCTCTTCACCACGCGCGTCGGGAAGTTCGCGGTGTGGGAAGAGCTACTCGACGGGCTGAAGCTCCGCGGCGATGAACAGGTGCTCGATGTCGGCTGCGGGCGCGGGCTGGTGTTGCTGGCGGCTGCGCAGCGTCTGCCGAACGGGAAAGCGACCGGCATCGATCTCTGGCAGGCGAAGGATCAGTCGGGCAACGCCAAAGAAGCGACGCGCCGGAATGCGCGCGCGGAAGGGGTCGATGCGCGCGTCGAACTCCACACCGGAGACATGCGCGCGCTGCCGTTCGCTGATGCGAGCTTCGAGGTCGTCGTGAGCAGCCTCGCGGTGCACAACGTGCCCGACGCCGAGGGTCGCGCAAAGGCGGTGAAGGAGATGATGCGCGTGCTGAAGCCCGGCGGCCGGTTGCTGCTCGCCGACTTCAAGTTCAGCGCTGACTACGAAGCGACGCTGCGCACCACCGGCGCCAACGACCTCACCCGACGCGGGCTGGGCGTGCGCTTCTGGTACGGCGGGCCGTGGGCGGCGACGACGCTGGTCACCGCGCGGCGCTGACGACCGCCCACCAGAACGTCGAGGCGCGCGTGAGCGGCTGCGGTTTGAGGCCGAGCGCGCGCAGCGACGCGTCTCCCGGGCCGGCCTTGATGATCACCTGACGGCGCGCGACGCGGCGCGCTTGGTCGAGGGTCGCAGCGTCGAGCGGCTGATGAACGGCGTAGCGGCGCAGCACCTCGAAGGCCGCCGACGCTTTCTTCGGTCGCGCGAACATCGGGTCGAAGAAGACGAGGTCGGCGCTCTTGTCTGGCTGCGCGCGGAGAAAATCGAACGCGGTCGAATGGACGACGTCGATGCGCGATTCCAGCTCCGCGAGCCCGGTCTTCACGAGGAGCCAGAGCGCGCGCGACGCTTCGACGCCGGTGACGCGCCCTTTCGGCCCGACGACGTGCGCGCAGACCATCGCGTCGGCGCCGAGCCCCAGCGTGCAATCGATGACCGAATCACCTTCCTTGAGCCCGCTCACCTGTACGAGTTGATCAGGCTGCTGCTGCTCATGCGTCAACCGCACGATGCGCAGGTGCGCGAGCCCGGGCGAAAACTGGAGCGGTCCCTCGGCGTCGACGAGCGACCACCCGTCGCCCCCCAGCACGAAGAACGCGTCGGCCTTCTCGAGCAACGGCGGCATCGGCGCCTTGAGCGCGCGCTCGAAGAAGGGGAGCTCCCACTCCGCGGCCTTCGCTCTCGCTTCTGCTTCGTACCTGCCGGGAGCTCTCGCGGCCACGGTGACCGCGAGGGGCACCTTCACGGTTTGAGCTCCATGGCGACGGTTCGAATCAGCTCGTAACGCCCGGTGTCTGCCGGGGTGAAGCCGTTCAGGTTGAGCGGCCCGAGAATCTCGCGGCCCGCGCGATCGCGGCCGGAGAGTTCGAGCAGCGCGGCCGTGAGCTCCTCCGTCACTTCTCTCGGCACTTCGGTGCGCGCACAGAAGATGTCGCGCGGCGTGCGCGGCGTCTTCGCCACCACGCGGAACGACAGCGGGTCGACGCCGTGCGCTTTGCGGAGCGCGTTGAACGCCCCCTGATACGTCGCGCCGACCTCGACGCGGCCTTCGAGCACCGCGAGCAGCACCGCTTCGTGATCGCCGAGGTACTCGACGGTGCCGAGATCCTTGTCGAGGTCCCACCCGTTGTCGCGCAGCAGCTTCTTCGGCAGCAACGAACCCGAGGTCGACATCGGGTCGACGAAGCCGAACGACGCGCCCTTCAGATCTTCCAGCGTGCGGCGCGGGCTGTCGTCGCGCACGAAGATGTACCCCGACGCGCTGTCGGAGCCGTCGGCGATGGTCTGCACCAGACAGTTCAACTTCATGCGCCTGCTCGCCTCGACGTATGAGAGCGGGCTCAACACCACGAGATCGAACTCGCCACGTTCCAGCCGATCGACCGCGTCGCCGTAGTTGTCGGCGACGATGGGCTCGACGGGCACCGAGAGCACCTTGCTCAGGTACGCCGCGAGCTTCTCGTTCGCCGCCGCGATCGTCTCCTTCGAGAGAAACGGCACGAGGCCCAGGCGCAACTTCGTGAACCCCGCGGGCGGCGAGAAGCGCTGCAACGGCACGCCGACCTTGCGCGTCGGGGGTGCCGGTTTGACTTCAGGTTCCTGACACGCGGTGAACGCGAGCAGCAGCAAGAGGGCGCGAAGTCTCACGCGATGGTCCCTCCGCCGCGCGCGCCGATGACGCGATTTCGCCCGGAGCGCTTCGCGACGTACATCGCCTGATCCGCCGCGCTCAGCACCGCTTCCGCGTTCTTCCCGTCTTCGGGGAACGTGGCGACGCCGACGCTGACCGTGATCTTCTGCGGCCACGTCGTGGTGCCTGAATTGATCTTCTGCTCGACGGCTTCGCGCACGCGCTCGGCCACCTGCATCGCCTCGCTCTTCGTCGTCTCCGGGAGCAGCACCGCGAATTCCTCGCCGCCGTAGCGCGCGATGAGGTCGGTCTGACGAA
>JBEHYH010000150.1:0-12611 GCA_048498275.1 Myxococcota bacterium | reverse complement strand
TGGCGGCGGCCAACGACGCCGCCAGTTGGTAGAGGTACACGAGGCCGGGGTCGACGCCCGGCAACGTGTCGTCCCAGGCTCCGTCGCCCGTCTGCCCCGCGCCCGTCAGCAGCGCCACCTGCCGCCCATCGACGCTCACCGCGACGCTGCGCGCGCCGCGCGTCGTCCACGTGAGGTGCACGCGAACGCCGCCATCGCCGGCCCCCGCGTCGGGCAGCGAGTTCGCCGACACCGCCGTGAAGGAATCGATGGTGGGCAGCACCGCGAGCGTCAGCGCGCGTGAAGCCCCGCCGGCCTCCAGCGTGTACGTGGTGGGGAACTCGGGCGTCACCACCACCGAGCCCGCCGCCGACTGGTCGACGGCCACCGCGCCTCCGGGCGCCGCGGTCAACGTCACCGCGGTCACTCCGGGCGTGTTCCAGACCAGGGTCGCCGACTCGCCCGAGTGAATGGTGCCGGGCGCGGCGATGAAGAAGAGCTCCGCGGGCGTGCCGCCGGCCTTCACCGTCACCGAGGCGGTCGTCGAGGCGCCGCGCGCGTTGGTGGCGGTCAACACGAAGACGCTGGTGTGCAGCACGACGACGGCCACCGCGTTCGGCGTGCCTGCATCGACCTCGCCGGCGTCGCTCCCCGCGTCGGCGCCGTCATTCTCGACTGTGAGTGGAATCACCTTGCCGCTGAGCGCTTCTTCGAGCCGCAGCGAGACCGCGTCGGTCACCGCCCACGAGAGCGTCACCGTGGTGCCGGGGTCGACGTCGGTGCCCGACGCCGTGAAGCCGGTGATGGTGGGCGCCGCCGCGAGCGGGTCGGCCGGAGGAACGGTGCAGGCCGCCAATGAGAGGCCCGCGATAATGAAAGAAAGCGTGCGAGTCATGGTGGTCAGCGGGGCGAGAAGCGGAGGCCCATGTTCGAGGTGATGTTGTTCTGGTTGACGGAGTAGGGGATCGCGATTTTCCCGTCTGGGCTCTCGAGCCACACGGTGGCGCTGCTGCCTCCGCCGCGGCTCGCGTCGTCGGTGTCCTCCATCGTCGCGTAGTGGAACTCGATGACGTTCGACCCGTAGATGAAATGGATCTGGAAGTTGAGGTCAGCGACGTCGAACCACGGGTTCCAGTGCTCCCACGAGACGATGAAGCGATCGCCGTTGTTCCACGCGGCCATGTGCGCGTCTGACGCGTCGCCGTCGAGGTCGTCCCAGAAGGGCGCGACCACCGCATTGGGCGCCGCTGTGCCGGGCGTCGCGTTGTTCGACGTGTAATAGGCGCTGGAGCTCAGCGTTGGGAACACCGCCAGCCCGTTGGTCGACACGCCGATGGTCGTGTACGTGTTGCCCCAGAACGTGAACGCTTGCGGCAGCGTGACGTTCACTGTCGCCGAATCGTTCGACGAGACGCTCAGCTCCGACCCCGGAGGAGACGGAACGAACGCGCCCGGAATCAGCGACGACACATAGCCACGACCGCAGTCGCCGTCATTCGCGCGACCGGGCGTGCCGTACATGCCCAGCGAGCCGTAGGTCTCGGTGCGGGGGCACGACGGAGGCGTGTAGCCCGTCGCGAACAACACGTTGGCCGGCAGCGACGCGGGGATGACCGACGTCGACTGCAGCGCGTTGGAGGCGTCCCACGTGAGGCTGCCCAGCGTCGTGACCCCCGTGCGCACCTCGACGCCGCCGGGCACCGCGAGCTGCACGTCGAAGCCGTACTCGTAGTTCACCGGCGCTCCGCCGTTGGCGAGCTGGTCGGTGCTCTGACCCAGCACCACGTACGCGCCGGCGTCGACGTACACCCCGTCGGGGATGATGAAGGGCGTGGCGCCGGTCGTGCCGGTGGGCTCGATGCTCAAGCCCGAGAGGTTCAGCGTGGCCACGGTGTTGTTGCGCAGCTCGACCCACTGGCCGCTGGAGCCGGTGATGGATTCAGGCAGCGGCATCGCTTCGGTGACGTCGATGTCTCCGGGGCCGAACACGCGCGGCAGCACGCGCGCCGGGAGCAGCTCGCTCGCGGTGCGCGCGTAGAACTGCACCGGCGTGGCGTCGGTCGGCGTCAGTTCGACCGACGCGGAGGCCGAGACCACGGTGAAGAAATCGAGCTCGAGGTCGGGCGCGACGCTCGAAGACTGCGTGGGCGCGTTGTACTGCCGCGTCGTCGCGCCCAGCTTGAGGCCCACCGTCGACCCCGTCGCCGCGCCCGACAGCGGCCCGTACACGAAGATCACCTGGCCGCTCTCGTAGAGCTGCACTTCGAAGGTGTACGCCGAACCCGGTTCACCCAGCCGCTCCATTTCGCTCCACTGCACGACGAAGAACTGCTCGTTGGTGCCCTGGCGATTGCGCACGCTGGTCACCACGCGCGACAACGCCCCCATCTGGAAGTCACCCCACAGCGGCGCGAAGATGTCGGGCGCGCCGGCTGTGAGGTCGAGGTTGGTCGCGGGCACCGCCTGGCTCGGTGAGACGAAGCCGTTGACGCCCACGTAGAGCGTCTCGAAGCGGCGGCCGTTGAGCCAGAGCTGAAAGCTCTTCGGCAACGCGATGCGCGTGGTGCCGTCGAGCGGGTCGTCGAAGTGCAGGTCGGTCGAGCCGACCGTGTCGCGGAGGTCGATGAAGGTGCCCGAGTTCTGCACGGGGATGATCTCGAAGCCGGTGATGCCAGGCACGCCGACCAGCTCCAGCACGCCGAGCGACTCGAGGGTCCACGCCAGCGCGGTGGTGTCGCCGCGCGAGAAGAGCTCGGGGTCGAGGGTGACGAACGGGCCCGCGACGTTCACGGTGCGCGTCGCAATCGCGGCATCGCCCGCGGCGTTGTACGCCTCGAGCACGATGTCGGCGGTGGTGACGGGCTTCAAGGTGGTGGTGCCGTCGGCGACGCGCGCGCCCGCCGAGACGTCGAACAGCGCCGCGCCGTTGGCCATGCGCAGCTTCACGCGCGTGGCGTTGGTGGTCGACCACTTCGCGGTGACAGGCGAGCCTGAGCCCGACACGTTCGCGGTGAGCGTGAAGGTGTCGATGACGGGCGCGGCCACCACGCGCACGCTCTGTGAGCGCGCGTCTTCGAGGCCGCCCTGGTTCGACGCGATGACCGTGAAGACGGTCTCCGCCGCGGGCGACGGCAACTCGATGGAGCCGTCGGCCACGCGCACCATGTCGCTCGAGTCGAACACGGCCTCACCCGCCTGCAGCACGCGCAGCCGCGAGGCTCCGGCGGTGCGCCACGCGACGGTGAAGCGGCCCCCGGCGGTCACGGCCGTCGGCAGCACGAGCTCGTCGATGACCGGGCCATCACCCACGGCGACGGTGATGGTCTGCGAAGCGACGGTGCCACCGCCGCGCGCGGTGAGCGTGAAGCGCAGGGCGAAGCCGTCGGCGTAGTTGAAGCCGTTGGGCAGCGTGGCCGGCAGCGTGTAGCTGAACTGACCCTGCGCGGCGGCCTCTCCGGAAAGGGTGGTGAGCTGGCCGAAGGTGCGCTCCGAGACCGTCACCGACGACGCGCCCAGGGTGTTCCACGAGAGCTGGAGCGCTTCACCGGGGAACGCGCCGTTCGGCGCGAAGACGTGGAACTCGCCGACCTTCGGCGTGACCTCGACACGCGCGAGCGACGACTGCGGAGGCGCTCCGTTGGCCGCTTCGGCGGTCAGCACGTACTGCGTCGAGACATCGGGGGTGACGGTGACGGTGCCGAGGCCGCCGGTCAGCGTCTGGTTGAAGCCGTCGTCGCCGGTGAGCGAAACGCGCGTCGCGCCGCGCGCCTGCCACAACAACTGCGCGCTCCCGCCGGCCGCGATGGTCGCCGGCACCGCGAGGAGGAACGTGTCCTTGAGGGGCTCATCGACGGCGATCTGCAGAAACGCCGTGGCGCGGCCGCCTTTGCCGGTGGCGCGCAACACGTACACGGTGCTGGAGGTGGGTGACACGCTCGCGGTGCCGCTGCGCACGTCTCCCGACTGCTTCACCTGATTGCCCTGCGCGTCGACCAGCTCCACCTCGGTGGCGTCGCTGATGCTCCACGACAACGCCGCCGTTTCGCCGCTCGAGAGCTGCTGCCGGTCGGCGATGAAGCTCTTGATCTGGGGCGCAATGGGCGCATCCGGCGCCTCCACGACGCGACAGGCGCTCAACAGCGAAAAAAGAACGAAGACCGTTTGTCGGTTCGACATACCGGAGACCCTTCAACTGGAAACTGGCGCGCGGGGGAAGTGCCGTTGCTGCGACGCGACACGTAGGCGCCACACCTTACGGCGTCAACCCGCGATGCGTCGTCATACGTCAGTTTTTCAGGTGGGTTACGCGGCGATGTAGTCGATGGCCTCCGATGTCAGTGCAGGTGGAGAATTACTGGTGGGTGTGATGCAGCAGCGCGATCATCGCGCGCACGATGTCGCGCTCTGAAGGCACCTTCGGCGCGGGCTTCGGTTCGGTCTTCGACACGCGCAGCGGCTGCCCCGGCTTGAGCGGGAAGTCGTCGTACGCGCCGGAGCCGTCGGCGTCGATGAGGATGGCGTTGCTCCACGCGAAGGGCAGCGAGTTGTGCAGCGGCTTCATCGGGCGGCCGGTGGTCGCGCGCGTGAGACCGACGAACCAGGTGTCGCTCGTCACCTGCACATCGAACGTCTCGACGAGGTGCTGACGGCGCAGCGACGCAGAGCCGGGCACCGCTTCGAGCGGCGCGGCGGCGGGGTCGAGCTCTTTCTTCTGCAAGATGCGGCCTTCGGGCCAATCGGAGTTCGAGGCGCCGTTGAACGCCTCGCGGCCGGGCGCGTGCGAGTAGAGTTCCACGCGGTTGAGCTGCATCCATTCGAGGCCCTGCACGTCGACCGTGAAGCGCACGGTGTCACCCGACGCGACCGACAAGGTGTCGCCGATCTGCGCGACGGTACCGGTGGGCTGACCGCCAGAGTCCAACTTCTGGGCGGTGAAGTTCAGCATCGGGCCGTTGCTGACGTAGAGGTGGTGCTGACGCACGGCCTCGGCAAAGTCTGCCGGTTTGAACTGCGCCGCGGTGTCAACGCCGACGCGCGCATAGGTGCGGGCGTAGCCGCCTTCATCGCTGTACTCGTGATGTGAATCAGACACGCCGGTCGACGCGCGCACGGTGCCGCGAGACAAGAACGTCATCCAGTCGTTCATGACCGCGAGGTTCGGCGTCGCGCCGTTCGAGACCTCGACCGCGTCGAACGTGTCGCCGAGCAGCCTGGTGTCTTCGGGTGTCGCGTCGGGCGCGGGCGCCATGTTGTACGTCTTCGGGTCGCCGTGCGTGGCGAGCGTGTCGGTGTCGGCCTTGAGCAGCGTGAGCGACCCCATGCCGCCGCGCGGGTGATTCAATTGAGCGACCGCTCCCGGCCACTTCGCGCGGATCGCGGGGAAGAGCTGCGTCAACCGGTACTCAGGCCCGTCTTCGCCGCCGGCGTGGTCGAACGCGCCGCCGCTCGGTTTGCTCGGGTCGACCACCAGGGGGAAGGTGTTGAAGTGACCATGCGTGAAGCTGGTGACCTCTTCGCCGATCATGGTCGCCATGAGGTCGGTGGCTCCGAGTGACGCGACGATGGGCGCGAAGTCGGTGATCACCTCGTGATCAGTCGAGAGCAGCACGTCGACGCCTTCGGCCAGATAGTTCGCCGCGCGCACCGTGTTGCGCACCGCCGAGTCAGACGAGTTGTACGCGTGCACGTGCAGGTCGGCCGACATCCAACCGGTGGTGTCGACGATGCGGCCGAGGGTCGCGTTGAGGTTCACGTCTTGCGTGGTCAGATCAGCGCGCGCGCCGCTGGTGGGCCAGGTGTCGGGCCACGTCGAATATTCGGGGCCGCGCGACACCACGACGTCGTATTGCCCGGGAGGCAACGTGACCGACGCTTCGCCGCTCACCGGCACGAACTCGATCGCCGCCGCGCCCATGTTGGTGTTGTCGCGCAGGAAGTACGGCTTGTACGTCTCCGCGTCGTACACACACGGGCCTCCGCTGCAGAACACGGTGAGCTTCGCGGGGATAGGGTTGCCCGCTTCATCGCGCACCGAAACATGCAGCGTGTGGCCCTCACCGACGCCGAGCGCCGCGTCAGCGCTCGCGCCCGCGGTCACCGTCGTCGACACCTCACCGCCGATGACGCGGCCATAGAGCGCCGCGCTCAACGTGTACGCGCCGGGCTTCAACTTCGCGCTCGCGTGGCCGGTCGAATCGGCTTCGAGAACGCCGACCATCGCGCCTGAAGAATCTTTGACGTTGATGCGCGCGCCGCCCGCCGCCGCGCCGCCGGGCAACGTCACCGACGCGTTCAACGTACCGAGCGGGTTTCCATCAGCCGCTTCGAGCACCGACGCGACGCTCACGAGATCTTTCGCGACCACGAAGTCGCGCAGATACAGCCCCTGCTTCTTGCTGCGCACCGTGAACTGGCCCGGGCGTTCACGCGCTTCGGGGTCGGTCCACGAAATCACGCCGCTCAGCGACTGGCCTTCGATGACCGCGCCCAACACACCGCCGTAGCCGAGGAGCGCGTTCGCCTCCACCGGCTTCGTCAGGTCAGACAGCGACATGGAGCGCACGCCGTACGCGACGCCGTCACCCTGCACGCCGAACCACTTCGACGGCGCGAGCGCGCATTCGGTGTTCGAGATGTCCAACGCGCCCATGCCGAGGGTCGCGCCACACGGGCCGGGGTTGAAGATCTCGAACGCGCCGACATCGAGCAGCTCGATGAGCGGCAACTGCACCGGCTTGTCTCCGTCGTTGCAGTACGCGGTGAGCATGCGCACGCGCTCTTCGCCGGGCGACAACACGTAATACGTCGTGCCGCGCACCGGCAGCGGCTGCTTCGCGTCGACCACGAACTTCACGCTCAGCCCCGCGACGGAGTTGATCAGCGACTCGAGGTTGATCAGATCGTGCTCAGAATCGACGCCGGTCGCCGCGACGATGGCCGGGCCGCCCTTCGAACCGTCGCTCAGCACCTCGACCTGCCGAATGCTGCTCAGGCGCCCGAACGTATAGATGAGGCTCATGCGGCCGAAGACGTCGTGGCCCGCTTCACCATCGGCGCGGCGAAGGTCGGCGTCGACGATGCCTCCGCCCGGGAGGAACGGGCCGACCGAGCGCCCCGGCTGCTCGATGATCACCCGCAGCTTGTCGTTCTGCAGCAGCACGTCGCCGATGCGGCCCGTCGCGCCCTCACCGCCGATGAGTTGCGACGAAGTGGTCACCTTCGCGGCCGATGAGCCGGTGCCGTCGTACTTGAAGTACCCGGTCGCCTTCAGGTCGACCTCGCACCGTGGAACCGCCGGTGTGTCGCCGCCACCACCTTTCGGTTTCGGGCAGGCAAGAATCGGCAGCGAGAGGGCGAGGGCGAGGAACTTCCGTTTCATGATTGTGACGGAATAGACAACAGCCTGTCACACGTCACAAATGGGCGTTTCGACTCAGGTTTCTGACGCGCTGAGACAACGCAACGAGTCGTGTCCTTTCTGAAACGGGTCGTCTGGTAGGGTCGACGCGCCCATGGGGGACTTTGAATTCGTCGTCAGCGATGGCCCGGAGAAGGGCCGCACCTACCCCTTTCCCGGGGCCGGTTTCTTCATCGGTTCGGGGCCCGACAGTCATCTGCGGCTGCCGCCTGAAACCGTGCAGGCCAAACACGCCGAAGTGCGCGTCGACGCCAACGGCGTACCGTGGATTCGTGACCTTACCGGCCAGAAGCTGATGTGGCTCAACGGCCAGGTCTGCGAGAAGGCCGCGCTCAAGCCCGGCGAGTTTATCCGCATCGGTCGGCTCGAGCTGGTGGTGCGCGTTCGCGGGAGCACCGGCAGCGGCACCATGCGCGTGCCCACGCCGATTTCGAGCCCGCCGCGCGTCGGCGGAATTTCCGGCACCCACAACACGGCGGTGCGCGCGAGCTCTTCGCGGCTCGCGGCGCTCGCGCCTGACAACGCCGGGCTCGACGCGACGGCGCGCAGACCGACTCCGTTCGCGCGGCCCGGCACCAACCCCGGCGCGCTCGAAGTGCTCGATGGTGAACGCGAAGGCATTGAAGCGACCGCCATCAGCAGCATCATGACGCCCGGCACCGTCATCAACGGGCGCTACGAAATCGTCGGCAAGCTCGCGGCCGGCGGCATGGGCGAAGTCTACAAGGCGATGCACGTCGAGCTCGGCAAGGCGATGGCGCTCAAGGTGATGTTGCCGGAGCTCTCGTCGGACAAGGAGTTCGTCGACCGCTTCAAGCGTGAAGCCGTCGCGGCCGGGCGCATCGGTCAGCAGAACATCGTCGACATCTCCGACTTCGGCCGCACCGAGGGCGGGCGCTTCTATTTCGTCATGGAGTTCCTCGACGGCATGACGCTCGCGTCGCTCTCGCATCGCGAAGGCGCGCTCACCGCCGACCGCGCCATCAACATCACCGCGCAGGTCGCGCGCGCGCTCGCCGCCGCGCACGCGCAGGGCATCGTGCATCGCGACTTGAAGCCCGAGAACGTGATGCTGCTGCAGCGGCCGGGTCAGCCCGACTTCGTGAAGGTGCTCGACTTCGGCGTGGCCAAGGTCTCGACGGGCCATGGGCAAGGCGGTCACACGGCGGTCGGCATGGTCGTCGGCACGCCGCAGTACATGTCGCCGGAACAGGCGAAGGCGGTGCCGGTCGACGCGCGCAGCGACATCTATTCGCTGGGGCTCATTCTCTACGAGCTCATCGCCGGCCGGCCGACGTTCGCCGCGGAGACGCCGTCGATGTTGATGGTGAAGCACGTGGTGGAGCCGCCCCCGCCGCTCTCTCCGGGGCCGCTCGCGGAGGTGCCCGTCGAGCTCGAGCAGCTCATCTTCAAGATGCTGGAGAAGGAGCCCGTCAACCGCCCGCAGACGATGGAAGAAGTGCTGGGCGTGCTCGATTCGCTCTGGGCGCGGCTCAAGGCGAACGACCCGTCGCTCAAGCGCGTGTCGGGCCGCTTCTCGACGGCGACACCGCGGCCCACGCAGTCGGGCGTCGGCGTGGTGCGCATCTCGGGGCAGTTGCCGGGCGTGGTGACGAACGCGACGACGGGCGTGGTCGAAGCGCCGCCTCCGCCATCTCGAAATCGCGGGCCCATCATCGGCCTGTCCTTCGTGGTGCTGCTGCTCGGGTGCGCGGTCGGCTACGTGTTGCTGCGCGAAGAACCCAGGCCGGTCATCATCGAGAAACCGGTGGTGGTGGAAAAGCCCGTCGAGAAGGTCATCGAGAAACCCGCCGAGCCGCAGAAGGTGAAGCTGACCTTCCTCACCGCTCCGGAAATCGCCGAGGTCTATGAAGGTGACGTGCTGCTCGGCACGACGCCGTACACCTCGGCGCGCGCGAGCGGCGAAGTCGCCGAACTGCGCTTCGTTTCGAAGGGCTACGTGCCGGTGGTGAAGAAGGTGCGCTTCGAGAGCGAGACCTCGCTCACCATCGCGCTCGAGAAAGAAAAGAAGACGGGCGGCGGTGGCGCGGCGCCCAGGAAGAACACCGGTACTTCCGACAACCCGTACGAGCAGACCGAAGACCTCAAAGACGCACCCTTCTGATCATGATCATTCAAGCCCTGATGCTGTCGGTGTTGGTGTCGGTGAGCGGCGCCGCCGCGAAGAAGTCGCCCGCGAAGACCAGGCCTCCCGCGGAAGCCGAAGACCCGAACGTGGTGAAGGCCCGCGAGCTCTTCACGCGCGCGCAGGGGTTGTACAAGCAGGCGCGCTACGTCGAGGCCATCGAGAAGTTCGAAGAGGCCTACGCGGTGCGCCCGCACCCGGTCATCTATTTCAACATCGCCAAGTGCTACGAGCAGCTCGGCGAGACCGCGAAGGCGCTGCGCAACTATCGCGACTACCTGCGGCTGCTCCCCGACGCGAAAGACAAAGACACCGTCACCGACGCCATCGCGAATCTCGAGCGGCGGCTGCGTGAACGCGGTCAGCAGCAGTTGATGGTGTTCACCGAGCCCGCGAACGCGCGCATCGTGGTCGATGGCAAAGACCTCGGTACTTCTCCGGCTTCCGTCGAGCTCGTCGCCGGCAATCACTCGCTCTCGGTTTCGGCGGAGGGTTTTGAATCGGTCGACCGCACGTTCGTGATGCAGCTCTCGCGCGCGATGGAGATCACCATCGCGCTGAAAGAGAAGGGCAAGGCGCCGGTGGTCGCCGACGCGCCCAGGAAAGAAGAAGAACCGAAGAAGGTGGAGCTCACGCCGACCGAACCTCCGCCGTCGCCGCCGCCCGCGGTGGTCGTCGACGACAAGCGCGGCCCGAAGCACGTGGGCACGTTCGTGTTGGGTGGCGTCGCGGTCGCGAGCCTCGGCGCCGGCATCGGCATGGGCGTCGCGTCAGCGAACAACACGAAGCAGCTCAAGGGCATGACGACGCCTGATCAAGCCACCGCGCAGAACTACGCGAACGGCGCGCGCAACCTCGCCATCGGCTCCGACGTTGCGTACGGCGTGGCCGCGGTTTCGGCCATCACCGCTGTCATCCTCCTCTTCGTCGAGAAGTAACCGCGCATGGAACTGAACATGAAGACACGACTGGCAGCGCTGATGCTGATGGCGGGCGCGGTGGGCTGTGTGCCCGACTCCGATGGAGCGCCGTGTTCGAACGACGGCGATTGCCCCACGGGTCAGACCTGCTTCGAGCGCAAGGACGGCGCGAACACCGGTTACGGCGAATGCCGCACGAAGGACGACGGCACGCCGTTCATCAGCGATGGCGGCTCCACGGGTGGCGGTTCAGGCGTCACCGGTGGCGGAGACGGAACCACGGGCGGCGGTGCGCAGGGTGGCGGTACCGGCGGCGGTTCTGAAGCCGGCGGTGGCACCGGCGGTGGCGATGATGGCGGCGTGACGGGAGGCGGCACGGGCGGTGGCGGTGACGACGGTGGCACGCCCGATGCCGGCACGACGCTGTTGAGCGCCGCGCCGCCTTCGCTCCCGTTCGGCAACGTGGTGGTCAACGGCGAGTCGACGCTCTCGCTCCTCATCACCAACAACGGCACCGAGGCGACCGGTGACCTCGCGTTGTCGTTTTCGGGAGCCGACGCGACGTTGTTCTCCGTCGTCGGCGCGGGGTGCTCGGTGGCGTTGCCCGCGAGCGGCACCTGTACGGCCGACGTGAAGTTCTCGCCGGGTTCCACGGCCGGCGCGCGCTCCGCGATTCTCGACGTCATCGCCAACCCCGGCGGTCACCTGCAGGTCGCGGTGACGGGCACGGGCCGGAGCGACGCCCAGCTCGCCATCACTCCGATGTCTGCCGACGGCGGCAACGTGGTGGTCGGTGGCACGCCGGCGACGCAGCACTTCACGGTCATCAACAACGGCGGCGTGAATTCGGGCGCCATCAGCATCACGCAGGGCGGGCCGAACGCGGGCGAGGTCGCCATCACCGGCAACGACTGCACGACGCTCTCACCCAACGCGACGTGCGGCTTCGACGCGGTGCTGACGCCGTCGTCGGTGGGGGCCAAGTCGATGAGTCTCTTCGCGCAGGCGTCACCGGGCGGCATCGTGTTCGCCCCGTGGACCGCGACCGCCGTGACGGGGCCGCTGCTGACCGCGGTGCCTTCGCCGCTCGATTTCTCCACGCAGAACCTGAATCAGGGCCGCACGTTGCAGGTGAACATCAAGAACACCGGTGGCTCGCCGACGCCGCTGCTCGCCGCGGCCGTCGATGGCGGGCCGGGTTCGGCGTTCTCGTTGCAGAGCACCGATTGTTCGACGGTGCTGGTGGCTGACGCGGGCTGTGTCGCGTCGATCACCTTCACGCCGACCGTCGCCGGAGCCACCAGCGCCGATCTGAGCGTGGGCGGCAGCGGTCTCGTCGTTCACGTGCCGCTCCAGGGCACCGGGCTTCAGGCGGCGGAGATCGTCGTCACGCCCGGCACGTGGGACTTCGGCAACGTCCCCAACAATGCGTCGGTGAACAAAGCCTTCACCGTCGAGAACACGGGCGACGTCGGGCTGGTGGGGACCATCTCCGTCACCGCCGCGAACAACCCCGGCAATCGGTATTCGTGGACGGGCTGCGCCAGCTCCCTGGGGCCGCACGAGTCGTGCACGTTGACCGTCACCTACGCGCCGGCGGGCGGCACCACGACCGACAACGCGACGCTGAACGTGACGGCCGGCTCGTTGAGCACGCCCATCACCTTGCAGGGCACCGGCGTGGTGCCGGGCACGCTCACCATCGAACCCGCGCAATGGAACCCGACCGCGATTCAGGGCACCACCACTTCGCCGCAGACCTTCCTCGTCAGGAACAACGGCGGCGGGAGCGTGATCGTCATCTCGAGCGCGCTCACGGCGGGTTCGACGGGCTACAGCATCGTCAGCAACAACTGCACGACCGTGGCGGCGGGCTCGACCTGCTCCATCGCCGTCACGTACACCGCGTCGGGTACGGCGACGCAGACCGGCGGCCTGGTGGTGAACTACGACATCTCCACCGCGACCGCGTCGTTCAGCGGCACCCCGCAGCGGCCGGCGACGTTGTCGGCGAACGTCAACCCGATGATCTTCGGCTCGGCGACCATCGGCGCCACGTCCAATCAACTCGCGCTGGTCGTCACCAACCTGGGTGACGTCGCGACGGCCGCCATCTCGACGTCGCTCCCGGGCAACGGCAACAACTTCG
>JBEHYH010000149.1:0-12660 GCA_048498275.1 Myxococcota bacterium | reverse complement strand
GGCTCCGTAGACGGCCATGTACGGAGCCACGAAGGCCTTCGTGCTCTCGTTCAGCGAGGCGCTCTGGGGTGAGTACCGGAATCGCGGCGTCAAAGTGCTCGCGCTGTGCCCGGGCGCGACCGACACGCCCTTCTTCTCGCGCGCTGGGGAAGCCGCGGCGCTCGGCCCGAAGGCGTCAGCCGCCGATGTGGTGCGTCTCGGGTTGAACGCCTACGACGACGATCGCGCGACCGTCGTGCATGGGTTCAAGAACTGGGCGCTCGCGACCTCCGGCCGCTTCGTCACGCGGGAGATGCTGGTGAAGATCTCGCGCAACCTGATGAAGCCGAAGGTGCCCGCGCTCAGTGCTTGAGCGCCTGATCGAGTTGTTTCTGATGTTCGGGGCACAGCTTCATCGGTTGCAGATCGAACGCCGCGACCGTCTTGCGATTCCGCAGCGCGCACGTGTCGACCGGGCACGAAGGCTTCAGCCCGAGCAGCGTCGCAACCGACGCGAACAATTGTCCGCGCACACGTTCTTGCGCGGCGACGAGCGCGCCCCCCTGGAGCACCGTACCGGGATCCATCGGCGCACCGCCGTAGCTGCGGAAACGCGAGAGTGAAACCACAGCGATGCCGCGCTCGACGTCGTGCAACGCGAACGCGAACCCCTGATCGACGCGCAGGTCTTGTTCGACGACGTAGATCGTCCCCGGCTCGGCGGGGAGCTCCTTCAAGAGCTCCGGCCCCTTCACTGACCAGAACTTCGTCTCGTCCATGCCCGGCAGTTGCTGCGGTTTCCCGAGCTCGATCTTCAAGCCGGGCAACGGCTTCGCCATCATCGGCGCGAGGTCAGCGAGCTCTGGAGGTACCCGTCCACCGAGCGGAACGATGGTGATGCTCGAGACCGGCGAAGGCTTCGCGACCGATACCGGCTCGGCGACCGCGAGCCCGGTTTGCTCAACGCGATTCTGCTCGTCGAACGCCTTCTTCGCGTCGCGGTACTGGTCCTGATTGAAGTGCGTGGGGAGCCCGAGCTTCTGGCGATATTCGATGGTGCAGAGGTAGTCCTTCAACTGATCACAGGCCTGCCACATCAACGACAGCGCTTTCTCGTGATCCTCATCCTTCTCGAGCGCCTGCCCCGCCCACTTCCGCGCCTCCTGGTATTGCCCAGCGTGTTGCAGCAGCCATGCGACAGCCGCGAGCAAATCAGGGTGAGGGTTCGCGGCCGCGGCGGCTTTCGCGCGCTCGAGGACCTCGGTCGGCTTCCCCGTGGTTCCTTCAATGATCAGCCGTTGCGCGAGCGCAGGGCCGGCGACCAGTTTTTCCGAAAGGCGAAAGCAGGCCTCGCTGCGATCGGTGATTCCGGCTTCTGCGTAGAAGTGGCCGCACGACGCCAGGTTTCTGGCCTGCAACGGCCGATACAGGTTCTCGTTTTCGTCCTGTTGCCACTGCGTCATCGTTCGTTTGGGGCCCGCGAGCGCTTTGGCGAGAAACGGATCTTTCGGCCAATGCTGCTGCGCGACCGACCAGGTGCGGCGAGCGCCCTCTTCATCTCCAGCGACCTGCTGTGCGAGCCCGAGCGTGAACCATGCGTTCGGGAAATTGCGACGCCACGTCTGGAGTGCCCGTTCTGCCTGCGCGATAGCGGCCGGCCCGTCACCCGCCGCGATGTAGGCCTTCGCCAGCGTGCGCTGACCGAAAGTACCGTCGATTTTGAGCGCGAGTTCGCACGCCTGCTGTGCGTCCTTGGCCCGCCCTTCGCCGATCAACAATTCGCAGCGGATCGATTCGAGATAGCCGCCGCTCCCGAAGCCGCTCGACGGGTCTCCGTCGGCTTTTTCACCCGACGTCTTGCTGATCGCTTCCAGCGCGGCCTTCTGACTCTCGACTTCCTTGAGCGTGAGCGCGAGACCGGCAGCGGCTTCAGCGTCGTTCGGGTCATCGGCGAGCGCTTTGCGCCAATACACTGCGAGCGTCGGCAGATCGTGAATCAGATCGAGCGCGCGTGCCTGATTGCGCGTGAGCTTCTCAGGCGGAATGCGCATGACCTCGTGCAGTTGCTCGATGGTCGAGATGCCAAAGTGTCTCGTCGACTGCAGAGTCCAATTTGCGAACGGCGCCGCGGAGTCGTACGGCCACGGCGGGTCCATGAGGCCACGCTGTGCTCGCGCCGGAGCGGGAACCAACATGCCGTCGAAGAACGCCTGGAGATCAGCCTCCTTGCGATCTTCCGGCGTCTGATGCCCGGTTTCAGGAGGCGCTTCTGGAGCGACCTCCGGCTTCTTCTTGCAGCCCGCAATCACCACCACGGCCGCCGCCAACGCCCACCAACCGCCTCCACTCCTCGATATCCGCGCGAACATGGCGCGGAAACTAGGCGTGCGCGCGAATCAGCTCAACTGCGACACACAATCGGCAAGGCGCGCGAGGCCCTTCTCGATGTTGGCGTCGCTGGTCGCGAACGAGAGGCGAATGAAGCCCTCGGCTCCGAACGGCGCGCCGGGCACCGCGGCGACCAGGAACTCGTCGAGCAGAATTTCAGACAGCTTCATCGAGCCGTCGATCTTCGTGCCCTTGTACGACTTGCCGATGAGCGCGCTGCAGTCAGCGAACGAATAGAACGCGCCGTCGGGCAGCCGCGCCTTGATGCCGGAGATCTTGTTGAGCCCCTCGGTGATCGAGATGCGGCGGCGCGCGAACGCCTTCACCATCTCTTCGATCGGCGCGGTCGGGCCCTTCAGCGCGGCGACCGCCCCCTTCTGGATGATCGACGTCGCGTTCGAGGTCGACTGATCCTGAATCATCTGCATGCCGGCGATCAGGTCCTTCGGGCCGGCGGCGTAACCGAGGCGAAGCCCGGTCATCGAGAACGCCTTCGAGAAGCCGTTCACCACCAGCGTGCGCGCCGCGAATTCAGGCGCCGCGTTCGCCACGTTCACGAACGGGCCCGGCACGTAGAGCAGCCGCTCGTAGATGTCGTCGGTGATCAACACCGCGTCGGTGTCGCGCAGCTCGTGCGCAAGCGCCGCGAGCGCCTCTTTCGCGATCACCGAACCGGTCGGGTTCGACGGCGAATTGAAGATCACGGCCTTGGTGCGCGGAGACAGCGCCTTGCGCAGCGCCGCGGGGTCGGGCGTCCAATTGTTCTCGTTCTTCGTCTCCACGATCACCGGCACGCCATCGGCCAGGCGAACCATGTCGGGGTAGCTCACCCAGAACGGCGCAAAGATCACGACCTCGTCGCCGGGCGACAGCAGCGCCTGGAACGCGTTGTAGAGCGCCTGCTTGCCGCCCGTGGTCACCACGATCTGCTCGGGCGTGAAGTTGAGCGAATTGTCCTTCGCGAGCTTCTCGGCGATCGCCGTCTTCAGCTCGGGGATGCCGCCGGTCGCGGTGTACTTGGTGAAGCCCGAATCGAGCGCGGCCTTGATGGCGTCCTTCACGTGCGCGGGCGTGTCGAAGTCGGGCTCGCCGGCGGCGAAGCTCAGGACATCTTTGCCCGACGCGGCGAGCGCGCGGGCCTTGGCATTCAACGACAACGTGGGAGACGGCTTCACGGCCGCCAGTCGATTCGCGAGTTTCATGGTGTTCACTTTCCGATCTTCGTCTTCAGCGCTTCGAGCACGTTCGGAGGCACCGTGCCTTCGATGTTGCCTCCCAGCGAGGCGACCTCACGCACGAGGCTGGACGAAATGTAGAAGTAGTCTTCGCCCGTCATCATGAAGACCATCTCGATGTCTGCGTTGAGCCGGTGGTTCATGTTCGCGAGCTGAAATTCGAATTCGAAGTCGCTCACCGCGCGCAGGCCACGGAGCACCACGTTCGCGCCGCGCTTCTTCGCGTAGTCGACCAGCAGGCCCTGAAACGAATCGACCTCGACGCGCGGGTCGTTGTTCACGGCGCCGCGAATGAGCTCTTTGCGCTCGTCGACCGAGAACATCGGCGTCTTCTTCGGGTTCACCGCGATCGAGACGATCAGCTTGTCGAAGATCTTGAGCCCGCGATGAATCAGCGAGAGATGCCCGCTCGTGAGAGGGTCAAACGAGCCGGGATAAATGGCGACGCGCACGAGCGGCAGCGTCTGTCATGCGGCGTGGTGCGTCAATCGGAAGATCGAGACATTCGTCGCGCCGTACGCGCGCTCGTCGATGCGGGTGAAGCGGCCCTGCGCTTCGGGGAGGTGTTCATCAGCGCCGGTCTCGATCACCGCGATACCGCCGTCGGTGATCAAATTCGCGGCGTCGAGCGCCTCGAGCAACGCGAGCCCCGCGCGCAATTTGTACGGCGGGTCGGCGAACACGAGCTGAAACGTGCGCCCCTGTTTCGCGAGCGAGGCGATGGCTTTCAACGAATCCATCACCAGAATCTCGACGCGCGCGCCGAACTTGAGCGCCTCCGTGTTCTCTTTGCAGAGCGCGAGCGCTTCACGGCCGCTGTCGACCAGCACCGCTTTCTTCGCGCCGCGCGACACGGCTTCGAGGCCGAGCGCGCCGGTGCCCGCGTAGAGGTCGAGCACGTCGAGGTCGTCGCAGCGCTGGCCGAGAATGTTGAACAGCGTCTCCCGCACGCGATCAGCCGTCGGGCGGATCACATCGTCTGACTTTGGAGCGGCGAGTGTGCGCCCTCTGGCTGTTCCTCCGACAATTCGCATAGGTGCTTCACCTACCCTTCGCACATTAACCTGTGTTTCCACGCACCAAATCGTCGTCGTTGGCGACAACTCGCCCAGTACACTGTCGACAACTCGAACAACTCAATGGACTACGACCGGTATCAGAACCTCCACACCATCGTGATGTTGAGGGACATTTTGAAGAAGTGGTGGCGCGCGGAGCTGTGCTTCGCGGACAAAGACGGCGCCGTCATCGAATGGGCGAAGGGCCAGATCAACCCGCCGCCGAATGACTTCTGCCGGCTCTCGTTGTTCTCGAAAGAGGGCTTTCGTCGCTGCACCGCTTCGGTGCGCGTGCTGCACGAGAAGTTCAAGACCTCGCGCAAGCTGCGGCGGAGTCAGTTTCACGAATGCCACCTCGGCTTCTCGATCGTCGGCGCGCCGCTGTACGTGAACAACGAGTACGAAGGCATGTTGTTCGTCGAAGGGTTCGCGCGGCAGGACGTGAGTCAGCGCGAAGGCGACATGCTCAAGGCGAAGATCACCGAGATCAACCCCGGCACCACAGACCTCGATCGCGCGCTCGAACGCATTCTGGTCAGCACCGAGAGCGAGACCGAGAAGATCTGCGACCTGCTCGAGTTCGGCGCGAACGAGATCGCGAACTACGAATCGGAGCTGGCGCGCAAGGACGAGACCATCGCGACGCTGTCGACCGAGCTCTCTGATCGCTACAAGTTCGAGAACATCATCGGGCGCTCGCAGTCGATGCTCGACGTGTTCCGCGTGCTCGAGAAGGTCTGCAATTCAGACTCGACGGTGCTGGTGAACGGCGAGTCGGGCACGGGCAAGGAGCTCGTCGCGCGCGCGCTGCACTACAACGGCCCACGCAAAGACAAGCCGTTCGTCGTGCAGAACTGTTCGGCGTTCAACGACAACCTCCTCGAGAGCGCGCTGTTCGGTCACGTGAAGGGCGCGTTCACCGGAGCGATTCGAGATCAGAAAGGTCTGTTCGAGGTCGCCGACAAGGGCACCTTCTTCCTCGACGAGATCGGCGACATGTCGCCCGCGCTGCAGGTGAAGCTGCTGCGCGTGCTGCAGGAAGGAACGCTGACTCCGGTCGGCGGCACGACGGTTCGGCAGGTCGACGTTCGCGTGATCGCGGCGACGCACAAAGACCTCGGAGCGATGGTGAAGCGCGGCGAGTTCCGTGAAGACCTGTTCTACCGGATCAACGTGATCCGCCTGCAGGTGCCGCCGTTGCGTGAACGCAAAGACGACATGCCGGTGCTGATCGACCACTTCATGCGCAAGCACAAGAAGGAAGGTCAGCGGCCCCGCGGGCTCGCCAACGACACGCTCGCGATCATGCAGGCGTATCACTGGCCCGGGAACATCCGCGAGCTCGAGAATGAGATCGAACGCCTGCTCGTCCTCGGGAGCGACCTCGAGATTCTGCCGTCTGATCTCCTGAGCAATCGCATCCGCGACGCGGTCGAAGGTTCGCCGGGGGCCGGCGCCGTGAGCCTCGCGCGCGCGGCGCAGTTGCCGTTGAACAAGTTGAACGACGCGGTCGAAGCACTCGAGCGAGACCTCATCGGTCAGGGCCTCTCGCGCACCAGGGGCAACAAGAGCCGGCTGTCGCGTGAGTTGGGAATTTCGCGCTCCAACCTGATCTTGAAGATTCAGAAGTACCAGTTGGAGAAACCGGGTACGTCTTCCGAGTCAGAAGACGACGAGGGTCCGTGAGCTACTTTCATCAAGACACGTTCAAGACTGAAGACGGCGCGCCGCTGTGGTTCGAAGTTCGCGGAGATCAGACGAACAAGTTGCCGGTGGTGCTCAACGACGGCCTCGGCTGCGACGGGTTCATCTGGCGCTACCTGTGGGAGCCGTTGTCGAGCACCCGCCGGGTGATGCACTGGAACTATCGCGGCCACGGGCGCTCCGGCGTGGCGCGCGACGATACGCGCATCGGCATGGAATACATCGTCGACGATCTCGCGCGCCTGATGGATTCGCAGCACCTCGATTCGGCGGTGATCTTCGGTCACTCCATGGGCGTGCAGGCGTGCCTCGAGTTCCATCGGCGGCATCGCTCGCGCGTGAAGGGCCTCGTGCTCATCTGCGGCTCGTACGGCACGCCGTTGGACACGTGGCATGACCACACCCTGCTCCGCGTCGCGTTCCCCCGGCTCAAGGAGCTGGTCGAGCGCGCGCCGTCGCTGGCGAAGGCGGTGACCGCGAACCTGCTCAAGACCGAGCTCGCGGTCGAGTTCGGCATCCGCACCGAGCTGAATTCGGCGCTCATGAAGCGCAACGACTTCGGCCCGTACATGGAACATCTGGCGAAGATGCACCCGCTGTACTTCGTGCGCACGCTCGACTCCGCGAAGGATCATTCGGCGTGGGATCACCTGCCGCACGTCGACGTGCCGACGCTGATCATCGGCGGTGAAGGCGACAAGTTCACGCCGGTCTGGCTCAGCCAGCGCATGGCGGAGTTCATTCCCAACTCGCAGTACGTCTACGTGCCCGGCGGTACGCATACGGCGCCGCTCGAGCGCCCCGGTCTGGTGAACGACGCGGTGATGAAGTTCATCGACGGCATCGACGCGGCCGCCAGCCGGTCGGCGGCTTGACGGTCGGTAATACCAGTCAGTATTACCGAGTTCGTCATGACCGAACTCGTCACGAAGACCTTCAAGCTTCCTCGCAAGCTCGCGCGAGAGCTGTCGAACTCCGCAAAAGCTCGCGGTGTCTCAGAGTCTGAGTTGATTCGAAAAAGCCTCGAGTCGACGCTCAGCCAGCCGCCTGACGAAGGCATCGACATGGCGGAAGCGATGCGAGACTTCATCGGCTCAGTTCGCGGGCCGCGTGACCTGTCCACCAACCGAAAGCACATGAAGGGCTATGGCCGCTCGCGCAATCGTTGATTCCGGGTTCCTCGTCGCGCTCGGCAACGACAACGACGCGCACCATCGATGGGCGATCGAACAACTCGCGACGCTTCCCGGGCCGTGGCTCACGGCGGAGTCATGCATTTCCGAAGCGATGTTCTTGTTTGAAGACGCGGCCACCGGCCGCCGCGGTGTTGCCAATCTCTTCAAGTCTCTCGAACAAGGTCGGTTGCTGAGTCAGCACCTGCTGCCCGAAGAGACGAGCGCCGTGCGAGCAGAAATCGGCCGCTATCAGGACCGATGGGTCGACTTCGCAGATGCCTGCATCGTGCGATTGAGCGACCAGAATCCGACGCTCCCGGTGGCTTCGGTCGACCGCCGAGACTTCAGCGTGTACTTCCGCAGCAGACCCGAGCGCGACGTCAGGTTGCCGCCGGAGTCGCGCCGGCGGAAGCAGCGCTGACTACCGGCTTGAGCGCGTCGAGCTCTTTCACCAGCGCCTCGCCGAAGAACACCTTCAACTCGTCGCGCGACATCTCGTACAGCGTCGGCCCGGTGCCCACGCACGCGAGGTCATCGGTCACGTCGTAGCTCGGGCGAAGCACGCCCTTGTCCCACGTCACGGGGAACAGCCAGCACACCGACGGCTTGATGCGGTGGTAGTCGAGCCCCTTCGAGAGCGCGAACGCGTGGATGCCGCAGCCCCGCCCTTTGGGGTTCAAGAAGACGCACGCTCCGTTGCGGGTCTGTGACCTGACGAACCTGCCCGATTCGTACTCGGGGTCTTCTTTCACTTCGTCTTTGAACCATTGATCAGCGGGCACGCCGATGAACGCGGCGAGCTCGTCTTGGTGCGCGAGGATGCGGTCGCGCTCGGCGAGGTTCACGTCGCAGCCGTACTGGCAGCAACTGTCGTGGCAGAACGTGCACTGCATGCAGTGGCCGAAGTAACGGAGTTGAAAAATGCGGCTGTCGACCTGCTTGAGGACCGGGACGGTGGAGATGGGGAGCAACACGGGCGGCGCGCCGTCTAGCCGGTTGTAGTCGCTGACGGAACGTGTCAAAGGCCGCGCCCGATGTTTCCCCGAGAGAAAATCCGCAACGTCGCCATCGTCGCTCACGTCGACCACGGCAAGACCACCCTTGTTGATCACATGCTCCGCCAAGGCGGTGCCTTCCGTTCGAACGAACAGGTCGCCGAACGAGTCATGGACTCGAACGATCTCGAGCGTGAGAAGGGCATCACCATCATGGCCAAGAACACGGCCATCGGTTGGAAGGACCACTTCATCAACATCGTCGACACGCCGGGCCACGCCGACTTCGGCGGTGAAGTCGAGCGCGGTCTGCGCATGGTCGACGGCGTGATCCTGCTGGTCGACGCGGCCGAAGGCCCGTTGCCGCAGACGCGCTTCGTGCTCAGCAAGGCGCTGGGGCTCGGCCTCAAGACGGTGCTCTGCATCAACAAGATCGACCGCAAGGACGCGCGCGCGAAGGAAGTGCTCGACCTCGTGTACTCGCTCTACATCGACCTCGGCGCCGACGAGAAAGACCTCGAGATGCCGGTGATCTACGCCATCGCGCGTGAGGGCAAGGCCGGTTACGACCTCGAGAACATCGGTGGCTCGCTGGAGCCGTTGCTCGACGCGATCGTCAGCCACATCTCGCCTCCGCCGGCGCCCGCGCCCGATGCCAACACCCAGTTGCTGCTGGCGAACCTCGACTACGACACCTTCGTCGGCCGCATCGGCATCGGTCGCGTTTCGGCCGGCAAGCTGGCTCCGAACATGCCGGTCGCCGTCGCCCGCGAAGGCGGCAAGATCGAGCAGGGGAAGATCGTGAAGCTCTTCGGCTTCTCGGGCTTGAAGCGCGTCGAGATCGCCGAGGCGGGCCCCGGTGAGATCGTCTGCATCGCCGGCATCGAAGACATTTCAATCGGCGACACCATCTGCGACTTCGAGAAGCCGCAGCCGCTGCCGCGCATCAAGGTCGATGAGCCGACCATGATGATGATCTTCCGCGTGAACAACGGCCCGTACGCCGGCCGCGAAGGCAAGTACGTCACGTCGCGCAACATCCGCGACCGCCTGATGATCGAGGCGTACAAGAACGTGTCGATCCGCGTGGAGCCCACCGATTCGCCCGACGCGTTCAAGGTCGTCGGCCGCGGTGAATTGCAGCTCGCGGTGATCATCGAGACCATGCGCCGCGAGGGCTTCGAGCTCACCGCGTCGAACCCCGAGCCGATCATCAAGGAGATCGACGGCGTGCGCCACGAGCCGATGGAGCTCGTGTTCTGCGACGTGCCCGAGCTCGCCGTCGGCGTGGTCACCGAGCGCCTCGGGCCCCGCAAGGGCCGCATGGTCGACATGCAGCAACTGGGCGGCGCGCGTACGCGCATTCAGTACCGCATCCCCGCGCGCGGCCTCGTCGGCTTCCGCTCCGAGTTCCTCACCATCACCAAGGGTGAAGGCATCATGTCGTCGCAGTTCGACGGCTGGGAGCCGTACATGGGCTACATCCCCCGCCGCTCCAACGGCGCGATCATCGCCGACCGTCTGGGCGACGCGGTGCCGTACGCGCTCTTCAGCATCCAGGAGCGCGGCAAGCTCTTCGTGAAGCCGGGTGATGCCCTCTACGAAGGCATGATCATCGGCGAGAACGCGCACCCGTCTGACCTCGACGTGAACGCCAGCCGCGCGAAGAAGCTGACCAACATCCGCGCGGCGGGCCGCGACGAGAACGTCATCCTCGTGCCGCCCTTCGACATGACGCTCGAGAAGGCGCTGGAGTGGATCGCAGAGGACGAGCTCGTCGAGGTGACGCCCAAGACGATTCGTCTGCGCAAGCGCGTGCTGGCCTTCCAGGACCGCTACCGCAATGAGCGTGGCCGCAAGCGCGAGCAGGAAGAAGCCGACGCCTGAAATAGGCTCCAGCGGCGCATGTTGCTGCTGAAGTCAGCGCTGTTCTGTTGCGTCGCCCCGGCCCTGTTGCTGGCGGCGACGTTTTACTTCGTCGTTAAGTGGTCGAACGTCAGGCTGGCGCGCATGAAGAACGAGGCGCTCAAGGCGGCCCCGCGCTACCTCCAGAACGCCGAGCCGCTGACGGAGGACGACCTGGAGATGGCGGTCTCCGAGCGGCTCCGGAGTATTCACCTCCATCGCCGGTACGCGCACGCGAAGGTGGTGTGGAGCAGACGCAGCGGCGGAGTCTGGGACACGTACCTCGCGTTCGCTGACGAGCGCGGCGGGCACCACGCGGTGCGATTGGCCGGTGAAGGGCTGAACCTCGCCGATGCGCAGATGCACCGCGTCGGCCGCAGCTACATCGTCGCGTACGAGCCCGGGCGGATCCACGAGACGCAGGCGATCAACTTCGTCGCGCCGCCGCCATCGTGCGTCACCGCGCGGAGGGGCGCTCCGTGAAGTACGCGCGCGTGTTCCGCAAGAAGGACGTTCGCCCGGTGATGACGCGGCTGCCGACCGTGCCCGGAAAATACGTGTGCTCCGAAGACGGCGTGCTCGCTGAGCCGACGCAGGCGCAGCTCGACAAGGAGCGCGAGCCCAACGCGTACGACGAGTACGACATCGCGACGCGGTACATCTTCGACGGCCGCATCTGGCGCGTGCACGACCTGGTCCTCACCCACGGCTTCACGGTGAGAGACACGAACGGCGTGACGCTGGTCTTCCTCGAGACGCCCGACCCGCCGCCGTCAGACTTCGATGAAGGCCTCGCGACGCGCCCTGACGATGGCGATCACGTGCGCATCTGGGCCGACTGGCTTCTTGAGCGCGGGCACAAGCTGGGTGAGTTCATCGCGAGCGGGCAGCTTCACTTCGGCGCGCTCGAAGGCCTCGCGCCCGTCATCAACGAAGGCAACCTCTCGCTCGCAGTGAAGCACGGGCTCATTCGCGGCGCGCTGCTGAGCCGCTGCGAGTTGCCCTACCCCGCACGGCTGGTGTCATTGCCGATCGCCCGGTGGGTGCAGCACCTCACGTTCGATGGCGCGGAGCTCGACGTCGAGCTGTTGATGTCGGTGCTGGTGGAAGGCCCGCCGCTCGTCGCCCTGGAGTCGCTGTGTCTCGGGTACACGCGACCCCAGCGAATCGAGACGCGCGGCTTCCAACGCGCGTACGGCGAGCTTCGAAAGCGCGCGCCGCGACTGCCTGCGTCTCCGACGATGCTGCGGCCGGTCACCCGCGCGGAGCTCCGCGTGACGCGCGTGCCGGAGCACATCCGCTTCAAGTCGCCGATCGCCCTGCAGAACCGCATCGCGCTCAATCGCGGGGTGTGGGTCGGCCGGCCGCAGAATGATCTGCTGATCGCGGTCGATGCCGATCGCGCTCCCAGGCTCGCGACCGGCAGCTTCGAGATTCAGATGCAGTCGTCGTCAGGCGACACTTCGCCCCGGTGGGTGATTCAGGGGCGCGGCGCCAGCGTGTTCATCAACGGCGCGACGCTCACCACGGCGCCGAGGTACTTGCGCGACGGCGATCGAATCGAAGACGCGACCGGCGCCCGCTTCGAGGTCTTCGTCGAGTAACTTCATCTCGTGCGTACGTGGCTGGAGAGAGTGGAACCGCAGGGCGAGGAGATCTCGCTCCCGGAGCGCTCTGGCCGCTTCATCTTCGGGCGCGCGGTCGGTTCGACGGTGATCTTCAACGACGTGCGCATGGCGCGGCAACACGCGGAGCTCGCGTGGAGTGATGGGTTCTGGCGGCTGCGCGATCTGGGTTCGACCAGCGGCACCTTCGTCAACGGCGAGCAGATCACCGACCGCCGCGCGCTGTTCCCCGACGACGTGCTCTCGTTCGGTGGCGTGCAGTTGCGCTTCCGCACCGACGACGCGAGCGAAGAACCGGAGACCTTCGGAGAGCTCGAACGCGACCCGACCGACGAGATGCACTGGCGCGTCTACGCGGACCAGTTGCAGGAACGCGGCGACCCGCTCGGCGAGCGGATCGCGAAGTCGATTCGCGCTCCCAGGCTCGCGACCGGCAGCTTCGAGATTCAGATGCAGTCGTCGTCAGGCGACACTTCGCCCCGGTGGGTGATTCAGGCGCGCGGCGCCAGCGTGTTCATCAACGGCGCGACGCTCACCACGGCGCCGAGGTACTTGCGCGACGGCGATCGAATCGAAGACGCGACCGGCGCCCGCTT
>JBEHYH010000148.1:0-12662 GCA_048498275.1 Myxococcota bacterium | reverse complement strand
GGTTCTCACAGGTGCGGTTTCGGGCGTCGGTTTCTTCCGCGGCACGCCCGCGGGAATCATGGCGCAGGCGCTCCCGGGCGCTGCGGGTCTGCTGTTTTCCCTCGTGATGTTCAGGGCTTCCTCGCTGTTCCCTGATCGCAAGGAGCTGGGGAAGCAGGGCGGCTGGCCGCTGATGGCCGCCGGCGCGCTCTGCCTGACGTCTGCCGGAGCCGCCGCCATCGATGTCGCCCGCTGGCTGGCCACGAAGTACGGCACCATCGGCCCGTACGTGCTCCCGGTGACGTCGGTGGGCTTCCTGATGCTGATGGTCGCGTGCATGCGGCTGTCGCTCGATTCGAAGCGCCGCACGCAGTTCTACGTGCTCGCCGCGGCGTGCGCGGCGAACGCTGCGGCCGCCGCGTTTACGTTCATGCGCGCGCTCAACGGCGCGTATGGTGTCTAAAGAGTCTTGACGACTCTATCTCCCGCGTTACATCATCTCTGCCGAGACAGGAGCCCGTATGCCCGCGCCGTTGTTGCTCTCCGATGGCTACAAGTTCTCGATGGCGGAGGCTGGCTGGCCGCTCCGGAACGAGACCTTCTATTACTCGCATCGAAAGGGCGGCCTGCAGGTGGTGCCGTTCGACATCGAAGCGGAGTTGAAGGCGCTGCTGCCCGATGAACGCCCCGGTGATTTTCAGTTCCTCGCGGAGCACGACTACGAGCTGAGCGCGGCGGTGAAGGTGGCGCTCAAGAGCCGCGAAGTGAAGGTGCGCGCGCTGCCGAAGTTCGCCGTGTTTCACGATCGCGAACCGGTGTTCAGCGTGACCGGGCCTTCGGCGCTGGTGTCGTGGCTCGAACCGTTGCTGCTCCAGTGGAGCTACCGGATTCAGGTGGCGACGGTTGCGTTGTTCCGCCCGCAGGAACTCGAAGCAGCGGTCGGCGTGGTGACGTGTGACGCGCAGAAGCAGCTCGTGCTCGCGACGTTGGACGCGGTGCGCGTGAAGGCGCCGGCGATTCGCGTCGAGTCGGAGGCGTATGTCGAACGCGTTCGCGCGCGGGTCGCTGAGCTCGTGGAGATCACGGGGAGTGCTTCGCGCATCTTCGAGGTCGGTCTGCGCGCCGCGAGTTGCCCTGAGCAACATCTGCTCGCGCTCGAAGGCTGCAGACGCGCGGGCCTCAATCGCACCAGCAACGTTCACGGCGCTCGTGAGCTCGGGCTCGTCCCCGTCGGCACGATGGGTCATGAACACATTCAGCGTTACGGCAGTGACGACGCGGCGTTCCGCGCGATGGTCGAGCGCCGGCATCAGCGTTCGAGTTTTCTCCTCGACACCTTCGACACGATTTCGTCGGGCATTCCCGCGGCGTTCAGGCTGATTGCCGAGCGTCCGGGCTCGAGCGATTCGATCCGCTACGACTCCGGAGACAAGGAAGCGCAGTACCGCTTCGCGTGTGCCGAAGCGCGCAAGCTGGGGATCCACCCGGTGCAGATTCTCGAAGACGGTTTCGACGCGGCGCAGACCAAGCACTTCGAAAGGCTGCGTGAAGAAGTCGGCTGGAAACCGTCGGAACAGGTCTACGGCTACGGCGGCTATCTCGTCGCGGGCACCAGCGGTTCTCCGCTCACGCGCGACAAGGTGTCGGCTGTCTACAAGCTCTCGCAGACCGGTCGGGTGGGCACGATGAAGTTCGGCAACGAGAGCGGCAGCGGGAAACAGAGCGTTCCTGGCCGGCCGGTTCTGTTTCGTCGGCGCGCGGGCGTCAGTGGCGCGTTCGGCGTCGTCGGGCAAGAAGGTGAAGCGGTGCCTGAAGGGTACGAATTGCTGACGGGCGCTCCGGCGCTCAGCGCACTGCCGCAGTCTGTCGAGGTCGGCGCAAACGTGTTCGCGCTTTCGCCCGCGACGCAGCAGTTGGTCGATGAACTCAGCCGTTGGCGCAGTTGAAGGAGGACACGTGTTCCCCGACTTCTACACACCGTCGCAGGTCTCGGAGTTGTTCATCGAGCGCGCAGGTCTCGTCGCTGATGCGGGCGAAACGTGGGGGCGGAAACACGGCATTACGCCGGCCTCGAGTGACATTCAGCGCGTCGCCGCGTTCGGTATCGATGTGCAGGTCGGTTTCTGCACGCCCGGCGCGAGTCTCTTCGTTCCCGGAGCCGTCGAAGACACCGCGCGCACCATCGAGTGGCTGTACCGGAATCTCGGTCGCGTCACGGAGCTGTTCTTCTCGCTCGACACGCATCGCATGTTTCAGATCTTCCATCCCTCGTGGTGGGTCGATGCGGAAGGGCGTCATCCCGCGCCGTTGACTCCGGTGTTTCATGAAGAGGTGAAGAACGGTCGTTGGCGCGCGACGCGTTTCCCCGAAGAGAGCCTGGAGTACGTGCGCAAACTCGAAGCCGCCGGGAAATACGTGCTCACCGTGTGGCCGTATCACGCGATGCTCGGCGGGCTTTCTCACGCGCTCGTGCCCGCGATGATGGAAGCGGCGCTGTTCCACGCGGCCGCGCGCAAACAACAGACGCATTTCGAAACCAAAGGTCTCGAACCGCTGACCGAGAACTATTCGGTGCTGTCTCCCGAGGTGACCGAGCTGCGTGGTGCGAGCGTCGGCGAGTTCAACGACGCATTCTTCAAGCGATTGATGACGTTCGATCGCATCTACGTGTTCGGCCAGGCGAAGAGTCACTGCGTGTTGTCGACCGTGAACGACCTGCTCGCGCGCATTCAGGCGACCGATTCGAAGCTCGCGTCGAAGATCTACATTCTCGAAGACGCGATGAGCCCGGTGCCCGCGCCTCCGATTTCGCCGCTGCCGGAGCATCTGAACTTTCCGAAGCTCGCGGATGTCGCGGTCGAACAGTGGCGTCGCGCGGGTATGCACATCGTGCGCACCACCGACGCGATCTAGCGAACGTCGAGCAGCACCCAGCGTTCGGTGACTTCGTGCCGCGTGTTCGCGTCGAGGAACTTTCTCGAAGGCTTCGACACGCGGAAGTTCTCGAACACGCCGATCTGCGTGACTTCATGCCCGCGTTCACGGAGCGCGGCGATGTCGACTTCACGGGTGAATACGCGGCCCGGCTTCACATCGTCCAACGCGATCTCGATGGTCGGCGTCGTCGAATAGAAATTGAACGCGTGAGACAGAATGTTCACGATCTGTGTCGGTGCGGCGGGAGAAACGTTTGCGGCGCGTGACGCGGGAACTCCGGCTTCGAATTCGAGAATCGTCGGCCACCACGCGAAACCCAACGCGAGGTTCGCTGCCGCGACGATGAGACTCGCGCGCACGAACGTGGGCTTGATGAAGATGAAGATCGCCAGCGTCACGAGACCGAGCGCGACGACCGCCGGCCACGAGTGGTTCATCACCAACAACACGCCGGCGAAGATCGGGAGCGCGATTGCGGGCGCGTCGGTGAGCCAGCGAACGCGTTTCTCGTGCGTCGTGGTCGTCAACCAGTGCGCGACCAGCAACGCGAAGTAGGGGAACAGAATGTTCAAGTAGTGCGGCAGTTGATGCCGCGACGCGCAGAACATGACGAAGGTGGGGACGAACGCTCCGAGCAGATGGCGAACCGGGCCGCGCTCGCGGAAATGGGAAAACAGCGCGGCGTAGAGCCAGAAACCCCACGGCGCGAACGCCCAGAGCACGGTGTGAAAGAAGAAGACGGAGCCGCTGTACGGGAGCTGACCCCCGCCCAGATTCGCGAAGCGGCCGAACTGATTGTCCCAGAAGAACATGCGCAGGCTGCTCGAGCCGAACTGTTCCCACAGGCACCAGAGTTCGGGCGCGATGAAGAGCACGGTGAGCACCGGCGCGAGCACCAGTTTCACCACCGGGAGCCGTCGCCATTCCCACGCGAAGAGCGCGCCGATGATCGGCAACGCGACAAACGGGCCTTTGCTCATCACCGCCGCGGCGAGAAACGCGCAGCCCGCGACGAAGTGCGCCCACGATTCTCTGCCGCGCAAAAAGTGGAACATCGATGCCACGAGGAAGCCGGTGACGAAGGGCTCCATGCGCACGTCGGCGGTCGAGAGCACGCTGTGTTGCGCGAGCAGGAACATGAGCGCGCCGAGCCGCGCGACGGTCTCGCTGAAGAGCAGTTGACCCAGCCGGTACGTGGAGCGTGCGCCGAGCAGCAGCACGCCGAACGCTGGCAGGCGGAAGGCCCAGTCGTGCAGCCCGAGCGCCTTCATCGACGCGGCCATCAACCAGAACGGCACGTGCGGTTTGTCGAACCAGGGTTTGCCGCGCGCGACGAGATTCACCCAGTCGCCGGAGTCGACGATGTTGCGGGCGACGCTGGCGTAGAGCGCGGAGTCGGGTTCGAGCAGCGCTCCGAAGAGCTGCGTGACGTGCAGGCCGACCGCGAGCGCGAGGAGCGGGCGCCACCAACGCTGAAGCCACGCCTCGTGCATGAGGCGCGGCTCTTGCCAGCTTGTTTCAGAAACACAACGACCCCGGCGAAACGTCACCGGGGTCGCATGTCATCGGTGCTTCGTTTCTTAGTCGGCGGTGCAGGTGGCGCTGACCTTGTAGTAATCGTGGCCGACCGCCGCCGTTCTGCACGTGAAGTCCGAGTGCGCGGTGCTCGCGCCGTAGTTGTAGCTCTCGGCGGTGTAGTACGCGTCATCGCCATCGGAGCTGTTGTCATCGTTGAGCTGCGCGCCGGTCGTGTGGAACCCCATGCCGCAGCTCCACGAGAAGTCCCAGTTGGTGGTGACGAACTGGCCTGCATCGCACAGCTTGTCGTACGTGTTGCTCAGCACCGTCTTCGTGCACGCGCTGGTCGCGTAGTAGTTGGTGTCCTTGCAGTCCGACGTCGCGTTGCAAGTGGTGGCGAGGCGCTTGCCCGAAGGAACGGTCGCACCGATGCAGGTGAGAACCGCCGCCGCGCTGGAGCAATAGCTGTCGTTGTCGGCGTCGACTCGCAGATTCACATTTTGCCAGAGGGCCAGGTCGAAGTCGTTGCAGTCGAGCGTCGCGGGGCAACTGGTCGCGTAGTGCACCGGCGTGCTCGAGCCGTAGCAGACCGAGTACATCATCGTGTCGTTGCAGAAGGTGTCGCCGTCGTAGTCGAGGCGGAACTGGCCGGTGCGGTACTTCTGAACGTCGCTGTCATTGCAGTCGTACGTGGGCTGGCACGCGGTCGCGAGACGCTGACCCGGGCGCGGGGTGGCGCCGCTGCAGACCTGGTTGCCGTTGTCGACACAGTAGCCGTCGTTGTCGTTGTCCGACTTCACGTAGAGCACCTGGTAATAGGCGGCCTGCGCGTCATCGCAATCGCTGCTGCCGGTGCACGTGTTCGTGTAGCGATACGTCGCCGGAGGGTTCACTCCGATGCAGGTGTCAGTGCCGAACCCGAGGCAGTGCGTGTCGTTGTCGGCATCGGGCGCGATGCTCGCGATGCGGTACAGGTTCGCATCGTTGTCGTTGCAGTCGACGCCCTGCGAAGTCGCGACGTAACCGGCGGGGCAGTTGCCGAAATCGGGGCGGGTGGTGTCAGGGCAGAACTCCTGCTGAACCGACGAACCCGCGTAGTGATCGTCGTCGGCATCGAGCATGCAGAGCACTTTCGTGCCTTCGTCGGTGTCGCCGTCGCAGTCGTTGTCGATGCCGTCGCAGACTTCAGTCGTGGGCTGAATCACCGACGCGCCGCACTCCACGCCACCGTCGGTGCCACACGCGAGTGAACCCGAAGACGCGCACGCTCCGACGCCGATGGAGCAGCTCACGTTCATCGCCACGCCGCCGTCGGGCATCGTGAAATACACATCGTTGTCGACGGTGCCGTTGCAGTCGTCATCGACGCCATTGCACGACTCCGCGGAAGTGACGGCGTCACACAACGTCCAGTTGCCGTCGCCATCGCAGGTCTGTTGTCCGCGGCCACTGCAGCACGCGCGCGACTCGCCGCTCGAACACGCGGGCGCTCCTCCGCCGGTTCCGGTACCACCGCCGGTTCCGGTACCGCCGCCGGTTCCAATACCGCCGCCGGTTTCCGTTCCACCATCGGTTCCAGTTCCACCGCCGGTGGAGCCCGCGTCATCGGTGCTCCCTCCGCCCGCTCCCGCGTCGCTGCCAGCGTCACGCGCTTCGCGCAACACGCAGGTGCTCGCTTCGCACTTCTCATCGCCGAAACAATCGCCATCGACCTCGCAGTTGGCGGGCGGGGTTCCGCATGCGCTCAACGTCGCGGCGTACGAACACAGAAAAACAGACAACCAGAGATACCGATTCATGGGGACTTCTCCTTGGGATTGAGGGGAAACGACGCGGGCCCCATGAGCAGCCGCGATGCCAGCCAACTCCCCAACTGTTTCAATGGGTTGGGCTGACAGGTCAGTCCGCCGTACGAAACACCGTCTCAGCGGACGGACGGTGTAGTGTGCCGCGCCTCGTCATGACCGACAGCACCAACTTCATCGAAGAAATCGTCATCGCCGACAACGAAAGTGGAAAGTGGAAGGGCCGCGTGCAGACGCGCTTCCCACCGGAGCCCAACGGCTACCTCCACGTCGGCCACGCCAAGAGCATCTGCCTCAACGCCGGCCTCGCGCGGAAGTTCGGAGGCAAGTTCAACCTCCGCTTCGACGACACCAACCCCGCGAAGGAAGAACAGGAATACGTCGATTCGATCATCAACGACGTGAAGTGGCTCGGAGGCGACTTCGAAGACCGGCTCTTCTACGCGTCTGACTATTTCGAGCAGATGTACGGGTGGGCCGAGAAGCTCATCGAGAAGGGCAAGGCGTACGTCTGTGACTTGAACGCCGACGAGATGCGCGAGTACCGCGGCACGCTCGACAAACCCGGGCGCAACTCACCGTTCCGCGAGCGAACGCCGGCCGAGAACCTCGAACTCTTCCGCGGCATGCGCGCGGGCAAGTTCAACCCCGGCGCGAAGACGCTGCGCGCGAAGATCGACATGTCGTCGGGCAACATCAACCTGCGCGACCCGGTGATGTACCGCATCGTGAAGGAGCACCATCACCGCCAGGGCGACAAGTGGTGCATCTACCCGTCGTACGACTGGGCGCACGGCAACGAAGACTCGCTCGAGGGCATCACGCATTCCATCTGCACGCTGGAGTTCGAGAATCACCGCCCGCTCTACGACTGGTTCTTGAACGAGCTCGGCATTCATCACCCGCAGCAGATCGAATTCGCGAAGCTGCAGCTCACGTACACCGTGCTCAGCAAGCGCAACCTGCTGCACCTGGTGAAGGAGAAGTACGTCAACGGGTGGGACGACCCGCGCATGCCGACGATCTCGGGAATGCGCCGCCGCGGCTTCACCAGCGAAGCGCTGCGCGCGTTCTGTGAAGAGATCGGCGTCACCAAGAACGAGAGCGTCATCGATGTGGGCCGCCTCGAAAACGCGGTGCGCACGCATCTGAATGCCGTCGCGCATCGCCGCATGGTGGTGCTCAACCCGCTCAAGGTGGTCATCACCAACTACGCCGAGGGTCAGGTCGAGCAGGTCGAAGTGCAGAACAACCCTGAAGACGAGAAGGCCGGCGTGCGCAGCGTGCCGTTCTCGCGCGAGTTGTTCATCGAGCGCGACGACTTCATGGAAGACCCGCCGAAGAAGTTCTTCCGCCTCGCTCCGGGGAAGGAAGTTCGTCTGCGTGGCGCGTACTTCATCACCTGCACCGAAGTCGTGAAGGCGGCCGACGGTTCGATCGCTGAACTGCGCTGCACGTACGACCCGGCGACGCGCGGCGGGAACTCGCCCGATGGCCGCAAGGTGAAGGGCACCATTCACTGGGTCTCGGCGAAGCACGCGGTGAACGCGGAGGTGTGCGTGTTCGATCGTCTCTTCCGCGCCGAGTTCCCCGGGCGCGCGCATGAAGGCGCTGACTTCCCGTTCTTGAAAGATCTGAACCCGAAGTCACTCGAGGTCGTGAAGGGCGCGAAGTTGGAGCCCGCGCTCGCCGACGCGAAGCAGGGCGATCGTTTTCAGTTCGAACGCCTCGGCTACTTCACGGTCGACCTCGATTCGAAGCCCGGCGCGCTGGTCTTCAATCGCACCGTTTCGCTGAAGGACTCGTGGGCGAAGGAACAAGACGACGCGCCGCCCGCTCCTGCTCCTGTAAAGAAAGAGGAGAAGCCGAAGGCGGCCGCTGCACCGGCTGCGCCTCCGTCTGAGATCGAGTTCGGCGACTTCGCGAAGGTCGCGCTCAAGGCCGGCAAGATTCTCGCGGCCGAGAAGGTCGAGAAGGCCGACAAGCTGCTCAAGTTGAGCGTCGATCTCGGCGAAGGCACGCCGCGCACCATCGTGTCGGGCATCGCCGAAGCGTTCACGCCTGAGCAGTTGCCCGGCCGCAACGTGGTCGTCGTCGTGAACCTCAAGCCGCGCGCGCTCAAGGGCATCGAATCGCGGGGCATGATCCTCGCGAGCGGCTCGGGCAAGGGCCTGTCGTTGATCAACCCCGGCGATGTCGCGCCGGGTAGCGATGTGAAGTGAGTCGTGCCATCGTCACCGTGACTCGGGGAGGAGTCGAAAATGGCGAACGAAGAGACGGAAGTTGAAGGCATGGACAAAGCGCCTCCGGCCTCACCGGAGCTGCGCGCGGTGATCTTGAAGGACCCGAACGCCGAGCGCATGGCGAAGGCCCTCGGCCTGACCCTCGACGAGTTCGTGAACCGCGTCGCCTACTTCATGGCGAACCCCGACGCGCAGCCGCTCTTCGCGGTCGTGCCCGACGAAAAGCTCACGGAAATGGGCGTTCAGGTGCCGACCGAGGAAGCCCTGGTGGCCAATGTGAAAGCGTCAGTCGCCGCGATTCAGGCCGGCGAGCAGCGCAGCGGGTTCGACGCGGCGAAGAAAAATGCCGTGGAAATCTCGACGGCTGGCGGCAAGGCCCTCACGTCGGCGTCGAGCCCCGACCTTGAAGAAGCGGTGAAGAAGCTCCGCCGCCCGAACAAGGGCTGACACTCGAAGCAACTCCTGACCGGTTTCTTCCGAAAACTGTCCAATCTCGTTTCATTTTCTCAAAAAAGGAGCGTTCTCATGGGTGGTGTAACCAAAGCAATTGGCGGTGCGATTTCGAAGGTCGGCAGCTTCGTCAAGAAGGCGGTTCACTTCGCCAGCGGCATCTTGAACGGCCCCCTGGGCACGCTCGCGTCGTTCATCCCCGGTGTCGGTCCGTTCATCGCCGGCGCGGCGAAGGTGCTCGGCGCTGCTGACGCGGTGATGAGCGGCAAGGGCCTCGGCGGCATCGTCAGCGGCCTCGTGGGCAGCCTCGGTGGTGGTCTGTTGGGCAAGGCCGGCTCGCTCCTGTCGAACACCGGTCTCTCGTCGGTCATCGGCCTCGCGCAGAAGGCTGGCGGCACGAACGTGCTCACCGACATCATCAGCCAGTTCGCCGCGCCGCGCGCGGGCAACAACTCCACCGCCGCGCAGGGCGACATGTTCAACCTGCAGCAGCTCGGCGCTTTCCAGTTCGCGCAGATCCTCCAGCAGCAGTTGCAGGCCGCGCAGTCGAAGTAATCGAACGACTCCGAAGTTCCGAAGCCCACTCCTTCACCGGAGTGGGCTTTTGTTTTTCAGACTCTGTCCCACGCGCCGTGGAAGCCGTACGGCATCAGCGGGAGCGGCACGGTGACACGCGGGCCCTGGTCGATGGCGTCGGCGTCGAAGATGGCGAGCGTCGTCGATTCGCGCCCCCCGTCAGACAGCAGCACGAGCACGTGACCTGATTCGGGTTCGAAGATGGGTTCGCCGACGAAGACGTTCTCGGGCGCGCTCCACAGCTGCGGAGGCCGTTCGCGATCCTTCAAATCGACGCGAATGACCGAATCGAACGGGTCGGAGTGCTTCGTGTCAGCGCGCGTACAACCGAAGAGCACCGGCGTTTCGACGCCTTCGTGATCGGGGTGCACGCGGGGGAAGTCGATGCCGTGCGGCGCGAGCTGCGTCATCGTCGCGGTCTCGCCGAGGCTCACGCGGAACAGCCGCTGCGGTTCGCGTTCATCGGGTTTGAGCGGGTCGAGCGGCTTCGTCGGGCCCTGAAAACCGAACTCGTTGCCGAACGCGAAGTCGGAGAAGAGAGAGACGTCGAGCTGCACCACTTCGTCGCGCTCGAAGGCGTTGCCGTAGTGAACGGCGAACGCGCGGCGAGGCAGGGTGACCGTGCGCATCGGTGCGTCACTGGTTCGTGGAATCAGGAACACCGCTCCCGGCGCGTCGGGGTTCGTCGCGATCGCGTTGATCATCGTCGAGGTGCCGATCAGCACGCGCGCCAACTCGCCGAACTTCATGCGCAGCGGGTTGCTGATGAGCGCGTACCAATTCGGCGTGATGACGAAGTCGTGAATGAAGAGCGCCGATGGCAATTCGACATGCCGCGTGTGGGTCAGCTTCGAGGTTTCATCGAATTCGCGAAACGTGAGCGACGACTTCGGGCCCATCTTCACGCTGCAGGTCACGAGCCGTTTCGCCGCTGCGTCGTATTTCATGTGCGCGAGCGTGGCCTGACCCGCGATGGCGCCTCCGAAGGTCTCTTCGCCGTGTGACTCGAGTGAATCGGCGTCGACCGAATACGGAGCGCCGCCTTCCCACCCGGCGAGCAGCTTTCCATTCCAACGCTGCACGGTGGTGTTCGCGACGTTGCGACGATTCATGCCGCTGAACGCGTTCTTCCAGAAATGCGTACTCGGGTTCGTTCCCAGCCCGCGATGCACGAGGTGACCGGCGGCGAGTTCATCTTTGTACGACGGGGTCTTGATGAAGCGCGCACGCAACCGCACCGAGCCATCGGCTTCGAACGAGAACGCGCGGAGATAGCCGTGACCGTCGAAGGGGTGCGCGACGCGATCGCCGATCTTCGTCCACCCGGGACCGTTGGAAAGAAGACGGCCTCCACGAAGCGCGCCGGGAATCTCGCCGGTGATGCGTGAGCGTTCGACGGTGAGCTCGAGCTCGCCCGGGTGCGCGAGGAGAGCGGCGTTCCACGAGTGTGCGCGTGTGTCCATCGCCACTGGTTGTAGCGCAGGCGTTCACGCGCTCGCGGTGGTAGTTCTCCCGCGCATGACGCGACGCACGTACTTTCCCCCCGTCGAGACGTTCAATTCAGGCCGCCTGCAGGTCGGTGACGGCCACGAGCTGTACTTCGAAGAGAGCGGCAACCCGAACGGCAAGCCGGTCGTCTTCGTGCACGGCGGCCCCGGCGGCGGCACCGAACCCAAGCAGCGCCGGTTCTTCGACCCCAACGTGTACCGCATCGTGCTCTTCGATCAGCGCGGGTGTGGCAAGTCGACTCCGTTCGCGTCGCTCGAGAACAACACCACGTGGGATCTCGTGGCCGACATGGAGAAGCTGCGCACCCACCTGAAGATCGAGAAGTGGCAGGTCTTCGGCGGTTCGTGGGGCAGCACGTTGGCGCTCGCGTACGCGCAGACGCACCCTGAGCGCTGCAGTGAGCTCGTGCTGCGCGGAATCTTCCTGCTGCGCAAATGGGAGATCGATTGGTTCTACCAGGACGGCACGAGTCACCTCTTCCCCGACGCGTGGGAGAAATACGTCGCGGTGATTCCCGAAGCGGAGCGCGGCGACCTGGTGAGCGCGTATTACCGGCGACTCACGAGCGCTGACGCGAAGGTGCGCAGTGAGGCGGCGCGCGCGTGGAGCCAGTGGGAAGGGCGCACGAGCTACCTGTTGCCGAACGAAGCGTACCTCTCGCGCACCGGTGAAGATTCGTTCGCCGACGCGTTCGCGCGCATCGAGTGCCACTACTTCATGCACGGCGGCTGGGTGACGGGTGAGAAGTCGCTGCTCAACCCCGCGAACATCGCGCGCATGAAGCACATCCCCTGTGTGATCGTTCAGGGCCGCTACGACGTGGTCTGCCCGATGGAATCAGCGTGGGCGTTGCACCGCGCGTGGCCTGAGGCAGACCTGAAGATTATCGAAGACGCGGGTCACGCGGCGCATGAGCCGGGCATTCTCGACGCGCTCATCGAAGCGACCGAGCGCTTCAAGACGCGTTGATCAGTCGACGATGAAGAGGCGCGCGCCGCCGGTCGTTCTCGAACGATGCGCGCCGTCTCCGGTCGCGACCACGTAGCCCTGACCGGCGCTCGTGGTGAAGCTGCGGCCGTCTTGGAGCTCGGTGACGAGCTCTCCACTGATCACGAACACGACGTGGCCTCGCTCACACCAGTGATCAGCGACGTAGCCCGGCTCGTATTCCACGATGCGCGAGCGGACATCGCCGGTGATCAACGTGCGCCAGCTCGCGGAGGCAGCGGTCTCACCCGCGTGCGTGGTCGGAGGCAGCGCTGACCAGTCGACCCGCTGAAAGGGAATGTTCTCGAGCTTCATGAAGCGTTGATAGTTCAGCGCGCATGGCTCTTCACGTTCGCCCCGCGACCCGCGCCGATGTGCCCGACATCTTCCGCTTCATCTGTGAGCTCGCCGAATACGAGCGCGCGCGTGATCAGGTGAAGACCGACGCCGACGCGCTGGCAGACCAGTTGTTTGGCGCGACACCCGGTGCGGAGGTCGTCATCGGTGAAATCGACGGCACCCCGCGCGGCTTCGCGCTCTTCTTCCACAACTTCTCGACGTGGGAAGGCAAGCGCGGGCTGTACCTCGAAGATCTCTACGTCGAGCGGGCGGCGCGCGGAGCAGGGCTCGGCAAGGCGCTGCTGCTTCACCTCGCGAA
>JBEHYH010000147.1:0-12746 GCA_048498275.1 Myxococcota bacterium | reverse complement strand
CGAAGACCGGCTGCGCAGCCGCTTCGCGATGGGCCTCATCACCGACGTGCACGAGCCGAACTTCGAAGCGCGCATGGCGATTCTGAAGAAGAAGGCCGCGGCCGATGGCGTTGAATTGACCGACAAGGTCGCGCAGTTCATCGCCTCGAACGTGGTGAAGAACGTCCGCGAGCTCGAGGGCGCGCTCATCAAGGTCACCGCCGTGCACGCGTTGACGCGTCAGCCGCTGACCGAGGAGCTGTGCGCGCAGGTGCTGGCCGACATGATTCCCGCCCGCAAGGCGCTCGACGGCGAGACCATTCAGCGCGAAGTGGCCCGCTTCTACAAGCTGGCGGTCGACGAGCTGCGGGGGGAACGCCGCGTGAAGCACGTCGCGCACGCGCGCCAGGTGGCGATGTACCTGTGCCGCACGATGACCGGTGATTCGCTCCCTGAAATCGGCAAGCGCTTCAACAAAGACCATTCGACCGTGCTCAGCAGCGTGCGGAAGATCGAGTCGCTCAAGGACTCCGACTCGCAGCTCAAGCTCGAGCTGGGTCAGTTGTCTGAGAAGCTGGGCAGCGCGTGAAACCGCTGCGCACCATCGAGTCGGTCAAAACGAAAGACGGCGAGCTCAAGCTGCAGTCGCGCGGGCCCGGCGACTTTCTGCTCACCATCGACGGGCGCGTGTTGATGACGTCGACCGCGCGGAGGTCGGAAGAAGCGCTCGGGAAAGCCGGCTGCGCGCACCTCAAGAATCACGCGATTCCCTCCGTGTTGGTCGGTGGGCTGGGCATGGGCTTCACGCTGCGCACGGTGCTCGATGAGCTGCCTGACGCGGCGAAGGTCGTGGTCGCCGAGCTGAACGACGACGTGGTGCGCTGGTGCAAAGGCCCGATGGCGGAGTTGACGAACAACGCCGCCTCCGACCCGCGCGTGAAGATTGAACTGCGCGACGTGATGAAGGTCATCGGCGAAGCGGCGCACGGCGGGCCGGCCAATCGCTACGACGCCATCGTCATCGATTTGTACGAAGGCCCGGGCTCCGAGACGCGCCGGAATGATCCGCTCTACGGAGCGCGTGCGTGCGCCGAAGCGCGGCAGGCGCTGAAAAAAGGCGGCGTGTTCGCCATCTGGGGTGAAGCGTTCGACGAGGGGTATGTGAAGCGCCTCGAGAAGAACGGGTTCTCGGTGCGCATCAATCGGCCCGGCAAGGGCGGCTTGAAGCACGTCATCTTCATCGCCACCGCCATCTGACGGCTCTCGAGCGCGCGGGGATTCTGCGGCGCTCGCGTTGCTCATCACGCGATGGCGTCGCGACACGTCACCAGTCACGCGGCCAGTGGCTACAACGCGTTCATCCAACTCGTGGAAATCAGAACGCGTTTGAGAGTTCACCGAGTCGTGACTTGAAACTCTTCGCGAGCGGGCGAATTTGGCGCGCATGAATGCTTCCTACGTCTGGGGTTCGTTCATCTCGGTGAGCGCAGTGACCTTCGTGCTCGCCGACTCGGTGCGCATCGGCTTCGCGGTCGGCGCCTTCGCCGCCGCCAGCATGTGGTTCGCGCTCTCGCGAGTCGCGGCGCAATGGCGCGCGGAATTGAAGCCGTTCGTCTCCGCTTCGGAGCCCGGCGCCGCCGCCGAACAGCTCCGCGCGATGCTGAATCAGAACTCGCGCCACCACGCCTGAACTACGGCGCGAGCCACCGCTGCACCTCGGCCACGGTCGCCGCCGCGTCTTCTTCTTGTGGCACGTGACCCAGCTTCTCGAACACCACCAGCCTGCTGCCCGCGATGTCGGCTTCGAACCGCTTGCCGAGCTCGAGTGGAATCAGCTCGTCTCTGCCGCCCCACAGAATCAGCGTCGGCGTCTTCACGGTCTTGATGGGCGCGAAGTCGGGCGGCGCTCCGAAGTGCTTCATGCGCACGCCCACCGCGTGTCTGTTCCCCGCGCGCAAGGTGAGCTCGAAGTAGCGGTCGACCAGCTCCGGCGTCACCTTCGACGGGTCGCCGTACACGTTGCGCACGCTCTTCTCGATGAGGCCGCGCGGCAGCAGCTTTTCCATCAGCACGTTCACGCCGGGCATCGACGCGATGCGGAAGCCCAGCGGTATCGACTTCGCCGCGCGCGGGTAGCCCGCGGAGTCGACGAGGATGAGCCGCGTCACGTCATCGGGGTGCGCGAGCGCGTAATTCCACGCGAGCTGCCCGCCGTACGAATTGCCGCCAATCACCAGCTTCGTGAGGCCGAGCTTTACGAACAGCGCATGCAGAATCAGCAGCGTGCGCGGCACCTCGACGTCGTCATCGCGCCTGGCTCCGGTGAGCCCGAAGCCCGGCAGGTCGAGCGTCACCACGCGCCGCGTCTTCGAGAGCTCCTGCACCCAGCCTTCCCACGTGTGCAGCGAGGCCGACGTGCCGTGCAGCAACACGATGGGCTCGGCGTCGTCGCGAGGGCCGACGTCGCGCACGTGCATCGACAGGCCTTCGACCTCGATGAACTGCGACGGCGGCGGCGCCCAGCGCGCCTTCAGCGAATCGACGGAGCGATCCGGCTCCCAGCTCGACGCGACGAAACCGCCTGCGCCGAGCAACGCGACCGCGAGCACCGCCCACCTCACGCGACGAACCATGCGCGCTCCTTACTTCAGTTGCTCCCGGCACCAGTCGACCGCGGGCGCGACTTCATCGAACGTGCGCACCTCGAGCGACGCACCGCGCGCGATGTTCGCCAGCGAGAACCCGCGCGCCGCGACGCGCACCAGCACCGCGCGCGTGATGATGGCCATCGCGCAGAGCTGCAACTCGGAGCGCCCGGTCACCGTCAGCCAGAACGTCGGCACCTCCACCGGCACCGACGACACGTTCGCGCGAACATCGAAGGCCAACGCCACGCGGCCGCGACGCTGCTCCAGTCGTGAAAGAATCGCCGACTGATTTTCTGGAGCGAGCTCCGCCGGCGTTTCGTAACGCACCAGCAACAGACCCGGGCTGAGCTCCTCGAACGCCATCGTGGGGCTCGTTTCAACACGTCCACGTGCCACCCGTCAGCGAATCGCTTCGCACCGTGCGTCTCAAGACGAGTAATGAACGCGCATGAGCACGCCTTTGAGTGACGCGGAGCTGCAGGCTTTTCTCTCGAAGAATCCCGGCTGGAGTGTCGAGGGCGGCATGCTGGTGCGCACCTTCGAGGCGTCGTCATTTCTCTCGGGCATCGCGTTCGTGGAGAAGGTCGCGCACGTCGCCGAGGCGGCTGATCACCACCCCGACATCGACATCCGCTGGCGGAAGGTGACGTTGAAGCTCGTCACCCACGACGCGGGCAATCGCATCACCGCGCTCGACACCCAGGTCGCCGCCGGTGCCACCCGCCTCTTCGCCGGTCACTGACCGTGCACACGTTTCCTGAAGAGACGGTGGAGTTCACGGCGACGTTGCCGCGCAGCGGGTTCGGCCCGCGTCTGACCGCGCGCGCGGGTGAAGTGTGGCGCGCGATGCAGGACGTGGTGGCGGATCAATCGAACTCCGTGGGGTGGACTCCGGAGGCCTACGTCAAGGCCGGCACCATGTTCGTGGTGCGCAGCATGACGGTGAGGCATGTGCGCGAGGTGAAGGTCGATGAAGTGCTGACCGGCCGCACGTGGCCGTCGAAGGCGCGCCGCGCGATGCTGTTCACGCGTCAGGTGCGCATGTTCGACGTCGCGAAGACGCTCGTCGCGTCGGCGACACAGGAATGGGCGCTGCTGACCGTGCACGACCTGCAGCCTTCCCGCGCCGGCCCGGAGCTGTTCGACGCGTTCAAGATCTACGAGGGCTACCCCGACCTCGAAGAGCTGCCCGCGCCGCGCTGGAAAGACGACGCGCAGCCGCAGCGGTTCGAGTTCACCGTCTGGCACGGGTGGATGGACCCGAACGGTCACGCGAACCACGCGGCGTACGTCGACTATTGCGACGAGGCCGTCGCGCGCATTCTCGCGGCCGAGGGCAAAGACCCGCAGCGCGTGATGCCGATTGCCGAGACCGTGCACTTCCGCGCCGCCATCACCGGTGGAGACGTGGTGACGGTCGAGACGCTGGAGTTGCCGTCGACGCCCGAGGGCCGGGTGTTCACGCATCGGCTGCTGGTGAATGGGAAGGTCTGCGCGACCGCGACGCTGCTGCGCACGTTGGTGTGAGCGCTCAACGCGTCCGCCGGGTGAAGTGAATCGCCGCGTCGACGCAACGACTCGGTGTCGCTCCGCTGCGTGGCGGAATCTTCGATGTGTGCTGATCACTCGTCATCGAAGGTGGCGTGCGGCTGGCTGATTCGCTCGCTTGGCGCGGAACGTCCGCGCGGCCGTTTCGTCTCGCGTGAACCGAGTTCGACACTCCACAGGAGTTCAGCTCGGGCTCGTGATTTTTCGCAGCAGCGTTTCGATGCGGCGCGCGTCCCACGGCTTGGCGAGGCTGTGGACACCGGGCGGGAGCTCCAGCGTCGAGTAGCCGCTCGAGAGCACCACCGGCAGCGCGGGTGACAGCGAGTTGATCAACTTCGTCGCCGCGAGCCCATCCATCTCCGGCATCGTCATGTCCATCAACACCACGTCGAAGTTGCCGGGGTTCGCCCGCACCGCGGCCACCGCTTCGACACCATTCGCGGCCTCCGTCACCGTGCAGCCCAGCAACGTCAGCAACCGCCTCGCGCTCCGCCGCAGCAACGCTTCGTCGTCGACCAGCAGCACGCGCGCGTTGAGCCGCTCGAGCGACTTGCGCAACGGCACGACGGCCTGCGCCGGCGTCTCCAACGCGGGGAAGAAGACGCGACACCGCGTGCCGCGCCCGATTTCGCTCTCGATGGCGAAGCCCGCGTCGTGCGCGCGCAGAATGCCCAGCGACGACGCCATGCCCAGCCCGCGGCCCGGCCCCTTGGTGCTGAAGTACGGGTCGAAGATGCGCGACAGCACCTCGGCCGACATGCCGGCGCCCGTGTCTTCCACCGTCAACAGCACCACCCGCCCGCGGGGAATGCGCGTGCGCGCGCCCGGGGGCGTCGCCGGGTCGAGCACCAATTCGGTGCGCAGCGTCACTTCACCGTCGCCCTGCGCGACGGCCTCGCTCGCGTTGGTGACGAGGTTCATCACCACCTGCTGGAGCTGCCCTTCATTGCCCTGCACGCCCGGCAGTCCGGCGGCGAGGTGATGCTTCAACTTCACGTTGGCCGGCGCGGTGGCCGACAACAGCCCGCCGATGCTGCCGACCACGGTGTTGAGGTCGAGCGACCGTTGCTCGAACGAAGAGCGCCCCGCGTAGCCCAGCAGTTGTTGGGTCAGCCCCGCGGCGCGCTGCACCGCTTCTTCCGCGGTCTGCATCGCGTCGCCCCTCGCGCCTTCACGCGCGAGCGACGCCAGGCTCGAGCTCACCACCGTCAGCAGGTTGTTGAAGTCGTGCGCGATGCCGCCGGCGAGCAAACCGAGGCCTTCCAGCTTCTGTGACTGCACACGCTGCTCTTCGGCCTGCACTTCACGGGTGACGTCGCGGGTGACGCCCACCAGCCGCGTCGCCCGGCCCTCGGCGTCGAACACCAACTGCGCCTGCGAATGGAGGTGCACCGTCGAACCATCGCGATGCGTCGCCCGAAAGCGGAGCTCCGCGGGCGTGTTGTTGTCGAAGAGCCCGTACATCGCGCGCTGAAACGCGGCGCGGTCTTCCGCCGAAACCGCCTTCTCCCAGACGTCGACGCGCTTGTCGGTCGTCTGGTCGTAGCCGAGCAGCTCCCAGAAGCGCGGCGCGAGGTAGCCACCGCCGGTGCGCAAATCTTCGTCCCACAGGATGTCGCGCGTCACCTGCGCCACGAGGCGGAAGCGCTCTTCACGGTCGCGCACCTCGCGCAGCGAGTTCTCGAGCTCTTCACGCAGCCGCGTTTCAGCCTCGCGTTGCTCCTTGCGCGCGCGCACCTCACGGGGGATCCACACGCGCGCCACGGCCACCAGCACCACGCCGCCCAGCAGCACCGTGAACCACTTCACCATCGTGAGCAGCTCGGGCCGGCCCAGCACCTTGAAGCTCTCGGGGAGCAGCCCGTAGTTCGCGCTCCACAGCAGGCCGAAATACGCGCTCTCGAAGACGGTGCGCACCGCGTCGGCGATGAAGAACGCGAGCACCAGCCGCAACACGCGCTCGCCCTTCGCTTCGTGGAACTGCCGCGCATACAGCACGGCCACGGCGCCCCAGAGCACCACGAGAAGCGAATAGGTGACGAGTGCACCGAGCCCGCTGCTCATGGCGTTCCACCTTACGCTACTGACTCTGGGACCACTTCAAACTCGCGCTGTCGAGGGTGAGACGTGTCGTCTTGTCGGGCCACACCGCCACCCGAGTCACCGCCGACTGCCCATCTGGCAATTTCACCGTCACGCGATGCGTGCCTGACGGCAGCTTGTTCTGCACGGGAGGCGCGTCCCACCGGGCGCCGTCGACCACCACGTCACCGGAGCCACCGCTCACGTTGATGACCAGCTTCCCTTCACCCTCGGGGATGGCTTCGTCTTTTTCCTTCGGAGGCGGCGGGTCGTTCTTCGGCTTTTCTTTCGGCGCGACGGTGGTGACGATGGGCAGCTTCGGCGCACGCTGTTTCGGGAGCTTCGGCAGCGGCTCCGGCGTCGGCTCGATTTCAACCGTCTCTTCGCCGGCGTCGATGACCGGCGCCGTGACGGCGGGCGGCGGGAGCGGTTCGACCTTCGCGACCACCACCTCCGGCACCTTCGCCGGCGTCACCGTGATGGGGTCGGGCCGTGGAGCCGGCGGCTCTTGCGTCAGCGTCACCATCAACGCCATCGCGCCCACGCCGACCAGCACCGCCGCGGCGAACGCGCCGATGAGCAGGTTGCGATTCGATTTCGGCGGAGGTGGTGGCGGCGGTGGCCTCAGCGCCTGCCCGCGTACCGAGTTCTCATTGGGCGCCGGCACCACGTTCGACGACGCCGCAGGGCCGACCGCGGTCAGTTGCTGCGTGCTCGTCGCGGGGGTGGCCATCGCCTCCGAGGGCGCGCGCGGGCCGCCGGCTTCGGTGACCTCCCCCGCTTCGTCGAGGAAGCCCTCGAGCGACGACTGGTTGACGCGGATGCGCGCGTCGAACGCGGCCTTCTCGAGCGCCTCGCGCATCTCGCGCGCGGTCGAGAAGCGGTCTTCAGGGCGCACCTGCAGCGAGCGCCGCAGCACCGCGTAGAACCCTTCAGGCAGCCCCGGGTACACCTCGTCGAGCTGCTTCCACTGACCGCGCACCAGCGCCGCGTGACGTTCAGCGTGATTCTTGTGGTCGTCGAAGGGCGTACCGCCGTACGCGAGTTTGTAGAGCGTGACGCCGAGCGAGAAGAGGTCGGAGCGCCCGTCGAGCTTCTTGCCCATCGCCTGCTCGGGCGAGAAGTAGCCGGCCTTGCCCTTGGTGACGCCGGGCATGGTCAGGTTGCGGTTGCTCGCCGCCTTGGCGATGCCGAAGTCGATGAGCTTGAGACCGCCCGCCGTCGACAGCAGCAGGTTGTGCGGCGAGACGTCGCGATGCACCAGGTTCGCGAAGCCGCCTTCGACCTTCAGCGCGTGCACCGCTTCGAGCGCCGAGCAGGTGTGAATGCCGATGGCGAAGAGCGCCTCGTCACCCATGCGCTCGTCGTAGTCGCGCAGCGTGCGGTTGACGGTGGCGAGGGTCTCCCCGGCGACCAGCTCCATCGCCATGTAGAGGAGCCCGTCTTCGGACTCACCCACCTCGTAGATGTGCACGATGTTGGGGTGGCTCAACGTGCACGCGGTGCGCGCCTCGTCGAGAAACATCCCGCGGAAGTCTTCCGACTCCGAATACTCGGGGCGGATGACCTTGACCGCCACCGGCCGCGTGATGCCGCCGGTGAGGTCCTGCTCGGCCCGGTACACCTCGGCCATGCCACCCTGCGCGATCTGCCGCGTGATGGTGTAGCGACCGACTTTGGTTCCGGGTTCGAGCGACACGACGTGAGCGCGGGGAACTCTACGCTGAAGTGAGTTCCCGGCGCTCGTCTCCGCAGTGACTCAGAGGCACTGCGTGGTGTTCGACGAGTTGACGTACGGCTGGCAGGCGGTCGCGCTGTTACCGTTGGCGTTGCAGTCGAGGCAGTACTGGCATTCTGATTCATTGGTCGTGCTGGCGCAGTCAGCGTCTTTGACGCCACAGCCGCAGTCACATGAACCGTCCTGGTACCAGCTGGCGTCGCACGTCCAACCGGTCGGCGTCGGAGGCGGGCCTGAAGCGGTCACCGTGGCGCTGGCGACCGTGAGGCACGCGCCGCCGCTGGTGACCGTAAAAGCGCCGGTGGTGCTGTCGATGGTGCCTTCCACAAGCTTTACCGTGCTCAACGAGGCCGACAGCGGGCCGGTCACCGGAGAGCTGCCGCTGACCGAAATGTTGCCGCTCGTCGCCGCATAGACCTTCACCGGCGCGCCGCCCGAAGGAGCGTCTTGACCGACCAACAGGCACCGCGAGCACGTCGCGATGTTCAAGCCGGTGGTGGAGAAGGCGAACGTGCCTGTCGACGCCGAGGTGAAGCGCAGCTGGGCGAAGTCGTCGTCGCTGGTGCCGATGGCCGTACCGATGGGGTCAGCCGTGTAGATGGTCAAGCCGTTGCCCGATGACGTACCGGTGGCGAACGAACCGAGGCTGATGGCAGTGCACGCTGCGGTGCCGCCGCCCGTGGTACCCGTGCCGCCGCCCGTGGTACCCGTGCCGCCGCCCGTGGCACCCGTACCGCCGCCTGTCGTGCCCGTACCGCCACCCGTGGTGCCCGTGCCACCGCCGGTGCCCGAGCCCGTCAACGCGTTCTGACAGGTCGTGGTGAGCGAGTTGACGTAGCTCTCGTAGCAGCTCGCGAAGAGACCTTGCGCCGCGCTCTCGTTGCCGCTGGTGCACTGAACCTCGCCGATGCACGACCCGAAGTTCACCAGCACCGACTGATCATTCGTCGTGCAGCTCGCCTGGCACTTCGCCTGAAGGTTCGAAATCGGAGGGAGACCGCCACACGACGAGTTGCCGGCGAAGAACGTGTCTTGCGCCGCCGCGACAGTCGCGCAGGCGCTGCCCGAACCGCCGCCCGTGACACCCGAGCCACCGCCGGTCACACCCGAGCCACCGCCGGTCACACCCGAGCCACCGCCGGTCACACCCGAGCCACCGCCGGTCACACCCGAGCCACCGCCGGTCACACCCGAGCCGCCGCCGGTCACACCCGAGCCGCCGCCCGTGACGCCAGAACCGCCACCCGTCGTGGCCGAGCCGCCGCCGGTGACGCCTGAACCACCACCGGTCGAACCAGCGCCACCGCCGGTGACGCCCGTGCCGCCGCCCGTGGGCGGAGGATTGGTGACGACCGCCGCGCACGCCGTCGACAAACCGCTCGGGCCGAGGAGCGCCTCAGCGCACGCCTGGAAGCTGGTGAGCGCGGTGTTCTCATTGCCCGCGGTGCAGTGCGGTGCCGCCTGGAGGCAGCTCACATACGTCGTCACTTTCGTGCGGTCAGTCGTGGAGCACGCCGCGTTGCTCAGCGCGGCGTTGCAGCCGGCGACCGCCGAGCTGCTCGCGCTGACGGTCACGGTGCCGCCGTCGAACGTCGCGGTGCATTCGGTGTTGCCGGCGTAGAACGCCGTCTCCGCCGCGCCGAGCTGCGTGCAGGTCGGGTTGCTGCCCGTGCCGCCGCCCGTCGAGCCCGAACCGCCGCCCGTGCTCCCGCTGCCGCCGCCGTTGGTGCCGCCGTAGCACTGGCCCAACTGACAGACCTGCGCGAAGCCGCACGCCGAGCACTGCCGGCCGTTGCTGCCGCACTGCGCGGCCGTGGTGTTGGTGACGCACTCCCCGTCGGCGTTGCAGCAGCCGGCCGCACAGCTCGAGGCGTCGCAGCTCTTGGACTCACCACACGAGACGGTCGAGGCGAGAAAGCCGCACATCAAACCGACGAGAAGCCATTTAGAAGTCGTCATTGGTTTTGCTGACACCACAGCACCGTGAACTGTGCAAGCTGTGCAGCATGAATGAGCCACAGGTCGAGCTGATCTCTGACACCGGTGTCGCGGTTTTGACGTTGAGCGATGCCCTTCGTCGAAACGCGATGTCGGCGGCGCTGGGCGACGCGCTCCGTGCGCGGGTCGAAGCGTTGAAAGCCGACGCCTCGGTGCGCGCGGTGGTGCTGACGGGCGCGGGCGGCACGTTCTCCGCGGGCGGCGACTTCGAGATGCTCGAGTCGCTCTCGACGTACGCCTTCGACGACGCGCGGAAGTTCATGCTCGAGTTCTACGGGCGGTACCTGTCCATCACGGAGCTCGGCGTGCCGACCATCGCCGCCATCGAAGGGCCCGCCATCGGTGCGGGGCTCTGCGTGGCGCTCGCGTGTGATGTGACGGTGACCGCGCGCGACTCGAAGCTGGCGCTCAACTTCGTGCAGCTCGCGCTCCACCCGGGCATGGGCGCGACGTATCTGGTGCCGCGGCGGGCGGGCGCACAGCGGGCCGCGGAGCTGCTGTTTTCAGGCCGGCGTTTCGATGGCGTGGAGGCGGCGCGGCTGGGGCTCGCGCTGGAGGCCGTGGAGCCGGGCCAGGCGCTCCCGCGCGCGCTGGAGCTGGCGAAGTCGTTCGCGTCAGGCGGTGCGCTGGCGGTTCGCGACCTCAAACACGCGCTGGGCGTCGACCGCGAGGCGCTGACGAAGGCGCTCGCGCACGAAGCAGAGAGTCAGGCACGCAACTACGCGAGCGACGAATTCCTCCAACGGCTGCGCGCGGCTCGCAAACGGTGAGTAGCGCGCGCCCGGCGTTCAAGCTTCGACGTCTTGCGCGGGGAACCCGGCGTCAGCCGTTCAAGCCGGATCGTCGAATTGTTGCGCGCGCTCCGGCAAGCGACTGCCTGGCGTTGATCAGCCACGACGCCCAGAAACGACCGAGGCCTGATCTCTTGATGAGATCAGGCCCCGGAAGAGGTCAGCTGTCTGCGTTGCTCAGCTGAGAACGCGAACGTTCGCCGCCTGCAGGCCCTTCGGCCCCTTGTTCACGTCGAACTCGACCTTCTGACCCTCGGCGAGGGTGCGGAAGCCGTCAGCGGTGATCGCGGTGTGGTGACAGAAAACATCGTCGCCTCCGCCGTCCTGGCTGATGAATCCGAAACCCTTCGCATCGTTGAACCACTTCACGGTACCAGTTGCCATTTGCTGTTCTGCTTTCGATCTCAGGCGCTCGAGAACCGAGGCCCGGCCCGTCAAATTGACGGCGCACCCTGCAGCTAACCTGCTTTTGCGCGAATGCCAACCCGGCGAGGCGTCATCGACAGAAAAAATCGGTCGCGGCGCCTCGACGAGGGCTCCTGGTAACGCCGACGTGGGTCGGCTGAACGCCCGGGTCGATGGCTCGGAGACCTCCCACGAGGCCTCGGAGTCGAACGGCTGATCCGCCAAAAAGAAAACCCTCCCCCGGTGACGGGAGAGGGCTTCGAACTTCACGAATCAGCGCTGCTCAGAACTCGGCGAGCGTCATCGACGGCACGGCCGGCGCGAGGTTCTGCGACGACGGAGGAGGAGGCGGCGGCGGCTGGTAGCCGGGCGGAGGCGGCTGGTACCCCGGAGGTGGCGCGCTGCGCAGCATCTGGATGCGCGTATCAACCTGGCGGATCTTTCGGTTGATGGTGCCGTTGGCGATGCTGAAGCCGATGATCATCGCGATGCCCGCGACGGTCATCAGACTGCCGACGATGGCCAGCACGTACCCGACGTAGATGAGCGTGATGTTGCTCAACGCGCCCACCACCGCCAGCACCGCGCCGGTGATGATGGTGACCGGGCCGAGCACCACGAGCGCGATGCCGCCGCCTAGGCCGTGCTTGCTGTCTTCGAGCTTCAGGCGCTCCTGCTCCAGCTCAGGCAGCGACATGAGGTCGTACGGCCGTTCCGCGGCGCCCAGCATCGAGGAGCCCGCGAACTCCACGGGAGACTCGATGAAGCGAGCGTGGCGCTGAGCCGGGTTGATGTCGGAGAGACTTCCCGTCGCAGACGTCAAGGCGACGGTGAGAGCGAGTGCAATCATCGGGTCCTTCGTTCCTTTCCTTCAGAAGCTGGCCAATTCCAGCGTGGGTTCGACAGTCAAGAAGCCCTGCGGCGGCGGGGGCGGCGCGCTGGGAGACGGCAGGTACGGCTGAGGTGCATACGGCTGTTGGTAGCCGGCCGGCGCGTTTTGCTGCTTTTGCAGCTCTTTCATGCGGCGATCGATGAGCCGCATGTTGTGCCCACTCTTCGCGTTCCGGAGGATGGCGGCGATCATCAGCCCCAGGCCGACGCCGAAGACCACCGCGCCCACCACGAAGGTGACGATGGCGGCGATGAAGAGCGGTGTCAGCACGGTGGTGCCTCCCGTCAGGCCGGTCGTGAAGAGCGCGGCGTACACCAGAATCGGAGCCGCCACGAAGGCCGCGAGCCCGCCCACGACGGCCATCACCACGAAGCCGCCCACCGAGGTGCGGCGCGACTCTTCTTCGGCGCGCGCGCCCTGCAACTGCGCGAGGTCGGTCATCTGGGCGTAAGGCACGGCCTGCCCAACGGCCACCGCGCCCGCAAATTCGACCGGGCTCTCGATGAAGCGCGCGTGCCGCATCGCCACGGGCGTCTCAGCCAGAAAACTGCCGGGTGCCGCCGCGACGACCCCCGTCAATGCGAGCGCGAGCATGCCGAACACAAATCACCCCGGCGCACGGTGCGCCAGCACTCATTCGCCATTGGTGGCGGGCACTTCGGGGT
>JBEHYH010000146.1:0-12822 GCA_048498275.1 Myxococcota bacterium | reverse complement strand
TTTGAAAAACGCCTTCACGCCCGGGGTCGGCACCAGCCTGGTGCCGACCCTGGGCGCGCTGCTGTGCGGCGCACTGTTGGTGTACCTCGCGCCGAACGCGCGCGGCTCCGGAGTGCCGCAGGTGAAGGCAGCGTTCGCGGCCGTCGGCCCTCAGTTGCGGCTGCGTGACTCCCTCGCGAAGTTCATCATCTGTTCGCTGCAGATCGGCTCCGGCTCGTCGCTCGGCCGCGAGGGGCCCACGGTGCACATCTGCGCGGGCATCGCCAACGCGTTTCGCCGGGTGCCGGGCATCTCGCAGCGCAGCCTCCGCCGCTTGATGCCCGTCGGAGTCGCCGCCGGCATCGCCGCGTCTTTCAACGCCCCCATCGCCGCCGTCACCTTCACCATCGAAGAAGTGGTGGGCAAGCTCGACCAGGCGGTGCTCTCGGGCGTCATCGTCGCCGCCGCGCTCGCCGCCGTCATCGAGCGCAGCGTGCTGGGCGCGCACCCGGTGCTCGACGTACCGCAGGGGTACTCGCTGCAACATGCATCGAGCCTCGGCATCTACCTGCTCATCGGCGTCGCCGCCGCGCTGGTCTCGGTGGTCTTCACCGACGGGCTGCTCAAGACCCGCGCGGCGTTTCGCACCTCGAAGCTGCCCCGTTGGCTCCAGCCCGGCGTCGGCGGGCTCGTCACCGGCGCGCTCGCCGCGGTGGCGTGGACCCTCTTCGGCACCCGAGGCGTCACCGGCGGTGGCTACGACACGCTGCTCTCGGCGCTGACCGGCAAGGTGGGCCTCACGGTGATGCTGGTGCTCCTCGCCCTCAAGGCGATCGCAACCATCGCCAGCTACAGCTCCGGAGGCGCCGGCGGCCTCTTCGCGCCCTCGCTCTTCATCGGCGCGATGCTGGGCGGTGTCCTGGGCAGCCTCGACACGGTGTTGCTCGGTCATCACGACGGGCTCGGCGCCTTCGCGCTGGTGGGCATGGGCGCGGTGTTCGCCGGCACCATCCGCGCGCCGATGACCAGCGTGCTCATCATCATCGAGATGACGAACGGGTACTCGCTCATCCTCCCGTTGATGATCGCGAACATGGCCAGCTACGTGCTGGCGCGCGCGTGGCGGCCGACGCCCATCTACGAGGCGCTGCTGGAGCAGGACGACGTGCACATCAAACAGAACGCGGTGATGGACGCGCTCGAAGAGGTGCCCATCTCGCGCTTGATGAAACCGCACGGGCATCTGCGCACCGTGAACCTCTCGACGACCGCCGGCGAGGTGACGAAGATTGCCGCGCAGCAGCCGACGCAAGATTTCCTCCTCGTGCTCGACGACGATGGGCGGCTGCGTGGCGTCATCACCCGCGAGGAGCTGGCGATAGTGAGCACCGACCCCGAGCTCGAACAGCTCGTGAACGCAGCTGACCTTCTGCGACAGGTACGCACCGGCAAGCGCGAAGACGACGTGCGGCTCGCGCTGGAGACCATGCTCGCCAATGGCGTGCGGCAGCTCCCGGTGACCGACGATGGCGGGCGGCTGGTGGGCGTGCTCGAAGAAGCCGACGTGGTGCAGGCCTACCTGCGTGAACAACGGCCTGCGCGTTCAGCGTAGGCGCGACGCCCGCGCTCAAGTACCGTCACGCGCGTCTTGCAGCTGCTCCTGACCAGCTATCTCGCGGTGCTCGGCCTGTGCGTCGGCAGCTTTCTCAACGTCGTCATCGCGCGCATGCCCCACGCGGAGCTCGATGAGCCCGAGCCGACCGGGTTCATGAATCGCGTGCGCGCGGCGTTCCGTTTCTCGGGTCACGCGTACGCGAGCCTGTGGACTCCGAAACACTCGAAGTGCCCGCACTGCGGTCATCAGATTCGCTGGTACGAGAACATCCCCGTGGTGTCGTGGCTCGCGCTGCGCGGCCAATGCAGCTCGTGCAAGGCGCCGATTTCGCCGCGGTACATTCTGGTGGAGCTGCTGACCGGCACGCTGTTCGTCACGCTGCTCACGCGCTTCGAGTGGGACTGGCAACTCGTCTCGGCGCTCACGTTCCTGACCTTCTTGATTCCGCTCATCTTCATCGACGCGGAGCATTGGATTCTGCCGTTCGAGCTGACGCTGCCGGGCATTCTGGGTGGCGTGCTGCTCGCGATTCCGCGCGGCAACGAAGCGTTCATGTTCGCGCTCGGCGGCGCGGTGGCCGGCTTCATCGCGTTTCGCGTGATGGAATTCATCGGTTGGGCGGCGACCGGCACTGAGGCCCTCGGAGCGGGTGACAAATATCTGCTCGCGATGGTCGGCGCGCAGGTCGGGTGGAAGGGGCTGCTCGGCGTGATTCTGCTGTCGTCGTTGCAGGGCTCCATCGTCGGCATCGCGCGCATGAAGCTGACGGGGCGCGCGGGTCCGAAGAACAAATCCCCTCTCTCGCCCGCGGGAGAGGGTCAGGGTGAGGGCCGCACAGAGCTGCCACCGCCCGCGGAAAAAACCGACACGCAAACGACGACGGCGCCAACTGAAGCGCCGGGCGAAAACAATTCGGCCCTCACCTCAACCCTCTCCCGTGAGACGGGGGTTTCCGACAACGACAGCGCCGACGACGAGAACAGGCGCGAGCCGTTCACGCCGGAGTTCATCAAGCCCGGCTACGCCTGGTGGGCGCGCGTGCTGCTCGTGCCGTACACCATCTTCCTGCAAGACATCCCCGATGCGCCGCCGCCCGATGAGAGCGGTGAAGTGCCGGAGTGGGAACCCGGCGCCAACAACATCCCATTCGGGCCGTGGATCGGTCTCGCCGGCATCGAAGTGCTGCTGTTCGGCCCCCGCATCGCCGAGTCGCTCGCGCACACGCCGTTCCGCCTGATGGCTGAGATCATCTTCGGCCAGTAGCTGCGCAGGTTCACGAACATGAGAACTTTCGGCGGCTGCGATCCCGGCGGCGACGGAAAGCACGGTGTCGCTCGGCTCGTCATCAACGAGGGTGGCGCAATCACCACCATCTCGAGCGCCACGCTCCAGACGGCCAGTGATGTCGTCGCGTTCTTAGGCAGCGCCGCGATTGACGCGCTGGGGATCGACACACTCACGGAGTGGAATCTCGGGTCGGCAATATCCAGAAGTAATCAACAGCGTCGCGAGCGCGAATTCGCTCTACGGCGCGATGTGCGTTTCGGGAATGGCGGTCGCGCTCCAACTTCAGAAGTCGAGGGCGTCGATGATCATCTCGCTCGCGCGGCAAGAATACGACTGGTCGAATTCGAGCACGCAGATGATCCGCTGACTGAGTACGACGATGGCGATGTCGACTCCGCTGCTCATCGCGAGCGAGCACGAGTTCGACGCAGTTCTCTCGGCCTGGGCTTGTCTTCAGGGCATCGCCGGCCGGTGGACGAAGGCCCTCCCACTCGTCGGGCGGCGCGACAACGGTCAGACCCGGTTCTTCTGGCCGTAGCTCTGCGCTACCGGAGCGCGCCGACTCAAGCGATAAGCCACGCGTGTCTCGTTCACAGCTCAAGGCCGCGCGCCGCGTCGTCATCAAGATCGGCACCAACGCGCTCACCAACACCACCGGCCGTTTTCACCGCGCGCACTTCACGCGGCTCGCGAACGAGCTGCTCACCGCGACGAAGGGCCGTGAGCTGATTCTGGTTTCATCTGGCGCCATCGCGCTCGGCGTCGAACGGCTCGGCCTCGACAAGAAACCAAAGGACATCCCCGGCAAGCAGGCGTGCGCGGCGGTCGGCCAGTCGCGGCTCATGCGCGCGTGGGAAGAAGCGTTGGAACCGCGCCTCGTCGCGCAGGTGTTGCTCACGCATTCCGACGTTCAAGATCGCCGCCGCTACTTGAACGCGCGCCACGCGCTCGAGCGGCTCATCACCGACGGAGTCGTGCCCGTCATCAACGAGAACGACACGGTCTCCGTCGATGAGATCAAGTTCGGCGACAACGACACGCTCGCGGGCCTCGTCGCGGGGCTCGTCAATGCCGACGCGCTCATCATCTTGAGCGACGTCGACGGGCTCTACGATTCAGACCCTCGCAAGAACAAGCACGCGCGGCGCATCGACGTCGTCGAGAACGTCACGCGCGCGATGCTGAGCTCCGCGGGCGGCAGCGGTTCAGCGGTCGGCACCGGAGGCATGACCACCAAACTCGCGAGCGCTCAACGCGTCACCGAGCTCGGCGTTTCCTGCGTCATCGCGGCAGGCCAGAAGCCCGGAACCATCACGCGCGTGCTCGCGGGCGAAGCCGAGGGCACGTTGTTCCTCCCCCACGCCCGCCGCGACGCCCGCACCGCGTGGATCGCGCATGCCCTCAAAGGCAAAGGCACGCTCATCGTCGACGCCGGCGCGTTCACCGCGCTCACCGAGAAGAAGAAGAGCCTGCTCCCTTCGGGCATTCGCGAAGTGAAGGGCAACTTCGCGCACGGTGACGCGGTCGACCTCGCGACCGAAGAAGGTGAAGTCTTCGCGCGCGGCCTCGCCGCCTACGGAGCCGACGAGTTGCGCAAGCTCGCCGGCAAGAAGACCTCGCAAATCGAGAGCCTGCTGGGTTTCCGCGGGCTCGATGAAGCGGTGCATCGCGACGATCTCGCGATGCTGTGAACCGACAAATCGACGCCGTCAAGGGGACCCCCGGCCTTGTTTCGCGCGACTCGCCTGCGCTTTCGTTCTCCGCATCTCGCCGGAGGGCCGACCGATGCAGCGAGTCTCTCGTCACAACTCGATGGAGGACGCGGGCAACGCGCTCCTCATCAACGCCATCGACCCGCGCCGCTGGGCCACGCACGTTCGCCGCGTGAACGTCGAGAACATCTGCCGTGTGGGCAACGTGCAGGTCTGCGCGTCGGTCGATGTCACCCCGACCCTCGAGACGTACCTGCGCGTCAGCTTCAAGGGCCCGCGCCTCTCACCGATGCAGGCCGCGGAGCTGCTCGAGCGCTTCACCTCGGCCCGCTACACCTTCATCCCCAACATCGAGTGGTTCGTCGAAATCGACGCGCGGGAGTGGATTCACTTCTCACGGCGCTATTCGCAGCCCAGACTCGAAGCATGAAACGCCTGCTGCTGTCGTCGTGCCTCGTCGCGTGCTCCGCGCTCGCTGACGTAACGCCGCCAGATACCGACGGTTGTTACGCGCGCGCCGAAGACGCCGGCTGCAAGAAAGACGACCAAGCTGACGGCACGTGCACGAAGTCGTCGTGCGGCAAGCTCGACTACAGTCACGGCACGCCGCCAACGCCGATTGTCGTCGAGTGTCTGAAGTGCGCGAACGGCCCAGTCGATCCGCCTCCTGACGCGGGGCCGACGACGTCGAATGATCAAAAACAAACCGCGTGCGCCGCCGGCGGAGGCAGCCTGCTCATCGCGCTCGCCGCCCTTCTCACCCGGAGCAAGAAGTGATGCGCGCTGCATGGCTGGCCCTCGTTCTCTCGCTGCCCGCGTTCGCCGACATTCCTCCTTCAGACACCAGCGGCTGCAGCGGCAAAACCGAAGGCGCCGCGTGCGAGAAAGACGACAAGTCCGCGGGCGTGTGCGTGAAGTCGACCTGCGGCCGCAATGACTACAGCAACGGCCCACCGCCCAGACGCGTCAGCTACGAATGCCTGATGTGCGCGACCGCCCCCGCCGCGGCACCCATCGAAGCGCCGAAGAAGAGCTCGTGCGCGTCGGTCGACGGAGGAATGCTCCTCGTGCTCGCGGCCCTGCTCGCCCGGAGAAAGAAATGAAACGCGCCGCGCTGCTCGTCCTCATCGCCCTGCCCGCGTTCGCCGACATTCCTCCGCAGGAGACGTGGGACTGCCGCAGCAAGCAGGCCGGCGCGACGTGCAAGACCCCTGACGGCAAAGACGGCACCTGCGTGCAGATGGAATTCAAGCGCCCGCCGTTCAAGGGCGGCGGCTCGTACACCGCGCTCGGTTGCCGGGCGTCCGCTCCCGCGCCCGCGCCGAAGAAAGCCGCGCTCCCGTGGCTGGGCGTGGGGTTCGCGTTTCTCGCGCTCGTCGCGGCTGCGCGCTTCCCGCGTCGCCCGAGCCCCGGAGCCGCCTGACGATGACTTCGGAGGCCACCGCGAACGCGCTCCGTCGAAAAACCGTGGCAGCTACGGTTTTCCGACGGAGCGACGCGGTTCGAACGGCCATGTACCGGGTGTTCGCGCCCGTGCTGCGGCCGTTCATCGCGAATCGCGCGCTGCGTGTGCAGGCGTTGGCGGTGTTCTCCATCGTGACGTCGTTCGCGCTGACGTGGGCGGCGCCGCTGTGGCTGCTCGCCCTGGGCCCCATCGTGCTCGGCGTGCCGCATCTCGTGGCTGACGCGCGCTACCTCGTCGCGCAGCCCGGCCTGCATCGTCATGGCGCGCTCTCGTGGCTCCTCTTCCTCCCGCTCCTCGGCATCGCGTTCGGAGCGCCTCCGTTCGTGGGGCTGCTCTCGATGGTGCCGGCGGTGCTGCTGGCGAACGCGCGCTTCTCACTCAAGCTCGCAGGCCTCGCCGCGTGGCTCGCGCTCAGCGCGGCGGCGTTCCAGTTCGAGAACCATTTCCTGCTCGCGTTCCTCCACCTGCACAATGTCGTGGCGCTCGCGTTCTGGTGGGCGTGGCGCCCGCGTGAAGCGAAGTCGCTGCTGATTCCATTGCTCGTCGTCGCGGCGCTCTTCTTCATCTTCCTCGGCGGCATCGATTCAGCCGTCGCGCATTCAGGCCCGCGCACGGGGAGCCCCTTCGGTGAATTCGTCGAGACCAACGCGCCGGGCCTCGAGCCGATGTTCGCGGCGCGGCTGATCCTCTCGCTCGCGTTCCTACAGTCGCTTCACTACGCGGTGTGGCTGCGGCTGGTGCCTGATGATGCGCGCGCGCGCCCTGCGCCGCGTCCGTTCGCCGCGTCGTGGAGTGCGCTCGAGCGAGATCTCGGCCTGCCGCTGTTGCTGGTCTGCGTCGCCGCCGCCGTCGTCTTCGCCGCGTGGGGTGCCGTGAATCTCGCTGAGGCGCGCGATGGCTACCTGCGGCTCGCCTCGTTCCACGGCTACCTCGAGCTCGCCGCCGGCGCGTATTTCCTCGTGCAGCAGAAGCGGCCGGATCCGGTTTGAGAGACTGGCTCGTCGCCTTCGCGCTCACGCAGCTCCTGGAGATGCCCATCTATTTCAAGGCATCGAAGAGCTGGCGCATCGGCTTCTTCGCTTCAGCGATGACGCACCCGCTGGTGTGGTTCGTCTTCCCGCTGCTGCCGATCGACTACTGGCCGATGGTGGCGTGCGCCGAGGTCTTCGCGGTCGTCGCCGAAGCGTTCTGGCTCAGGCTCAACGACGTGAAGCACCCGTTCTGGTGGAGCCTCGCCGCCAACGGCTTCAGCTTCACCACGGGCCTCATCATTCGCGAGACGACCGGCCTCGTCTGAATCAGTGCTTCAGACGCTTCTCGAGCATCCCCTTGATGGAGGAAGCGAGCTTCGCGTGCGACGCGTTGATGGCTTTGATGAACGCGTCACCATCGGCTTTGAACTTCGCTTCGCCGCACGCCTTGCGCGCGCCCGCGTAGGCCACGTCGCTCACATTGAGCCCGCTGCGCACGTAGATGAGCTCGTAGCTCTTGCCGTACGCGGGGTCGTTCTTCTGCATGTAGTCGTCGATGCAGCCCTGCCATTTCTGCTGCCGTTTGACCCACGCCTCGACGCGCGCGGTCTCGAGCGGGCCGGCATCAGCCCACGCGTCGTCAGTCGTCGTGGAAGGCGCCTGCGGCTTCACCACCGGCAACGTGATGGCCGGAGGAACGGCTTTCGTCAGCAGCCCGGCGCGAACGGAAACCTGTTCGCCCGTCGCGCGAACCACCATCGCCGACGTGCCATCATGTTCGAGGACCAGCAACGGCTCAGACGTCGGCACGTCATTCACCTGCTTGGTGACGAACACGAAGAGTTCAGCCGGCGCCGTCGCGAACAACGGCAGAATCTGCGGCATGTGTTCGCCCGGCAGACGCCAGAATGGGAAATGGAAGGCGACGACGCGATCTTTCGGCTCGAGGTCAGCGCTCGGAGGCGCGGGCGACCAGAACACCGGCAACACCTGATTCTTCAGGTCGACGAAGGCCAGCACCACTTCGCCTTCCTTCTGCGAGTTCGCGAACACGAACCACTTCTTCGCGGTCTTGAGATGCACGCTCTGATTGCCCGAGACGGTGCCGAGGTCGCCCGTCGCGTCGAAGCTGATGCCGGTCGTGATGCCCGCGATCGCGCGCAGGGAGATCTCTTCAGCCGGGCCACCCGCTTCGAGCACGAACGTCGGCGTGCGCCCGACGAACGAGACCTGCTCGTACGAACCGCGCGGCTTGCTCGCCGGCACACGCACGCGCAGCACCGTGGGCAACGTCGTCAGCTTCACCACCGGCGTGTCGGCGCCCGCGAGCTCCAACGCGCGCTCGGAGTCGGTGAAGGTGACGCGCGCGTCCTTCGCGTACGACTCCATCCACAAGAACGCGGACCCTGCTTCGAGATCGACCGGTTTCTTGTCGCCCGCCACCACACACTTGCCACCGACGGCCACGTAGAGCTCTCGATGGAGCCCATCGAATGCGATGGAGAAACGAGAGCCCTGCGTCACCACCAGCTCCGCGACCGGCTGCACGCGGCCGCGCGCGCACGACACGCCGGCGACCGCGCCATCGACATCAGGCGTCGCGCCGCGCGTGGTGAACACGAGCGGGTTCGGCCCCGAGCCGTCGAGTGTCACCCTCGGGAGGCTCGCGACCGCCTGCTTCGCCTGCATGGCCTTCGAGAAGAGGCGCACCGTCGCCGCGGCCACGTAGGGCGTGTCTCGACTGTCGAGCAGATGGAGCGCGTAGCTGCCGGCCTCCACATCCACCGCGCCCGGCTTGAGGCAGAGGTGCTGCTTGCCGCGCACCAGCACCGCGCCACCGCTCGTCTTCGCGAGCTCGAGCACGACGTCATTCACGCCGGCGACGGTGAACGACAACACGGGCGCGTTGGTGATGCCCGCGTACCCGCAGTCGTTCATGCCCTTCTTGCCGAGGTCAGAATCGGTCTTTTGATTGAACGCCTGTTCGAAACCCGTGAAGCCCGGGCCGACAGAAATCGGAGCAGCGGACACCGCCAGCACGACGAGGTGCGAGAGCATCACGCTGGCTTACCAGACGGCAAGTCACTCCATGAGTTTGAAGTAGCGCAGCGGCTGCGCGACGTTCTTCACCGACGTCTCTTCGAGCGGGCCTGCGCGCAGCCCCTCGGCGTGCGGCGTGTTCTGGAGAACTCTCCACGCGCGCTCCATCACCAGCGTCTCGCGGAAACCGCCGAGCGATTGCAGCCGCGCGGTCTGGTTCATGCCGGTCGAGAACGAGGTGTAGTTGCGGTTGGGGCCGAACAAGCCACAGAAGCTCGGCGTCAGGTTCACGCCGATGGCGACGCCGAGGCCGGGCACCTTGAGAATCTCCGAGAGGCGAGAAATCTCCGGGTGCGCCGACATCGTCTCGCGCGTGAACTTCTGAATCTCGATGGCCGCCTTCAGCGCCGCCGCCGCGCGGTCGGCGAGCGAGTTCTTGAAGAACGGAGGCCCGAACAGCCCGATGACGCAGTCACCGACCATTTTGTCGAACGTGCCGCCGTGCCGATAGAGGATGCGCACCGCCTCTTCAGACCAGTCGTCGACGAACTTGCCGATGCGCTCGGGCTTCTCGAGCACCTGCTCGCAGATCTTCGTGAAGCCGTTGATGTCGGCGAAGAGAATGCCGACCTCTTCATCGCGCGGCGACAGGTAGCGCTGGCTGTAGTCGGGGTCTTTGAGCAGCTCGTCGATGGTGCGGCCCGAGAAGAACTGCGAGAGGTGGATGCGCTCCCGGTTGTAGTCGATGAGGCGCTGCGAGAGCGTGGAGGCGAGCAGGCGCAGCAGCTCCATGGTGTACGCGGAGAACCCGTCGCCACCGCTCGAGACCATGATCTTGCCGAGCGCGTGCGTCTCGGCGACGCCTGAAATCAGCACCGTCTCGACCGCGCGCGCGCCGAGCGTGTCACGCAGCAGATGATTGCCCGGGAGGATCAGGTTCTGCCCGTGCGCACGAATCGCGGCCTCGAGCTTCTCGTCCTTCGCGCCGTTGCTCGCGAACTTGAGCTGGCCATATTCGTAGCTGCGGTAGTGCAGCGAGCCCGACTCGACGGCGTCGCGATACATCAGCAGGAAGCCCGGCAGCTTCACCTTCTCGCAGAGCGCGCGAACCGCGCCGTCCATCCCGACCTCGAATACGCGATTGGCGAGCGAGTGGTTGATGGACACGAGCACCTGATGCTTCTCGGCGGCGGTCTGGACCGACGCGAGCACCGTGTCGAGCTGCTCCGCGACGGTCTCGAGCAGCCGCATCAAGCGCGGCGCCTGCGCGGTGACGTCACCTTTGAAGAGCAGCCCGAACGAGCCGACCGGTTGGCCCACGAGGTCCAACACCTGAGAGACGAACGTGTCGCCGTTCTCCAACACACGCACGCCCCAGCGGCCGCCGTCGAGCACCTTCCCGGGGAACGTGCCGCCGAAATCTCCGTGGTGATACGTGGCCTGCGCGAGCTCTTCGTCGATGGTGTTGACCACCGCGCCCTTCGCCCCGGTTTCCTTCAGCAGCGGGGGAAAGAGGCGTTGAAAGGCCTGCTGCAGACTCTCGCGGTGCTTGAGCGATTCTTCGAGGAGGTCATCAACCGCCCTCGAAACGGCCCGGAGCGTCTTGAGTTCTTCAAACGTGACGTCGGCGTCCATGAGGCATGGAAAGGTAGCAGGAAAAATGTGCTGACCAGCTTTTGCGGTACACTCGGGGCGTCATGTTCCTCGCCACTGCCGCCGCCTTCGTGTTGTCGACCTCTGTCGGGACCAAACCGAACACGTACAGCGAGCGTTGGCTGTGCGACCTCTGGGCCGGAGCGCAGTGCGCCGCGAACGCTTGCAAGAAGGACGGCAAGGCGCGTTGCGAAGCCGTCAGCAAGCAGTGCGAATCGACGAGCCGGAATGTGACCGTCGATGACGTGAAGGCCGAGAAGAAGTCGGCGTGCGCGCGGGCGTTGCTCAAGGCGACGTGCGGCGACAAGCAGCCGGCCGAGTGCGACGGGCTGCTCTGAAAGCGGGCGCGGTTGATGGGTGAGCATCTCGCTCATCGCGAAGCAGGCCCTCGACACGTCACGAACTTCATCAAGCTGAGCGCGGGGGCACTCAACCGCACGTATTCCGGTGAAGTGACACCGCGACCCGAAGTTCGAATCAGCGAGTCATCACGCCCACTCGAGGTCTACTTGTTGACCCACTTCGCCGGGCCGCGCACGTAATCGATGTACGGGCGCCAGCTCTTGGGCACCGGGCCACGCGGCAGCAGCACGGTGGTCATGCCCGCGCGGTGCGCCGCCTTGAGCCGCGCCAGCGCGCCGGGCGTGGTGGAGATGGTCTTCATGAAGATCTGCGTGTGCGCCGCGGCGGCGATCTTCTTCGTGTCGACGAACGTCTTGAGCCCGCCCTTGCCGTACTCGAACGGCTTGCTGCCCTTGGCTTCGTATTCGACGCGCACGTGCAGTTTGCCCGCCTTGCGCAGCATGTATTTCATGGTGTGAATCCGGTAGCCGTCCTTCGAGCGCAGCCGGAGCACTTCCTTCGCGGTGAGCTGACTGATCTTCGCGTTCTTCGGAATCTTGTGGAGCGGATCATGGAAGCCGCCGCGCTTGAGCACGTCGCCCCAGTGCGTGTTCACGGCCACGCCGTCTTTCGTGATGTTCACGTCGAGATCGATGGCCTTCTCGTGCTTTGCCGCGTGCTTGAGGCCCTGCACCGAGTTTTCGTAGCGGTAGTTCTTCGCGTGGAGGAAGTGGCTCCACTTCTTCGGCACCTGCGGCGGGTGCCGCGTCGCGGGGTGATCAGCGCGCGCCGCGAGCTTGAGCACCTGGCCCGGCTTGAGCGGCCTGGAGAGATCATTGAGCGCGCCCAATTCGCCGCGCGTGAGGTGCAGCGACTTCGCGATGGAGTTCACCGTGTCGCCCGCGCGCACGCGGTAGGTGATGGGCGCCGCCTTCACCTTCGCCGCGGCCTTCGGGGCCACCTTCGCCGCCGCCGTCGTGTGCTTCGCGCCCGCCGTGAAGGAGCTCGGCACCTTCAGCGTGGCGCCCGCGCGAATCGCGTTGGGGTTGGAAATGTCATTGGCCTTCGCCAGCGCAGCCGCGCTCGTGTGGAACTTCGCGGCGATGCGATTCAACGTGTCCCCCGAACGGATTTTGTACGAGCTCATGTGCGAAACATCTTCGTCACAATGGTCGCGGAGTATTCTGGCTCGTTTGCTCGAACGCTTTACAGCTCACGAACGGTCATTCCCGCGTCTTGAAATGATCCTTCAAAAGCTCGAGCAGCTCGCGCGAAACCGGCGCGCTGGCGTTGAACTCGAAGCGAATCTCGACATCATTTTCCACCCCGAGAATGTTGTCGCATTCCCAGCAGATCGACGCTTCCAGAACGAGTTCCCCCGCGGCGATGAAGCGGAGGCCGAACGGAGGATTGTGACATCGGCTCTGCTCACCTGAGGGCAGTCGACGATTCGTACCTCGTCGATCTCTCGGAGGGATGCGGGCTGGTACTCACGACGCACGTTGTCCTCCGCTTCGACCACCAAAAAAGTTGGTCATACCACCAACAAACCTGGTGGTTCTCCGGGCGAGTGAAATCGCCTCGCGACGTTCCAAACCCGCAAGATTGACTCCAGAATCAATTTCTTGCTGAAAGGCCGCCATGTCCAACGAACTCCGCTTTGACGGCAAGGTTGTGGTCATCACCGGCGCGGGAGGAGGCCTCGGCCGCAGCCACGCGATCTTCTACGGGCGCCGCGGCGAGAAGGTGGTGGTCAAC
>JBEHYH010000145.1:0-12846 GCA_048498275.1 Myxococcota bacterium | reverse complement strand
GACTCGCGGTACTTCACGCTCTGAAACTGAACCGCGCCCGGCGCTTCGTGGTCTTCGCCTTCACCCGTCGTGAAGTTCACCACCACGTCGTCGGCGGTGAAGCGGTACTGCGTCATCGGCTCCAGCGGCGCGCCCGGCGTGAACGAGCGCAGATACGCGGTGGGCCCCGAGGCCGGCGTGAGCTCGACCTCTTCGAGCGTGTCCACCTTGTAGAGCGACAAGCCCACGGGCGGAGCCGACGACGCGTAGCCATACAGCGCGCGCAACACGACGTTGGTCGGCACGCCGGTCGCGCCCTCGGCCGGGAGCAATTCAGGGTACGCGACGCACGAGCACGCGAACGCGACGTTCGCCACCAACGACACGCTGCTCAGCACCAGCGCCCGAAGAAGCTTCATCAGGCGGTTCTACTCACGACGCGGCGTGCTTCGCGATGAGGTAGCCGAAGACCAGCCCCTGACCGATGGTGCCGCCGGCTCCGGGGTAGACGCGGCCGAACGCGTTGCCCGCCGTATTTCCCATCGCGTACAGGCCGTCGATGGCGCTGCCGTCTTCACGCAGCACGCGGCCATTCTCGTCTGCGGAGAGCCCACCGCAGGTCCCCAGGTCCGACAGCGCGACCTTCACCGCGAAGAGCTTTCCACTCAGCGCGCGCAAGTTCGGGTTGGACGTCATCGTCGGGTCGCCGTAGTAGCGGTCATACGCGCTCTCGCCGCGGTGGAAGTCGGCGTCGGTGCCCGCGTTCGCCTGTTGATTGAAGCGCGTGAGCGTCTCCTCGAACGTGGAGCCTGGAAACCCGGCCGCCTCCGCGAGCGCGCGCGGCGAGTCACCGGTGAACGCGATGCCCGCCTCGAGCCACGTCTTCGGCAACGGCTGCCGCGGGAACACCACGCCCGCGAGCACGTAGTTGTTGCGGTACTGCTGGTCGAACACGAGCCACATCTGCTTCACCGGAGCGCCGTTCTTTTCCCGCGCGAGCAGCGTCTGCCCGAAGGTCATGTAGTCGGTGGCCTCGTTGATGAAGCGCTTGCCGTGCTCATCGACCATGAATGAACCGGGCAGCGCGCGCTCGGCGAGCAACACCTGCGGCTTCGTGTCGCCGAACGGCGCGACCGCGGGGAACCACCACGCCTCGGTCATCAGCGTGATGGCGGCTCCGGCGCTCTGGCCGAGCTTGATGGCGTCGCCGGTGTTGCCCTCGGCGCCGAGGCTCGCGTGGTCGAGCAGCGCGGGCGACTGAAACTCGTGCCGCATCTTCATGTCGTGGTCGAACCCGCCGGCGGCGAGCACGACGCCGCGGCGCGCGAGCACCTTCACGCGCCGGCCGTGCTGCTCGACGACCGCGCCCGTGACGCGCCCACCTTCGTTGATCAGCTCGACGATGCGCGCATTCGTCCACACCGGAATCTGCGCGCGGATCACTCCGGCGAACAGCCCCGCCGCGAGCGCCTGACCGCCCGCGACCCAGCGTTGCCCGAGCAGCAGACCGAAGAGCCCCTGAAACACGCGCTTCAGAATCCGGGGGAACGCCTTGAACGGCTTGCGCAACATCAGGTTGAACCACTTGTAGTCAGCGCCGGTGACCGGCATCGGCACGGGCGCCTCCATCAACCCCGGGCGAAAGCGCGCACGTTCGGCGCCGAGCTTCGAGAGGTCGAACGGCACGCTCTCGCACGTACGGCCCAGCGCTGAACCGCCGGGCGTCTCCGGGTGGTAGTCGGAGTACCCGCGCGACCAGAAGAACTCGAGCGGCGTCAGGCGCGACAACAGCTCGATGGCCGCGGGGCCGTTCTCGAGAAACGCGCGGCGGCGCTTCGCCGGAGCGTCATCACCGACCAACGCGTCGAGGTACACGCGGGCCTGCTCCAGCGAATCTCGCGCGCCGGCTGCCTGCAGCGCGGGGTTCTGCGGCACCCAGAAAGCGCCTCCAGAACGCGCGGTCGAACCTCCGACCCACGCCGTCTTCTCGATGATCAACGTCGAGAGCCCGCGTTCGTGCGCCGCGAGCGCGGCAGCCATGCCTGTCCCCGAACCCACCACGAGCACATCAACGCTGCTGTCGACCGCGGGAGGACCGGGAGGTGGAGGTGCGCGCATGAGCGCAAGCCTAACATCGCAACGAAAAGTTGCGATGCATCTCCATCGCGCGGAGCTAGGCTTCGAGCCGTGACACGCAGACGCGAACCAAAGAAGAGGGCACCTCAGCGGCGGGGCGCGGGCGTGGTGGACGCGGTACTTCTCGCAGCGGTCGAGGAGCTGGCTCGCACCGGCTTCAGCGGCCTCTCGATGGAAGCGGTGGCCGACCGCGCGAAGGTGAACAAGACGACCGTGTACCGGCGCTGGCCGACGCGCGGCGCCCTGGTGCGCGCGGCGATCCTCGCGTCGACCAGGCACGTCTTCGAGCACACCGACACCGGCCAGCTCCGGAGCGACCTCCTCGAGTTGCTGCACGGAGTACGCGCTTCGCTCGATTCACCGCTCGGCCGTGGCGTCGCGGTCGCGCTGATGGCCGAAGACCCTCGCGTTCGTCAGCTCGCGCGCTCGACCCGTAAGGAAGGCGCGATCGCGTCATTCGCGGTGCTGGAGCGCGCCGTTCAACGCGGTGAGCTCCCCGCCGCCGTGAATCGCCAACTGCTCCTCGACCTGCTCTTCGGTCCGCTCGAACAGAAGCTCGTCATCGAAGGCGATTCGGTCGACGACGCGTGGTGCGAGACGCTGGTCGACTTCGTGCTCGCCGGTGCCCAGGTGGTCACGAAACGTTCTCGTTGAAGTTGTGAGCCCCTGACGGACGGATAAGAACCCGCCTCGAGATGGCGAACTCGTCGGACAAGACGCAAGTCATCGCGCAGTCGGTGCTGGCCGGGCGGTGGCGTCTCGACGGCAAGCTGGGCGAAGGCGGCATGGGCAGCGTGCTCCGCGGCTTCGACCTCCAGAACAACCAACCCGTCGCCATCAAGCTGTTGAGCCTCGAGCTCGCTGATCAACCCGAGTTCGTCACGCGCTTCGAACGTGAAGCGCGGCTGCTTTCCCGCCTCAATCACCCCGGGCTCGTGCCGTTGATCGCGGTCGACCAGGACGGGGGCCGCCCGTTCTTCGTGATGAAGCTCATCGAGGGCACGACGCTCAGCAGGCGCATCAAGGAGCGCGGCAAGCTCCCGCAGCGCGAGGTGCTCCCGTTCGTGCAGCAGCTCGCGGTCGCGCTCGACTTCCTGCACGCGCGCGGCGTCGTTCATCGCGACCTCAAGCCCGCCAACATCATGATCAGCGCGAATGAACGCGTGACGCTGGTCGACTTCGGCATCAGCCGGCAGAACAACACCACGCATCTCACGCTGCCCGGCGTGATGGTCGGCACGCCGCAATACATGGCGCCCGAGCAGATCCTCACCGGGGAGGTCACGCCCGCGTCTGACATCTATTCGCTCTCGTTGCTCACCTGGCGAATGCTCGTCGGCAAGCACGCGTTCGTGAGCGAGAGCGAAGAGGGGCTGCTCAGCATGCAGATCTCCCTGACGCCCCGGCTCGCGCACGAGATGAACTCCGAGGTGCCCGAAGCGGTGAGCCACGCGTTGCATCGCTCGCTCGACAAGGATCCGGCGAAGCGGCACCAGACGGCGACGGAGTTCTATCAAGACCTCCTCAAGGGCTTCGGCGGCGACGACACCACCAGCGAACCCGACGCGACGACGGCGCCCGACGTGCCCATCACCCGCAACGACAAGCCGCTGCAGATCTCGAACGCCGAGACGCGCCTCAAGCTCGAGCCGACGTCTGAAAAGCCCGCGGTGAAGGGGCCGGCTCCCTGGCGGTGGGTCGCCATCGGCGCGGGCCTTCTCGCCGCGCTGCTCGCGCTCGGTTGGTACGTGTCGTGACCTGTCCCTCTCCGGAGGTGCTGCGTCAGCTCTCGTTGGGACAACTCGAACGGCAGCAGGCGTTCACCGTGCGCAATCACGTGGTGACGTGTGACGCGTGCACCAGGCTCGTCGAGTCATTCGAACCGGAGCCCCGGAAAGAAGAGCGGCTCGGCCGCTACCTGCTGCTCAGTGAGCTCGGCCGCGGCGGCATGGGGCGCGTGTACCGCGCGTTCGACCCGCAACTCGAGCGCACCGTCGCCATCAAGAAGCTGCTCAACGCGCGCGACGCGGCCGAAGGCCAGTTGCGGCTGCTCCGTGAAGCGCAGGCGATGGCGAAGCTGGTGCACCCGAACATCGTGTCGGTGTTCGACGCGGGGCTCGCCGATGACGAGGTCTTTCTCGTCATGGAATACGTGAATGGCCCGACGCTGCACGCGTGGCTGCGTGAGGGCCAGCGTTCATGGCGCGACGTGCTGCGGTTGTTCATCGATGCGGGCCGCGGGCTCGAAGCTGCGCACGCCGCGGGCCTCGTGCATCGCGACTTCAAACCGTCGAACGTGCTGGTGCACGAAGGCCGCGCGAAGGTGACCGACTTCGGGCTCGCGTTGCTGGCGGGCACCGCCGACGCGCCCACTGGCACTTCCGAATCGACGTCGGGTGCGGCGACGCGGCTCACGCGCGCGGGCGCGACCCCGGGCACGCCGGAATACATGGCGCCGGAGCAGTTTCGCGGCGAGTTCGACGCCCGGTCGGATCAATTCAGCTTCGCCCGGGCGCTGACCAACGCGCTGCGAGGCCGCAATTCTCCGCGTTGGCTCGAGCCGCTGCTGACCCGCGCGCTCGCTGAAGAACCGTCGCGCCGCTGGCCATCGATGGGCGCGCTGTTGGCCGCGATCGACCCCGAACGGCGCGCGCGTCGAAATCGGCTCGCGGCGGCGGCGCTCGGAGTCGCCGTGTTGCTCGCCGCGGGCGTGACGTGGGCCCGCCGGGTCGACTGCACCGGCGCCGAGGCCCCACTCGACGGCGTGTGGACTTCGAACGTTCGCCAGACGCTCGATGCGCGGCTCGAGACGCTGCCCACCGAATCTGCCGCGCGCGTGCGCACCGCGTTCAACGCCTGGGCCGATGATTGGAAACTCACCGCGCACACCAGTTGCGAAGCGAGCGCGCGCGGAACGCAGAGCGAGAAGGTCGAGCTGCTCCGCCGCACGTGTCTCGAGCGGCGCCTTCATTTCTTCGACACGCTCCTGAAGAACGCGCTCGCGGCAGACGCGCCGAGCGAACGGCTGGTCGACGTCGGCGATGGCCTCACACCGGGCGAGTGTGGCGACGAAGTGCTGCTGGCGACCGGCGCCGCAGATGAAGCGCCGGTACTGCAACAGAAGCTGCAGCCGCTCCGCGTGAAGATCGACACCGTCGAAGCGCTCACGCTCTCGGGCCGCGAAGACCTCGCGCTGCCCATCGTCAGCGCCTGTCTCGATGAAGCGCGCGACGCGGGCTTCGGCCCGTTCACGGCGATCCCCGCGTTGCTCAAGGCGCAGATCGTCGTCAGGAATGATCATCAGGCCGCGCGCGAGTTGTTCCGTGAAGCGTTCGTGCTCGCGAATGACCCCCACGGGAGCGCGTACACCCAGCAGGTCGCCGCGCGCGCCGCGGTCGAGTACTTCGACACCTTCGAGACCGAGCCGCAGTCGCTCGAAGCGCTGCGCGCGATGCTCGACGGGGCGCTGGTTCGCACCGGCAACGCCGAGCGCTCGCAGGCGACGTACGCGTTGATCCTCGGGCGCGCGGCGTTGGACCGCGGCGACCCCGACGCCGCCATTCCACTCTTCGAGAAGAGCGTGGAGCTCCGCACCAGAGTGCGCGGCCCGACCTCGGCAGACACGTTGCTCGCGCGCAGCAACCTCGCGGCGGCCTACGAGCAACGCGGAGACACCGGCCGCTCCGTGCCGCTGTACCGCGAGGTGCTCGACGTACAGCGCGCCCGCTACGGCGACGACTCCCTGCCGGTCGCGAACGCGCTCGAAGCACTCGGCGCCGATGAAGTGGTCGCGGTGGCGTACGCCGACGCGCGCAAGCACCTCGAGGAGGCGCGCCGCATCTCCGAAAAGCACGGCGTCACCCCGAGCACCGGCCTGCTCGACAACCTCGCCTCGATGCTGGAAATCGACGGCGACTTCGCGCAGGCGCGCGCGATGCGGGAGCAACAACTTCAGCTCGAGCACGACCCGTTGCTGCTCGCGAAGGCACAGGGCCTCATGAGTCGCGTGCTGCTCGCGCTCGGGCAGCGTGACGCCGCGCGTACCTTCGCGACGCAGTCCATCGCGACGCTGGAGCGCTCGAGCACGACGCACCCCGACCTGCAGGTGCCGCTCACCACGCTCGGTTCACTCACGCGCGGCGCAGAAGGCGACGCCCTGCTCGTGCGCGCACTTTCGCTCCCGCGCTCGGTCGATCACGAATACCGCGGCGACGTGTTCCGCGTGCAGGCCGAGCGCGCGCAGGGTTCAGCCCGCCGCGCGTTGCTCACGAAGGCGCGCGGCGACTACGCCGAGGCGCAGGTGACCTTCCGCGTCCGCGAGCTCGATGCGCTGCTGAAATGAAAAACGCGGGAAGCTCCGAAGAGCTCCCGCGCGAATGAACGACGAGCCGTCGAACTGCTCAGCCGATGCCGAAGTTGCCGCCGCCGGTCTTCTTGCCGCCGTCAGCGCTGCCGTTGCCGCTCTTCGCCGAGTTGCCCTTGCCGACGTCATACGAGCCGGTGTCGTGCGCGAAGTTCGAATACCCGGAGTAGTTCGAATAGCTGCTCGCCCGCGGGTTCAACGACGCGGTCTGGTACGAGCCGCTGGTCTTCGACTTCGACCGCGCTCCTTCGAAGCTCGACTTGCTGAACATGCCGCCGAGCGACTTCGACGCGCTGCTCTTCGACGACGACTTCGACTTGCTGCTCGCGTGTGACGACTTGCTCGCGTGCGACGCGCTGCTCGAACGTGAAGACCGCGACGAGCTGCTGCTGCGCCCTGCGCTCGATGAACCGCGCGAGCCCGAGGAACCGCGTGAGCCACCAGAACTCCCAGACCGACCGGAACCGCCTGCTCCACCGACTGACATGTTGAGCTCCTTGGTTGAGCGCCGAACGTAACGAAAGACGTCGACGATGCGATCCAGTTATCGACGTGCGCAACGAAAAGGTGCGCACCCATTCGGTCACGACAAGTGCGTGCTCGTCCGCGAACCATTCGGGAGTAGCTTCACGCTCCATGTCGGGCCCTGCAAAAGATGACGACGTGGTCGAGCTCCTCACGTGGGACGCGGCTGACGGCACGGAAGAAGACGAAGAAGACGAGCTCGAAGAGGAGCTCGCGGCCGACGAAGAATTCGAGCCCGACGCGGACGAAGAAGAAGAATCAGAAGGGGCGCTCGCGCTCGAAGAAGTCGTCGCCGATGGCTACGCGAAGAACGGGCCCGCGAGCATTCCGCAGCCGGGCCGCGCGAAGAGCCACCCTGATTTGCCGCGCGTGAAATCGACTTCGTTCAAACGATTCATCAGCTGAAACGCAACTCGCTGCGCACCAAGTGCGACAACGACTGCACCTGTAGTTCTTCCCCTTCAAAAATCAGGAGTCACGCATGTCCGTCAGCGGCAGCTCTTCATCTCGCGGTTCGTCTTCTTCACGCGGCGCTTCGTCGCACTCGTCGAAGTCGTCTTCGTCGAAGTCGACGCACTCGACGAAATCCACCCACTCCACGAAGTCGGCCAAGTCGACGAAGAGCACCAAGGCCGGCGTCGCGAAGAAGTCGACCAAGGCGTTGGGCGCGAACCCGAAGCTCGCGAAGGCCGTGAAGAGCATCAACATCCAGAAGTACGCGAAGAAGGGTCACACCACCTTCTGCAACCAGGCGTTCAACGCCATCGCCGGCAAGCTGGGGTTCAAGGGCTTCAAGGGCATGGTCGCGAACCAGATGTACTCCGCGATGAAGGCCGGGAAGATGGGTTGGCATCAGGTGACCGCGAAGGAAGCGATGGCCGCCGCCAAGGCCGGCAAGCTGGTCGCTGCGGGCTGGTACAACAACAAGCCACGCGCGGGTCGCCCCGACGGCAAGGCGCCCGGCCACATCGCCACGGTCATCGGCGAATATTCGCCCGGCGTGCCCGGCATCGCGCAGGCCGGTACGAAGACGTTCGAGTGGGGCCCCATCACCGCCAGCCGCAAGAACCCGTCGTACTTCGTGCACAACTGAGCGTTTCTGACGCTTTGAAACGGCATCGCGCCTCGGGTGCGGTGCCGTTTTTCTTTGCGGGCTTGAGTTGTCGGCGCGTGAGCGATTGAACCTGCGTTCGTGAGGGGGTTCGCGCTCATTCTCGTCGGGGTCGCGTGTGCCGCGCGCGCGCAGTCGGTGTGCCCCGCTCGCGACGTGTGGCCGTCGCCCGAATGGGAAGAAGCGCTCGCGACGAAGAATGTCGAAGCGCTCGAGCGCTACGTGTTCAGTGAAGCGCTCCGCACCGACGGCGTGCTGATCATTCAGGGCGGGCGGATCATCTACGAGCGCTACGGCCGCGGCTTCACGCGCGCGAATCGTCACCCCGGCCGAAGCGTGTCGAAGAACTTCTCGAGCGCGCTCATTGGCGTCGCGGTGCGCGAAGGGCTCGTGGAGCTCGATGAATCGATCTGCACCTACCTGACGGAGTTCAAGGGCCGCGAGCAGTGCGCGATTCGGGTCATCGACACCATCACGCACGGCTCTGGGCTCGCGTGGCAGGAGCTCGGTGAAGACGGCGTGAAGAGTTCGCTCTGGGCGATGCTCCAGGGTGAAGGGCACCGTGATCAGATCTCGTTCGTGCTCGGGCACGCGCTCGAGGCCGAGCCGGGCACGCGCTTCGTCTACAACACCGGCACCGCGTCGGTGGCGTCGGCCATTGCGCAGCGGGTGCTCGAAACCAGGCACGGCCGCGATGCGTTCTGGCGCGTGTTGTTCGAACCCATCGGCGCTCCCGGCATCACGCTCGAATTCGACGCGGCTGGCGCGCCCATCGGAGGCTCGGCGCTGTACGCGACGCCACGCGACTTCGCGCGATTGGGCTACCTCTTTCTCAATGACGGCTGCTGGCGCGGTTCGCGGCTGTTGCCGCAGGGCTGGGTGCCGAACTCCATCGAGCCGTCGCAGGTGTTCCTGCATTCCGACGTGCCGCCCGACGCCCACTCGGAAGCGAACGGGTACATGTGGTGGTTGAACAAACCGCTGCCTCCGCCGTTCGCCGGCGGCTTGCCGTTGCCTGATGTGCCCGAGGGTTCGTTCGGCGCGACGGGCCGGTGGAATCAACTGGTCTACGTGATTCCGAAGATGGATCTCGTGGTGGTGCGCACCGCTGATGATCGCGGCGGCGGCTTTGACCTGAATCAGTTCCTCAAGCTCGCGATGGATGTCGCGCGATGACTCGCTCGCGTGCTCCGGAGTTCTTTTCCGTGCTCCCGGCGCTCGCGGTGCTGGCGCTGATCATCAATGATCACGTGCTCAAGGCGACATTTCACAACGCGCTCACCGGGAAGGGCTTCCGTCTGGAACGACGACCTACGTGAGCAGCCGCGAAAAAGATGCGGGGATCATGACGGGATTCCGAATGCTGCGAGGGAGCGGGCCGGACCTCTGCGTCGCGATTCCACGCGACGGCGGTCTCGCGCTCGACTGCCCATCGATTCCCTGCAGTGGAACTCTCACTCGCTGAGTTCGGCACTCACCCCAACCCTCTCCCGAAAATCGGGAGCGGGGGAATGCTTCACTGCGCGTCGAGCCACTCGTCGAGGTGACGGGCGATGGCGAGCTCGGCGCGCACGTCGAGGTCGGTGAAGCGCAGATGAAAGTTGATGCCGTGCCCTTCCGACTTCACGCGCAGAATCTCACCGAGCGCGCGCACCTCCTTCGGAACCTTCGGCAGACGAAAACGCACTTCGACCTCGGTGCCGTGCGGCGCGGTCTTGCCCTTCCACGAGATGCCGCCGAGCGAGAGGTCGCCTTCGCGCTGCTCCCATTCACCGTCGACGACGCCGACGTCACGAACCAGAAACTGCATCGGCACGCGCGGGCTGTCGCGGCGCTCGTCCTGCGTGAATCGCTTTCTCTCTGCCATGTGGGGCATTTTTCGTGAAACGCGCCCGGGCGGAAGTTTTTTCGAGTTCAAACCGTGCGCGCGACGTCTTCGAGGAAGCGCCCGAGCAACCCGGTGAAGGTGTTCTTCACCTTGTTCGCCACCTCCGAGACCTCGGCGTGCGAGAGCTTCTGCTGGCTGATGCCCGCCGCGAGGTTGGTGATGCACGAGATGCCCGTCACCTTGACGCCCATGTGAGAAGCCACGATGACTTCCGGCACCGTCGACATGCCGACGGCGTCACCGCCGAGCGTGCGCAGCATGCGGATTTCGGCTGGCGTCTCGTAGGTCGGGCCCGAGAGCGACACGTACACGCCTTCGCGCAACTGCGTGCCGCTCGCCTGCGCCGAGCCGCGCAGAATCTTCAGCGCCGCCGGGTCATACGCGTGCGTCATGTCGGGGAAGCGCGGGCCGAGCTCGTCTTCGTTCGGCCCGATGAGCGGGTTGAAGCCCGCGAGGTTGAGATGGTCGGTGATGGCCATCAGGTCGCCGACGTTGAAGCCGAGGTTGATGCCTCCGGCCGCGTTGGTGACGGTGAGGTGCTTGATGCCCAGCCGGCACAGCACGCGCGCGGGGAAAGAGACCTGCTGCGGCGTGTAGCCCTCGTAGAAATGCACGCGGCCCGACATCGCGACGACCGGAATTTCTCCGCGGTAACCGAGCACGAGCCGGCCTGCGTGACCGTGCACCGACGAAATCGGGAAGTCCGGCAGCTCGCGGTAGTCGATGGAAACCGCGCGCGACAACGAATCAGCGAACGCGCCCAGGCCACTGCCCAGAATCAAACCCAGCTTCGGTGAAAACCCCGGCGCCTTCTCGCGGATGACTTTGACGCACGCATCGAGACGGGGGAGCAACGATTGCGACATGCGGGCACCTTACACGCGTGATCCACGAGGGCGAGCCTCGAACGTCTGACGCAACGCGACCGTGACGCGATGCGCGAGTTACGATTCCCGCCGTGACCGTCATCGCGTCCCTCTTCTGCGCGCTGCTGTCTACGGCGACACCGGCGTTTTCCGACTCGGCGAACTCCACGCGCGTCCCGGCAGAACCACTCCCTGCCGAGGTTTTTCCCGCGTCGAGTTCAGCCTGCAGAAAGCCGTTCATCGCGAACGATGCAGGCGCCCTCTACGAAGAGTTTCGAACCGACGCCGGTACGCTCGCAGTCGCGGTGTGCGGCCAGTTCCAGGAAACCGACGGTGGCGTGTTTCTCACGCAGCATGCCTTCGCAAACTCCGACCTCACCACCTTCAAGCTCGGGGCATACCGCTCGACGCTCTATTTCTCGAAGCGGCCGCTTACGACCGAACCTGCGCTGACGAGGGCGGTCTTCGTGAAGCTCTTTATTCCCCGGCGCATCGGGCCCTTCGTCGCGACTCGATGGGGGCTCGCGATACCGCCGGGCACCGCGCCGGCGTCGTGCATCGATACGCCAGACTTCAACCAACCTGCGACCGTCGCCATCGACGCGTCGTGGTCGTTCTACTGGAAGCACTTTCTCGACCCGGCATGGCACACCTGTGGCCCGATGACGGGGAAGGCAGCTCTCCCAAGACAGCTGCGGTAGAACGGCAGTCGTGCTTCGACACCTCCTTCTTTCGGCTGTGCTGCTGCCCGCGTTCGCCCATGCGCAGGCGTTGACCACGGCGATTCTCGACGTCAGCGGCGTCAACGACAGCCAGCTCAAGCGCGTGCAGCGCGCGACCGAGGCGAGCCTGAGGCAGCTCTCGGCGCTCACCGTCGGCGAAGGCGCGGCGTTCAAGAAGGGCGCCCCGCGCGCGTGCGAGAACGACTGCGCGGCGCAGGTCGTGAACTCGCTCAACGCGGCGGGCGTGGTGCTGCTCGACGTGCGCGGCATGGACAAGACGGGCGAGAAGGTCACCGTCGAATTCCAGCTCTGGCTCGACGGAGAGCGCCTCGGCAAGCGCAGCGTCGATTCGACCATCGAGAACTTCGAGAACGCGTCGCGCACCCCGTTGGACGTGCTGCTCCCCGCGTGGGCGAAGAAGGGCTACGGCGGGCTGCGGCTGCAGGTCGAGCCCGGCACCACCGTGAAGATCGACGGCCGCGTCGCGAGCGCCAGACCCGGGCAGATTCAGGCCGTGCCCGCGGGCATGCATCAGGTCGACGTGATTTTCCCCGAGGGCCACGCGGTGCTGCAGCGCCTCGAAGTGCCGCCCGGCAGCCGCGTGAAGGTCGAAGCGCAATCTCCGCAAGAAGCGGTCGCCGGGCAGGCGCCCAAGAGCTTCACCGCGTTGCGCGGCGTCAGCTACGGCACCTTCATGGCGGGCGCGGCGGTCATCGCGGGCGGGCTCATCGCCGGAGCCGTCGGCCGCGAGACCGGCAAGGGCCTCTCTTCGTGTCAGGGCGACGTGCGCAACTGCGCGACGCTGGTCGACGTGCAGCGCAAGCAGGCCGAGGCGGAGGGCTACGCGCAGACCGGCAACATCATGCTCGGCGTCGGTGGCGGTCTGGCGGCGGCCGGCGTGGCGATGTTCATCATCGACGCGGTGACGAATTGATGCGGGAGCTGCTCCTCGCGGTCACGGCAGCGACGCTGCTGGGTGGCTGCATGAAAGCGTGGGACATCGGCGGCCCATGGGCCTGCAGCGAAGGCGCGTGCCCCGACGGCTACGCGTGTGACGAAGGCATCTGCTGCGTGCCGGGCGGTTTCCCCTCGTGCCCGACGCTGCCGTTCAACGGGCAGTGCCTCGACGGCGGTTACCCTTCGACGTTCTTCAGAGATCGCGATGGCGACGGTGAAGGCAACCCGAGCGAACCGCTCGCGCGCTGTGCGAAACCGACGGGCCCCTGGGTGACGTCACAGACCGACTGCGATGACAC
>JBEHYH010000144.1:0-12857 GCA_048498275.1 Myxococcota bacterium | reverse complement strand
AAGCCCTCGGTCACTTCAGAGCGCCAACGAACCCCCGCGGGAGTCGCGTCGCCCGTCAGCCGGCCTCCCGGCAGCACGACTTCGACGCGGCGATCATTCCGCGGGCGAACGAGCGCGTGCGTGCGTGGGGCCGTCCCCAGCAGGCGCGCTTCACCGCCCCACAGCACCGCGTACTCACCCGCGAGAAACAGCTTCCCCGGCGCTGACAGCGTGCGGTCCATGTTCACTTCCAGCCGAGCGCAGCCGAGAGCTTCGCGGCGAAGCGCGCGTTGTTTTCGAGGAGCGCGATGTTCGCGGCCAGCGACTTGCCCTTCGTGCGCTCGACCATCTGCGCGAGCAGAAACGGCGTCACCTTCTTGCCCTCGATTTTCTTCTTCGCGGCGAGCTCGAGCGCGGCTTCGAGGTGTTTCTCGACGGCTTCACGTTTCAGCGACGTCTTCGCCGGAGGCGGGAGCGCGAACACCAGCCCACCCTGACCGAGGTCGCGGCGCGCGCGAACGATCTCCGCGGCGTCGGTGGCGTCCTCGACCGAGTGCTCGAGCGTGATGCCGGTTTCGCGCGTGTAGAAACCGGGGAGCTCATCGCTGCCGACGCCGATCACCGGAACGGCGAGCGTCTCCAGCAGCTCCATGGTGCGCGGCAGGTCGAGCACCGACTTCGCGCCCGCGCACACCACCGCGACCGGCCAACGCGAGATCGCGGGGAGGTCCTGCGAGATGTCCATGTGCTCCGACACGCCGCGATGCACGCCGCCGAGCCCGCCGGTCGCGAACACGTGAATGCCCGCGGCCGCGGCCATCTCGACCGTCGCGCTCACCGTCGTACCGCCGGTCGCCTTGCGCGCCACCGCCATCGCGAGATCGCGGCTGCCGAGCTTCATCAACTTCTTGCCGGTCGCCAGCCGCCTCATCTGCGCTTCATCGATGCCGGCGTGCAGCACACCGTCGATCACCGCCATCGAGACGGGCACGGCGCCTTCCCCGCGGATCGCGGCTTCACAGCACTCCGCGGCTTCGATGTTGTGCGGGTACGGAAGGCCCTGCGCGAGCACCGACGTTTCCAGCGCAACCAGCGGCTTCAAGGTGCGGCGCGCAGCCGCGACTTCAGGCGAATAGACGAGCTTCACGCGCGACGTTTCTCCACGACCAGACCGTATTCTTCGATCTTCTTGTCCAGGGTTGGGCGGCTGATGCCGAGCGCGGCCGCAGCGCGGATCTTCTTACCGTTCGCGGCACGAAGCGCTTCCGAGATCGCGTCGCGCTCCAGCCGCGAGATGCGTTCAGCGAGCGTCGCTTCGGTCTGCACCGTCACCCCGCCGCCGGTGATCTCCGGAGGCAGGTGCAGCGCGGTGATCTCCGCGCCGCTGTAGAGCACCGACAGACGCTCGGCGAGCAGGCGCAGCTCTTCGACGTTGCCCGGCCACTCATGCTCCGAGAGCAACCGCTTCGCGTCGGGCGAGAGGTTCGGCGCTTCCTTGCGACGGGTGCGCGCGAGCTCCGACCAGAACCACTCGAGCAACGCGGGCACGTCGGCTTTGCGTTCCTTCACCGGCAAGGTCTCGATCTCGATGCCGGTGAGCGCGCGAGCCAGCGACGCTTCCATCTCTCCGCGCGCCTGCAGGGTCTCCGCGCGATCACGCGCGGTCACCATGATGCGCACGTCGACCGGCTCTTCACCGCCCTGACGCGCGGGAGCCACCTTCTTCGAGATCAACCGCGCGAGCCGATCAGCCAACTGCTTCGGCAGCGCGTCGATGTTCTGCAGCAACAACACCCCGCCATCGGCCTTCAACAACGCCGACGACTGCGGAGGCACACCCGGCGCGCTGGTGCGGCCGAAGAGCAGCTCCTCGAGCTCGAGATTCGCCACGCGGCAGTCGACCGAAACGAATGGCCCGAGCGCGCGGCCTGAACGGCTGTGAATGTAGCGCGCCATCTGCGCGCGGCCGGTGCCCGGCTCGCCGAAGATGACGACGTTCTCCGGCGCAGACGCGGCACGGCGCGCAGCGTCCACCGTCTTGCGGAACGGCCTGCTGCTGCCGACCAGCGTCACCACGGGCGCGATGCCATCCATCCGCCCGCGCACCGAGGTGATCGCTTCACCGGCGAGCCGGCCCAGCGCCGCGATCGTACGTTGTTCTTCTTCACCGAACGGCTCAGGCCGCTCCGCGTAGAGCAGACCGAACGGCGCACCACCCGAGGCGATCAGCGGCGCGCACAGCAGGCCCTTCACGCGGCCGGCTTCTTTGCGTTCCAGCGCGCCACGAACCAGCGAACGCGGCACCTCGACCGAATCAGCGCCGACCACCGCCGCCGTCATCAGACCTTCGGTGCCGCCGAGCAGCGCCGCCGCTTTCTCAGCGTGCACGCTGCGGCCCAGCTCTTCAGCCGCGCGCCGCAGCACCATCGCTTCGCTGGTCGCGGAGATCAGCGCGACCCCCGCGTGGTACAGCCCGGCGACCGCCCCCGTCGCGGGGATCAGCTCTTCGACCGGGCTCGCCTGCGCTTCACCGGCGGCTTCGCGATCAGACAGCGACGCGCGCGCCGACGGTTCGAACACGATGGTCGAATCACCGACCTGCAGACGATCGCCCGGCAGCAGCGTGCTCTCGGCGTCGAGCTTCTCGCCGTTCACCTGCGTGCCGTTGCGCGAGCCGAGATCACGCACCCGCGCCTGACCATCTTCGACGATCAGCTCCACGTGTTTACGCGACACCTTCGCGTCTTCGAGCGCGATGGTGCACGACGGGCTCCGGCCAATGGTGACCTCACCCTGCACTTCGAGGCGGCGCCCGGCTTGCGGGCCCGTCAGCAACAACAGCGCGGCCATTGATGCTCCTTCGACTTAAGCGGGACGTTCCAATTGGAGCAGTCGCTCCATTTCGTCAGGTTCGAGTTGCCGGCCTTCGCGAGCGACGGCGAGGGCGTTGATCTGCGCGTCATCGACTTCAACGTGTGAACCTTTGCGCCATTCTGACGTGCGCGTTCCGCCCTCGACCAGCTTCCCAATCAACGTGTCTTCGGCCCACTGTACGACTTCGACCCAGAGTTGCTCTTGTTCTGCTTCGGCGTTGGCACCTTCGGGATGCACCTCGAACGGCGCGCGCACGATGAACGTCAGCGGCTCCATCAGGCCCTTGCGCAGGTAGCGGCCCTTGAAGAGCGGCAGCAGCCGCGTGGCTTCGTTCTGTTTCTTCTCCGCCTCGGCGTCGCTCTCCTTGGTGAAGCGATCGCGGTAGTGCGCGAGGATTTCTGACATCGCGTGCCGGCCCTCGGGCGAGACGACGGTCAGAAAGCCGATCGACGGGTGACCGACGAACGTGTCGGGGTCGACGCCGAACAGGTTCGAACGCGCCTCGTCACTCGGGAGCAACTGAAAGCCCAGGCCCACGCTCGTCGAGATCGGGTGGCGCGGCGTCGGGCCTTCGCCGAACGCGAGATCGCCGGCGAGCTCGTAGAAGAACGTCTCCGCGGCCGAGAGATCTTCTTCGGAGATGTGGAACATCTCGACGTCCAACGCGCCGAACTTCGCCAGCCCATGGGTGTGAACCCAGATCTGCCGTTCGCCTTCGCCCATCACCTGCGCGTGCACCGTCAGATGATCGCGAATGTCGAAGTCGAGCTCGGTGATCTCCTCGACGTCCATCGGCGAGTGCAGCTTGAAGCTCGTGGTGTCGACCACCACGCCCTCGGTGAGATCGACCAGGGCGCGCACGGTCCACAACGCTTCGAAGCACGCGATGCTGGGCTGCGGTTTTCCCGGCTCGTAGCTGACACGGTAGAAACCGCGCGCCGCCGCCAACTGCTCGCGCAGCTCCGGAGTGCCCACCAGGAGGTCAGGCGTCCACCCCAGCGGCTCGAGACGATTCTCGAAGCGCACCTCGACCCGCGTGGTGTCTGACTTCACGACCAGAAACACGCCCGGTTCATCGAAGTTGAGCTCGACCTCTTCGCCTTCGTACGCCTCGGTCACCACTTCAGGCGCGAGCGGCTCCGCGGCTTCGGTCGCGATCAGGTAGATCTCTTTGTACCCGACGGTCACAGGTGCTTCTCGATCTGCCGGAAGAGGTCGACGCGATCGACCAGGTTGGTGAGGTAATCGAGCGTGTCGGTCGGCAGCACCAGCACCGGGCTCATCGAGTACCGCGTGAACCAGTCTTCGTAGAGCCCGTTGAGGCGATTCAGATACGCGGTGGGGATGTCTTTTTCCATCTTGCGGCCGCGGAGCGCAATGCGCTGCTTGAGCGTCTTCACCGGGCAGCGCAGGTAGATCATCAGGTCGGGCGGCTTGAGCGAGGTGGTGATGGTCTCGTACAGCTCCCAGTAGGTCTGCCAATCGCGCTTGTCGATGTAGCGCTGACGAAAGAGGTTCTTCGCGAAGATCTCGGCGTCTTCGTAGATCGTGCGATCTTGCAGCGAGGTGCCGGTCGAGCGTTCGAGCTCGCGGTGCAGGCGGAACTTGTGCGTCAGAAAGAAGATCTGGCTGCGGAACGCCCAGGTCTTCATGTCTTTGTAGAAGTCGGCCAGGTACGGGTTCTGATCGTTCGGCTCGTAGAACGGCTTGAGGCCGTACTTCTTGCAGAGAAAGGCCGTCAGCTCGGTTTTACCGGCGCCGATGTTGCCCGCGATCGCGATGAACTTTTGACCAGACACGAGCGCACTCACTTATTCCCGCGAGTCGCGTCAGTCGAGCCTTGTTCTGCTACACACACGCGCGCCTTGCGGAGCTCCGTCACCCTCCTCGTGCTGATGCTTTTGACCGCGTGCCGCAAGCCGCTCGACGTGCGTCTGGAAGCCGGTGACGCCGCCGCGGCGAAGGGAGATTGGAAGGAGGCGCGCGCGCAATGGCAGCAGGCCGCCGACGCCGATGCGAAGTGCGTTTCTGCGCGTACACGTCTCGGCTTCGCGGCGTGGAAGCTCGGTGACGTCGTCGCGGCGAACGCCGCGTGGAGCGAAGCCTCGAAGCTCGAGCCGGCGAACGTCGAAGCCTCAGATGGTCTCGCGCGGCTGGCGCTCGAAGCGCATGACGCGGGCGCGGCGCTCACGCAGACGAACGCGACGGCCCCGGTGAAGGTGCGCGCGCTGTTGATGGCAGGGAAAAATGCCGACGCGTTGACGCTGGCGCGCACGCTGGGAGCGGATGATGAAGGCCGCTATCTGCTCGCCTCCGCGCTGCTGGTGAATCGTCAGTTCGACGAAGCCACGAAGGTGTTCGCCGCGTTGCCTCCGGCGCTGGGCGAACCCGGGCTGGCGCACGTGAGCGCCGCGCAGTCGAAGGCCGACGAAACGGTCACGCACCTCACGAGGGCCAGGGTCGCCCAGGGAGCGCGTTGGGACGCCCCTCTCATCGCGCGGGACCCCGCGTTCGATTTCATTTCCGACTCGCCAGGTTTCAAGGCACTCACGAGCCCGTAATCATGTTGAGAAATCTCTTCTGCATGTTCGTCGCCGCGGTCTCGACCGCGTTCTTCTTCCCCTTCACGTGCCTGTTCATGCTCGTGACGCTGAACCCGTCGGCGTCGATGATCATCGTGCAGCGCTGGTGGTCACCGGTGTTGCTCTGGGCCGGCGGCGCGACGCTGCACGTCACCGGTCACGAGCACCTCGTGAAGGGCCAGCCGTACATCTTCGTCAGCAATCACCAGAGCACCATCGACATCCCCGCGCTGTTCCGCGCGCTGTGGCCGAACGACTTCCGCTTCGTGGCGAAGAAGGTGCTGCAGTACGTGCCGTTCAGCGGTTGGTACATGACGCTGGCGAAGTTCGTGTTCATCGATCGCTCGAATCACCGCAACGCGCTCAAGTCGCTGCAGGTGGCCGGCGAGCGCATTCGCGGCGGGGTCAGCGTGGTGATGTTCGCCGAAGGCACGCGCAGCGAGAACCGCACGATTCTGCCGTTCAAGAAGGGCCCGTTCGCGTTGGCGATGCAGGCGCGCGTGCCCGTCGTGCCGATCGCCATCGACGGCTCGGGCGTGTTGATGCCCAAGAACTCGTGGAACATCAAACCCGGGCCGATTCACGTCAGCATCGGCAAGCCGATCGACGTCGAGCAGTTCGGTGACAACCAGCTCGCGCTGATGCGCGCGACGCGCGACGCGGTGATCGAGCAGCACCTGGCGATCGGCGGGCTCGGCGGAGACAAGGAAGACGCCGTCGCCGCGCGTGGTGTCGAGGGCAGCTCGAAAGCTGCCGCGGTCGAAGACTGATCGGTCCGTCGAAGCCCGGCGGCGCTGAGCACCGCCCCTTCACCGGCCCTGGTAATTCGGCGCGCGCTTCTCGATGAACGCGGCGAGCCCTTCGAGGCGATCTTCGGTGGTGAGCGTGTGCGCGTACTTCGCCTGCTCGACGGTGAGCGCGTCGTCGATGCTGACGTGCGCTCCGTCGTCGATGGCGTGCTTGGCGAGCGCGACCGCGATGGGCGCGTTCCCGCTGATCTCCTTCGCGAGCGCCTCCGCGTCAGCCTGTGAACCGATTCGATTCGCGAGGCCGATCTTCAACGCTTCTTCGGCACCGACGCGACGGCCGGTGAGGATCAGATCTTTCGCGACGCCCTGCCCGACGAGCCGCGGCAGCCGCTGCGTGCCCCCCGCTCCGGGGATGATGCCGAGCTTCACTTCGGTCAGACCCATTTCAGCGTGCGGCGCGATGACGCGGAGATCGCAGCACAACGACAACTCGGTGCCGCCGCCGAACGCCACGCCGTTCACGTACGCGATGAAGATGGTGTCTGACTGTTCGATACCGCGGAAGATGCGGCGCACCTCCGCGAGGAACACCGGCACGTCTTCGGGCTTCATCGTCGCGCGCTCTTTCAGATCAGCGCCGGCGCAGAACGCCTTCTCACCCGCGCCGCGCATCACCACCGCGCGCACCGTGCGATCCGCGCCGGAGACTCGCGCGAGGTTGGCGTCGAACTCCTTCATGAACGCCACCGAGAGCGCGTTGCGACGCGCTTCACCGTTGAAGGTCCACACCTCGTAGTGCCCGCGCGACTCGACGATCATCTCGCTCATGCGCCGCTCGATAGCAGACCCACGCAATCAACGCCGTGTTCGTGCGTACGGCTTCGTGAAGTAGGGTCGCCTGAATGCTCCGTCGCCTGCGTTGGTTGCTTCCGCTGCTCGCACTCGTCGCGATCCCCGCGCTCGCTCGCGTCGGCGGCGGTGAACACTTCAGCTCGGGTTCGCACAGCTCCCACGGCGGGGGTGGTGGTGGCGGCGGCGACGTCATTCAGTTGATCGTCTTCCTCTTCCAGCACCCGGTGCTGGGCTCGATCGTCATCGCCATCTTCGTCGGCATCAAGCTGTGGGACCGCTACCGGCAAGGCGACGTCTCGACGATGCGCGCCGTGCAGCAGCAGGAGGCGCGGGAGAACACGCGCGTGAGCGCCGGCGAAGCGAGCCGCTGGGTCACCACGCTGCACCAGAGCGACTCCGCGTTCGACCTCATCAAGTTCTTCGAGCGCGTCAGCACCCAGTTCATCGCGATTCAGAACGCGTGGTTCCGCCGCGATCTCTCACCGGTGCGCAAGTACCTGAGCGACGCCACGTTCCAGCGGTTGAACGTGCAGCTCGGGCTCATCGACCTGCAGGGCATTCGCGACGCGATCGCCGACCCGACGGTGATCGACCTGCAGATCGCGGGGCTGGAACAGACCGGTTCGTTCGACACGCTCCATGTGCGCATCACCGCCGAGCTGCGCGACGCCGACGCGCCGAAGACCGCCAGCGACGCCGAGGCGCTCGCCCTCGCCCGCCGTGCCCGCGCCGATCGCTTCATCGAGATCTGGAGCTTCGTGCGGCGCCGTGGCGCGCTGACGCAGCTCGATCGCGACCTTTCTCAGGGCAAGTGCCCGAACTGCGGCGCCGAGTTCAACGGCGGCGCGTCGAACACCTGCGAATACTGCGGCGCGATCGTCAACAGCGGCGCCTACGACTGGGTGCTCGCCGAAATCACGCAAGGCAGCGTGTTCGAACGGCGCAACGGCGTGCCCCGCGGGTTCGAGGAGGCGCATCAGCGCGACGAATCACTCGCCGTCGAGGCGCTCGAAGACCGCGCCGCGCTCGTCTTCTGGAAGTGGATCGACGCCCGCGTACGCAACGACCCGTCTCGCGTCGCCAAGGTCGCCGTCACCGAGTTCATGAACGCGGTGCAGCCGCAGCGCTTCGCCGACGTCGCGGTGGGCGCGGTGAACCTGCTGCAGGTGATGCAGCAAGCCGGCCGCGACTTCGCGACCTTCGAGTTCCGCTGGAGCGCGGGCATCGCCGGCGGCTCCACCACCGCGCTGCGCTCGGTGATGTTGCTCGAGCGCAAATCAGGCGCGGCCACCAACGCATCGCAGGGCATGTCGACCAACCGCTGCTCGCAGTGCAACGCGCCGCTCAGCGACAACGGCCAGCCGAACTGCGAGTTCTGCGGCAACGCGCTGGCCAGCGGCGAGCACGACTGGGTCGTCGGCGAGATCATCGGGTGGGAAACGTGGCTCGCGCGCGGCGGAGCGATGATCGGCGCGACGGAGGGAGCTGCGACGTCGATGCCTCCGCTCGCCGAACGGCAGCGCCTGATCGGCCTGCTCGCCGCGGTCGCGAAGGCCGACGGCGTGGTCGACAAGTCTGAGCTCAAGATGCTCAGGCAGGCGTCGACGCGTTGGAGCGTGCCATGGCCACAGGTCGAGGCGATGTTGAGCACCGACCTCCCGCTCGTCACGCCGCCCACGAAGCAACGCGCCGGCGAAGGTGAAGCGCTGCTCCGGCAGATGGTGGCGATGGCGAAGGCCGACGGCCGCATCGACGTGCGTGAGCGCAAGCTCATCAACAACGCGGCGATGCACCTGGGGCTGAGTCAGCGCGTCGGCGAACTACTCAAGTGAATCGATCTTCCACTCGCCGTCTTCCTGCACCAGCTTGAGCGGCATTCCCGATCGAATGCTCGCCAGCGGCTCCGCCCCGAAGTCGCGCGCGAGCGTCTGCGCGTCGTAGCGATCACGCCAGCGCCGTGAGAGCAGCGCGAGCACCTCGTCGAAGCGCCGCGCCGTCACCGCGTCACGAAACCGCGAGGTCACCGCGCTCCGCGCATCGACGGCGGCCGGCGGTTGCTCGACAGGTTCAGGCTTCACCACGATGGCCGGAGGCGCGCACGCAGACGCGAACACCAGCGGCCACCACTTCAACGGACGAACCCCGCGTCGACGTTGTCGACCATGACCGCTTGCCGGCGGAAGAACGGGCGATCTTTGCCGCGCAGCTTCGCGAGGTCGAACCGCTTGTTCGGCAGGTTCATCTGACTCTTCACGTCAGGCGGAGGAGGCGGCGTCTCCTTGGGGCCGAGGAAATTGATGGTGATGACCGCCACGACGAAAGCGGCGACGGCTCCGATGATCACTTCACGCATGTCTGCGCGCATACCCGATGCGCGGAGCCCCTGCTAGACCCCGCCGCCATGAGTGGACCTCGCGAAGTGAGAGCCCCGCGTGGCGCGACGCTGACCTGCAAGGGCTGGGTGCAGGAAGCCGCGATGCGCATGTTGATGAACAACCTCGACCCCGACGTGGCCGAGCGCCCCGCTGATCTCGTGGTGTACGGCGGCACCGGCAAAGCCGCGCGCGACTGGCCGTCGTTCGATCGCATCGTGAAAGCGCTCCAGAACCTCGACGACGACGAGACCCTCATGGTCCAGTCAGGCAAGCCGGTCGGCGTCTTCAAGTCGCACCCCGACGCGCCGCGCGTGCTGCTCGCGAATTCGAACCTCGTGGGCCACTGGGCCAACTGGGAGCACTTCCGCGAGCTCGAGCGCAAGGGCCTGATGATGTACGGCCAGATGACCGCCGGCTCGTGGATCTACATCGGCACGCAGGGGATTCTGCAGGGCACCTACGAGACCTTCGTGCAGGCGGGCCGCACGCACTTCAATTCCGAAGATCTCGCGGGGCGCGTGGTGCTGACCGGCGGCCTCGGCGGCATGGGTGGCGCGCAGCCGCTCGCGTGCACGATGGCCGGCGGCGTGATGCTCGCGGTCGAGGTCGACCCGACGCGTGCGCAGCGCCGCATCGAGACGAAGTACCTCGACGTCATCGCGCGCGACATCGATCACGCGCTGGCGCTGGTGGCTGAAGCGAAGGCGGCGAAGAAGCCGTTGTCGGTGGGGCTCATCGGCAACTGCGCCGACGTGCTGCCTGCGTTGGTTCGCCGTGGCTTCGCGCCTGATCTGGTGACGGACCAGACGAGCGCGCATGACCCGCTCGCGGGGTACGTGCCGTCGGGGCTCACGCTGGAAGCTGCAGCCGCGCTGCGCACGTCGAACCCCACCGAGTACGTCGAGCGTTCGCACCGCTCGATGGCCGCGCACGCCGCCGCGATGATCGAATTCAAGACGCGCGGTTCGCACGTGTTCGACTACGGCAACAACCTGCGCGCGGGCGCGGTGAAGGGCGGGCTCGCGAACGCCTACGACTTCCCCGGGTTCGTGCCCGCGTACATCCGCCCGATGTTCTGCCGTGGTGAAGGCCCGTTCCGCTGGGTGGCGCTGTCGGGTGACCCCGCAGACATCAAGGTGACCGACGACGCGCTCATGGAGCTCTTCCCCGAGAAGAAGCACATGGTGCGCTGGCTCAAGATGGCCGGCGAGAAGGTGAAGTTCCAGGGCCTGCCCGCGCGCATCTGCTGGCTCGGCTACGGCGAACGTCACCGCGCGGGGTTGCTGTTCAACGAGCTCGTCCGCACCGGGAAGGTGAAGGCGCCGATCGTGATCGGCCGCGACCATCTCGATTGCGGCTCGGTCGCGTCGCCGAACCGTGAAACCGAGGCGATGAAAGACGGCACCGACGCGGTGTCTGACTGGCCGATTCTGAACGCGATGATCAACGCGGTGAACGGCGCGTCGTGGGTCTCGTTCCACCACGGCGGAGGCGTCGGCATCGGCTACTCGCTCCACGCGGGTCAGGTGATCGTCGCCGATGGCACCGAGGCCGCGGCGCGCCGAATCGAACGCACGCTGCAGTCAGACCCGGGCATGGGCGTGATTCGTCATGCAGACGCGGGCTACGAGGATGCGGTGGAAATCGCGCGTGAACGCGGCGTGAAGATTCCGGGCATCACGGTCTGACGAAAAACTCTCGGGGTGAGGAGCACATGTTCGACTTACTGATCCGCAACACCTCTGAAGTCGTCACGTGCACAGGCGCTGGAACGCCTGAGGAAACCCTCGCGCCGATCAAACGCGGAGTCGTCGGGATCACCGACGGCAAGATCGCGTTCCTCGGCACAGAGCCGCCGACCGCGGCGAAATACGAACTCGACGCACGCGGAGGCTTCGTCGGCCCCGGCTTCGTCGACTGCCACACGCACGTGGTCTTCGCGGGTGATCGGTCTGAAGAGTTCGAGCAGCGAACGCAGGGCCGCACGTACCTGGAGATCGCCGCGACCGGCGGAGGCATCGCGCGCACCGTCACCGCGACCCGCGCTGCATCAGAAGATGAACTCTTCAAGCTGGCCCTGCCCCGGCTCGAGCGGCTGCTGCGCCACGGCGTCACCACCGCTGAAGTCAAAAGCGGCTACGGGCTCGATGTTGAATCTGAACTGCGAATCCTCCGGGTGATTCGACGATTGAGCGCGCAACAACCGATCTCACTGATTGGAACTGTGCTCGCGCTTCACGCGCTGCCTCCTGAATTCAAGGAGAACCGCGCGGGGTGGATTGCGTTGGTCATCAACGAACTGCTCCCGCGCGTCGCTGCCGAAAAACTCGCGCGCTTCAACGATGTGTTCGTCGAGCAGACGGCCTTCACGCACGACGAAGCGCGACAGGTTCTCGAAGCGGGCGTGACGCTGGGTTTGAAGCCGCGTCTTCACGTCGATCAACTGACGGCCAACGGAGGCGCGCAGCTCGCCGCGTCTCTCCATGCGATCACGGCCGATCACCTCGAACAGATTTCTCCCGAAGGCATCGCCGCGCTCGCGCAGTCGGGGACCGTGGCGGTGCTCGCTCCGACGTCGACGCTCTTCGCGAAGGCGCGACCGTTCGCTCCGGGGCGCGCGTTACGTGATGCCGGCGTGCGCGTCGCGCTGTGCACGAACTGCAACCCGGGCAGCTCGCACTCCGAGAACGTGTTCCTCGCGCTGGGCCTCGCGTGCGTCGAGAACGGCCTGACCCCGGCGGAGGCGTACCTCGGCTTCACGCGCTTCGGAGCCGACGCCATCGGCGACCCTTCGCTCGGCCGGCTCGCAGTCGGTTCACCCGCAGACGTGGTGCTCTTCGACGCCGACAGCTACCGCGCGTTGCCGTACCACTTCGCGATGAACGACGTGGCCCACGTCATCAAGTCGGGCCAGCTCGTCTTTTAGAAGCCGCGGAACTCGGTGAGTTCATCGACCGTCGCGCGATCGCTGCGCAACGTGTTCACGGCCTTCTCATCCGCGTAGCCGAGCGCCATTCCGCAATAGAGCAACTCGTGCGGCTGCAGCCCGAAGTGCGCATGCAGCGCCGTCCGCACGTTGCCCCACGACTCTTGAATGCAGGTGCCGACGCCATGCTCAGTCGCCGCGAGCGCCACCGACTGAATCAGCATGCCGAGGTGCGCCCACTGCCCGTGGCCCATGCGGCGGTCGATGATGAAGAAGAGCCCAACCGGAGCGCCGAAGAACTCGAAGTTGCGCGCGACATGCGCGAGCCGCGACGGCTTGTCTTCCCGGGGAATGCCCATCAGCGCGTACATGTCTTCGCCGATCTTGAAGCGGCGCGAGCGATACGGCTCCCAGAGCGACGCGGGGTACGTCGGGTACCCGTCATCGTCATGCGGCTGCGTCTGCGCGACGCCGGTGATTTTGGCCTCCAACGTCACGATCACGGATGCTGACTCGCCTG
>JBEHYH010000143.1:0-13009 GCA_048498275.1 Myxococcota bacterium | reverse complement strand
CTCGACAAAGACCCCTTCTCTCATGCTGAGTTCATCGCCATGCGCGAGGCCGCGAGAGCGGTCGGCGCCTGGCGGCTCACGGGAGTCACCATCTACGTGACGCTCGAACCCTGCGCGATGTGCGCGGGTGCCCTGGTTCAATCGAGAGTGTCACGGTTGGTGTTCGGAGCTTCGGACCCCAAGGCAGGCGCGGTCGGCAGTCTCTACGACCTCGCCCGTGAACCCCGGCACAATCATCGAGTCGAAGTTGTCAGCGGTGTCATGGCGAATGAGAGCAGTCTGTTGCTCAAAGAATTCTTTTCGGGTTTGCGTAACCGAAAGACGAAATCTGAATAAGTACTTGGAGAGCTGGCCGAGTGGTCGAAGGCACCTGACTCGAAATCAGGCATACCGGTAACGGTATCTAAGGTTCGAATCCTTAGCTCTCCGCATGTAGTTCTCAGGAGAGGTGGCCGAGTGGCTGAAGGCGCACGCCTGGAAAGCGTGTGTACCTGAAAGGGTATCGTGGGTTCGAATCCCACCCTCTCCGCTGATAGAAGAGGCAAAACAAATTCTGGTCAGGGCAACGCGGGGCCGTGAACCCCGCCAGGTCCGGAAGGAAGCAACGGTAGCGTTACTTCGCGTGTGCTCTGGCCGTCCCCATTGAGACCCCGCTCGTCACCACGAGCGGGGTTTCGTGTTTCTTGGGGTCCGGTCGGCAACCAGCGCGCCGACCGCTCAGCGACCGTATTTCTGGGGTCGCTTCGCTTCGCCGAAGCCGCCACTGCGCTCTGGCTTCGTCTGGTCGGCAGACCGCGCGCCGACCGCTCAGCGACCGTAGAGCGTCGTCAGCCCGCGGCGCTCGAGCACCTTGAAGCCGGAGTTGAGGAACGCGGCTTCACTGCGTTGATCGCGCTCCAGCTCGCCGCCGTTGCTCACGTAGATGCCGCGATTCACCGACGGGTCGCGCATCGCGCGTTGAAAACACGGCTGCTCCGGGAAGTCGCACGTGCACCAGAAGATGTTCTTCCCCAGCCAGAAGAAACCCGGTGAACCCCACACACCTTCGTTGAGCAGCACGAAGCCGGTGACGTCGGCAGAGGCCACGCGCGTGAGCTGAAACTGCTCCGGGCGCTGCACGTCGAACGGAGTCGGGAAGAAGAAGAACGCGAGCCCGAGCGCCGCGATGACGCCGGCTTCACGCGTCTTGCCCACCGCCCACTGCGCGAACGCCGGAGCGCCCGCAACGGTGAGCAGCACCAGCGTCGGGTAGATGAAGCGGTCTTCCTTGTGCGCGGTCGCGCTGACGATGGCGAGGTAGCCCAGCGCCGACGCGATGAAGAGCATCGGCGCCCCGCTCCGCTTCTTCACGGCGAGCGCGAGACCGAACAGCGCGAACGGCGCGATGAGCAGCCGCGGCAGGTAATACCAGGCCGGGCTCGCTCCGAACTGCGCGGCCGCCGAGCCCGAGACCACGTTGAAACGCACGTAGTGAATCAGCGAGTGGAACCACTCACCCCACGTGAAGAAGTCGAGGAGCCCCAGCGTGAGCGCGACGACGATGCCTCCCGCGGCCGCGAAGGCGAACGTCTTCCACCGGCGTTCGATGAACAGCCACAGCATCGCCGGAGCGATCGCCGCCGCCGAGCCGTAGCGGGTGACCTGCGCCAACCCGAGCAGCGCCCCGCCCAGCGCCCACCACCCGGGCTTCACGTCGCGGGCGTCGAGACGTTCGAGCCCCCAGACCAGAAACGCGACCGAGAATGACTCCGACATCGTACGGCCGCCGAACCAGACCAGCGGGCCGAAGAGCGCCACCAGCCACAGCGCCCAACGCGCGGCTTCCACCGACGCGCGCCGCGCCGTCAGCCGCCACACCGCCGCGAGCATCGACGCGTGCAGCGCCAACTGTGGAATCGCCACGAGCACCCGGCGGCCCATCGGCGAGGTGATGCCGATCGCGTCGCCCAGCTTGAAGAGGCCCGAGAACAGCAGCGGCACCGCCCAGTTGCGGATGCCCCATGGCTGCGGAGAGTTCGGCTGCGGGTGCCACTCCCACGCGACGATGCCGAAGCCCTCCGCGCGGTTGAGCGCGATTTCGAGCGACTGGAAGACCTCGTCGGGGTGCAGCCGGCCCAACAGAATGAGCGCGTGCAGCAGCGCCGGGAGCGCCGCCGCGAAAACCTCGAGCCACGGCGTCTTCTGCTTCACGGCCGCGGAGATTTTCAGAGTTCGAGCGCGAGACCGAACATGAAGTAGATCGAACTCCAGTTCGCCGGCGGGCCGACTGACGGGAAGAGGTTCATGCCCTGAAAGGTCGCCTCCGCGAAAATGTACGTGTGGTTCACGCCCGTGCCGGAGTCGAAGTCACGCGCCAGCCGCTGATCGAGAAAGTCGAGCTCCACCGCGAGCCCCACCACGCCGGCGAGGCCGAAGCGCGCGCCCTTGCCGTAGAAACCGTTCGCCTGCTCCACGACCGCGCCGTTGACCGCCCACCACGGCATCGCGACGAATTCGCCCTTCAGGTACGGCACCAGCGGCACCTTCGTCTTCTGCTTCAGGTAGTCGAAGCGGTACGACAGCACGACCTTGATCGGCACCACTTGTATGCCGGTGGCCTGCCCGATGTGATCGCCCGTCGAAGAATCGAGCGCCTTGCCGTACTTCTCGGCGTAGCCCGCGGAGAAACCGGCGCTGAGCGTGCCGAACTTCTGGAAGAACTCGTATTCGAACTCGATCTCGCCGAGCAGCATCGGCTGGTTGCCGAAGAACTTGAAGTACGGGCCGGCGTTCTTCGCGAACGCCGAGTCGAGCATCGGCGTCATCGGCCCGAGCTTGAATTCGAGGAACATCGAGCGCGGCGATTCCTTGCGCTCATGAACGTCTGATTCGAAGACCTGCGCCAACGCGGGAGCCGCCACGAACAGACACACCAACACTGCGCGATTCATCGCTTCGTTCTCCGGGGCCGCAGAGCGAACGCGGCGAGCAAGAGCGTCATCAGACCTGGAGCAGTCGCGCAGCCGTTCAGCTCGCCTCCCTGCTGTGCGTAGTAGCCAAAGAACCCGATGGTATCGATGGGCTTCACCGACACCGTGGCCGACGGGTCACTCACGTTGCCGGCCGCGTCGACGCCGCGAATGCGCACCTGGTACGTGTCGTTGTTCACGAGCCCCGTACCGCGCACCGTGGCGGTGTTCGCCACCGTCGCGCTGCCGACGACCTTGAAGTCGGTGTCGTTCGGGCCCATCACCTCGACCGTCACCGTCGTGGTGTCGCTGTCGGCAGAGAACCCGACGGCGACCGCCGAGTCTTGCGCGACCGTGGTGAGAATCGTGGGGACACCCGGCGGCAGCGTGTCGTACGTCAGGGGGAACGCGGCGGCCTTCGCGTACTGCGTCGAGCCACCGATGCCGGTGTTGTAGAAGTACGGCATCGACGCGCAAAGGTAGTTGTTCAGCGACGAGGGCGTGGGCGTCGGGCAGGTCGTGCCGCCGTCGCCCGAGAACGTCGGCAGCGACGAGAGTTGCACCGTGAAGTTGCCCGCGCGCGTGCTGGCGACGAGCGGCCAGCTCACGGTGGTCAGCACCAGGTCACCGTTGGCCGGAGCGTCGGGGCAGCTCGTCGAGGTCGTCGCCCAGATCTGCAGCGAGTCGTTGGGCGTGCCCGACACCTGCAAGATGTAGTTCCACGACATGGTCAGCGTGTCGCCGCACTTCGAAGCCCCGTACGTGTACGAGGTCGACGTCGTGTCGCTGGGGAGCCGGAACACGAACGCCTGAGCGCTCGCGCCGAGGCTGAATAACGCGCAGGTCAGGAAGAGAAGGCGGTTCATGATTTCGGGGTCGCTCGTTGAGCAATTCAAAGGCCAGCGTCCGCGACGCTTAAACACCTTGAATCCCTCGGTTTTCAAGCGACTTCCGTGGGCAACGCGCTGACAAATTGTCAGGCGCGATCGGCGAGTTCCAACGCGATGTCGACGGCCGAGTCAGCGAGCCTATACGCGGAGTCGACGCAGGCGACCAATTGCACGCGCGGCCCGGCGGCGCGGATGCGGCCGACATGGGGCGAAGCGTCGTCGGTCGAGAGCATGGGCATCGGGTAGATGTTCTGCGCGGGGTCGTCGATGAGCTTGAGGCCCGAGTCTTCTTTCAGCGTCGCGCGCACGCCTTCCGCGTCGACGTTGCGGTTGAGGTGCGCGGAGATGACGAGCGAGAGCCCATGGTACGTGGGCACGGTGAGCGCGGTGGCGGTGAGCGCCGGCAGGGCCTCACCAACCCAGATGCGCGCTGATTCGACCAGCACGTGACGTTCGGCTTCGCACAGCGGGCCTTCGAAGCCGCCCACCGCGGGGATCACGTTGAACCCGAGCCGATGAGGGAAGACCTCGACGTCGGGGTCCTTGCCGTTCATCAACTGCGCGGTCTGCTTCGAGAGCTGCTCGACGCCTTCGTTGCCGCGGGAAGACGCGCCGAAGAGCATCGTCACGTCGGCGAACGCGAGACCGAACTTCGCACGCAGCGGCGCCAGGGCCGCGAGCAGCGCCTGCGTCGCGGGGTGCGCGACCGACACGATGCGGCCTTGAAACGCACGGTCCAGCACGCCGTCGTTCACGCCCGGCGCGACGAGCGGAATGCTGGTGTCGACGCGGAAGGCGCCGGAGACGTCGACGACCCACGCGCCGTCGCGCTGCGCCTGGAGCGCGAGCTCGCGGGCGACGAGCGCGGGCGTGGCGAGAATGACGGCCTGCACTCCGCGGAACGATGACGGCCCGACAGGCTCGGTGGGCAGCGTCTCTTCTTCGTAGTCGAGCTCTTCACCTTCGGTGCGCTCGGTGGAAAAGAAGCGAACCTGATCGGGCTCGACGTCGTGGCGCTGGAGCGAAGCGATGATCTGCCGGCCGATGGTGCCGGTGGCACCAACGACCGCGATGATGGGGTCGGACATGTCAGTCTTCCTTGAGGCGCGCTTTCGGCTCGACGCCGGGCAGCGGTGGGAACTTCGGGTTCTCTTCGGCTCCGGAGCCGCGGAGGTAGTGCGGTTCGAGCCCGAAGACGGCTGGTGCGTCGTATGTCGCCGGCATTTTTGCGAGCGCGGCGAGTGACACGGCGGAAGGAATGAGCGGCGCTTCGGCGAACGACGACGCGGGCACTCCGAGCGCTTCGAGCGGCGCGCGGTAGTCGGTGAGCGCCGGGCCGATCATCTTCGCGTTCGGCGTGTTCTTCAGTTCTTCAGCGAGCTGCGCGACGGTGAGTGAGTACTCGCGGCTGTCACGGCGAACGTAGAGCTCGCCCTTCTTCACGACGGCGCACGAGAAAATCGCGACGTCCCCCTCTCCCGCCTGCGGGAGAGGGTCGGGGTGAGCGCCGAACATGTATTCGTACTCGAGCGCAGCGAGCGACGACACACCAGCGACAGGCACCTTCAACGCGAACGCGAGGCCTTTGATCGTCGAGAGCCCGATGCGTAAACCCGTGAAGCTCCCGGGCCCGAGACCGACGACGAAACCGGTGACGTCCTTGAGCGACTTGCCGTGGGCGGTGAGCAGCGATTCGATTTCGCCCGGGAGAATCTCGCTCTGACGTTTCGGAGGACCGACGAGGCGGTGCTCGAGCGTGCGCCCGCCTTTGTCCGTCAGCGCGAGCGACAGCGTGAGCGTCGAGGTGTCGAGTGAGACGATCATCAGCAGAACAGCAATCGGGCGATGTCGTTGCGGAAGGCGAGCACCATCAACATGCCCAGCATCGCGAGGCCGGCGTACTGGGCGATCTCCCGCGCCCGCATCGGAATCGGGCGGCGGCGAATCGCTTCCCACAGCGCGGTGAGAATGCCGAACCCATCGAGGATCGGAATCGGCAGCAGGTTCACCAGCGCGAGGTTCACCGACACCATCCACATGGAGCTGACGAACGATTCGATGCCCTGCTCCGCGCTCTGAGTCGCGACCTGCGCGATCTGCAGCGGGCCGCCCATCGATTCGAGCGGCACATCACCGGTGGTCAACTTGCCGAGGATCTTCGCGATCAGCGCGACGCCTTCGGGCAAGCGCTTGAGCGACGCGAGCAGCGCTTCACCCGGCCCGAAGTGAATCGTCACCATCTCGCCGGCGATGGGCGCCATCGCGAGCCCCGGCGCCCCGAAGCGCACGCCGAAATCAGGCGAGGTCATGCAGTACTTGTCGTTGCCCTCGGGCACCAGCGGGCCGACGTTGCCGTCGTGCACTTCACCCGACGAGCGCCACTGGAAGGTGATGTTGCGCTTCTTCGCGAGCGCCATGCGGTCTTCGACGCCGCCGACCGAGTGCACCGGCGCGCCGCCCACTGAAACAAAACGATCGCCCGCCTTGATTCCGTACGCCGCCGCGGGCGTGCCCGGGCGCACCTGCCACACGTATGCGTCGCCGCTCTCCGCGCCGATGCGCTCGAGGCCCACGCCGTCACCCAGCGCGACCTCGGCGTCGATCAATTCAGGCGACGACACGCCGTCGATCACCGGCGTGAAGCGCACGACCTTCAACCTCACGGTGTCTTTCGCGGCGTCGAGCTTCTCAACGAGCTGCTTGCCTGAACGGATGCCTTCGTCATTCAACTCGACCACGCGATCGAACGTGCGCAGGCCCGCGAGCGCGGCGGGTGAACCTTCGGGCACTCCGAGCACCGCCGCCTGTTCAGAGAGCGAAATGCCGATGCGGCCCTTCTGCTGCACGTCGAGCAGCCCCATCGTCTCCACGCTCGCCGGTGTCACCTGGAGCGTCTGCCGTTTGCCCTCGCGCTCGACCTCGACCTCGAGCTGTCGGCCCGCGCTGGTCGACGCGATCTTCGAGAGCTCGGAGAAGGTGCGAATCGGCACGCCATCGATGCCGGTGATCAGATCGCCCGCTTTGAAACCGGCGACCGCCGCGGGAGTGCCGGGCTCCACCGCGCCGATGCGCGCCGCGTAGTCTTGCGAGTCACCGAGGTAGAGGAAGAACAGCGCGACGACGGGGAAGACGAGGTTCGCCGCGGGCCCCGCGAGCAGAATGATGACGCGCTTCCACCACGGCGCTCCGAGGAAGGTGCGGCGCGCTTCTTCGGGCGTGTCAGGCAGATCTTCACCGGGCTGCTGACCCGCCATCGCGACGAAGCCGCCGAGCGGCAACAACGCGAGCTGGTACTCCGTCTCACCGCGGCGAAACGAGAGCACCTTCGGGCCGAAGCCGATGGAGAACTTGAGCACCTTCACACCGGCCCACTTCGCCGCGAGGAAGTGACCGGTCTCGTGCACGGCCACCAGCACGCCGAGGAAGACGCCGATGGAGACCGCTGACTGGAAGAAACCCATGAGCCTGAGAGTAACGTCAGCCGCGCACGAACTGCACGTAGAGCAGCACGAACGGGGCGTTGAAAATCAGCGCGTCGATCCGGTCCAACATGCCTCCATGACCGGGGAGGATTCGCCCTGAATCCTTCACGTCGTAGGCGCGCTTGAGCATCGACTCACAGAGGTCGCCGGCGGGGCCTAGAATGCTGCCCACGATGCCGAGCGCGAAACAGTCGACGACGGTGAGCCCGGGGAAGAAGAACTGACGCTGAACGAAGAGAAAGCCGATCGCTCCAACGAAGCCGCCGGCGAACCCTTCCCACGTCTTATTGGGGCTGACCGCCGGGTAGAGCTTGTGCTTGCCGAGGAATCGACCGGCGAAATACGCCATCGTGTCGTTGCCCCAGGTGATGACCAGCGCGGCGACCACCCACCACGCGCCATCGGGGAGCAGCCGCAACACCGACAACGAAGTCAGGCCGATGTGCCCGTAGACGAACGCGGTCAGCAGGTGCGCGGTGCGCTGCGGAGCCTCGGGCAACGGCCCGCGAAGCAGGTGCCAGCCCCACGACGCGAAGAGCACGATCGCCGTCGCCGCGACGATGCCCGAATAGACATGGTCGGGCTTCCACACCGGCAACAGCGGCATGACCGCCGCGAGCCCGAGCACGACCCACACGATCAACGGGCGCGCCTTGAGCGTGATGCCCGCGTATTCGTAGACACAGACCGCCGACGCGAACGCGAACAAGCCCGCCGACGCCCACCCACCGAGATACAGGAGGTAGAGGACGATCGGCAGCAGGCCGAAGCCCGACGCCAATCGCAGCAGCAGGTTCTTGTTCTTATCGGTCACGCGCCCGCCGAACGAAGTGGCAGCACCTGCGCTCCCGTGAGGCCGAAACGACGCTCGCGCTGCTGGAAGGTGGCGATCGCTTCACACAGCTCGCGCGCGCGGAAGTCGGGCCACGCGAGGTCGGTGAAGTAGAGCTCGGCGTACGAGCTCTGCCACAGCATGAAGTTCGAAAGGCGCTTCTCACCCGACGTGCGGATGACGAGATCGACCGGCGGCAGCCCGTTGGTCCACAGGCCGGCTTCGAGCTGTTCTTCGGTGAGCTCCGCCGGCTTCGCGCCCGACTCCATCAGCGCGCGCACCGCGTGCAGGATCTCTTCACGGCCGCCGTACGAGAGCGCCAGCGTCAGCACCATGCCGGTGTTGTTCTTGCTCTCGGCGCGCAGATTCTCGAGCGGCTCACGCACGTAGGCCGGCAGCTTGTCGAGCTCGCCGATGGCATTGAGGCGGATGTTGTTGTCGAGGATCTCTGCGCGTTCCTTCAGGAGATATTCCCGAAGGAGGTTCATCAGCGCGGCGACCTCTTCGGGCGGGCGCGACCAGTTCTGTGCCGAGAAGGCGTACAGCGTCAGCGCTTCCACACCGATGCGGCGGGCTGACCGCGTGACCTCGCGGACACTGTTCGAACCTTCACGGTGGCCTTCCACCCGCGATTGGCCGCGCGACTCCGCCCAGCGGCCATTGCCGTCCATGATGACGCCGATGTGCCGCGGCAACGGGTGCGTCTTCAACCGCGTTTCGAGCTCGAAGATCTGATCCATCATGGAAATGGCGTGGCTCCCTTACTGAAAACAACACGTGAACGTCGCGAAATCGTTCGTTTGACCAGTGCAAGGTTCGCTCCATAGGCTGCGCGCCGCTCATGCCCCCGAAAGTCATCGGTCCGTACCGCGTGCTCGAGACGCTCGGCAGCGGAGGTGTGGGCACTGTCTACCGAGCCATCGATCGCCGCACCGGTGAGACCGCCGCGTTGAAGCTGCTGTCGACGGGGCCCGCGTTGGACCCACGCGCGGCGCGGAGATTGGCGCGCGAGTTCGAGACGCTGCGCGATCTCTCGCACCCCAACGTCGTGAAGGTCTACGACACCGGCGTCTTCCAGGGGTACCCGTACCTCGCGATGGAGCTGGTCGAAGGCCTCACGCTTCGTCACTACCTCTCGCTGCAGGAAGAAGATCTCGCGAGTGACGCCGCCCTCGCCCGCGCGATCTCCGCGTACCGGCACACGGGCGCTGCGCCGAAAGAAGAAGCGGCTCCGGTCGATGAAGACGCGCCGCTGGTCTTCAACCTCTCTGCGTTCAACGAAGAGTCACCGAGCGAAGAGTGGGACGCCGACGAGATGGACTCGGCCGAAGAGAGCAACGACGACGATGACGACTACGAGAGCGGCCCGGAGAGCGTGCGCGCGTGGGCCGATCTCGCCGACGAGCCCGACACCGCCGAGACCAACGAGAAAGAAATCGAACTCCCGTACGAGCTGCCGACGCCCGAAGAGCGGCCCATCGGCGTGAAGGTGAGCGCCGCGGAGCTCGCGCGCCTCAACACCCCTGAGCGCGTCGGCCGCATGAAGGACGCGATGCTGCAGCTCTGCGAGGCGCTCTCATACATTCACGGCTACGGGCTGATTCACCGCGATCTCAAACCCTCGAACGTGATGGTCGATGAAGACCGCACCGTGCGTTTGATGGATTTCGGGCTGGCAAAGTACATCAGCGACGACACCGCGGTGACGGCAGATGGCCGGCTCGTCGGCACGTTCCGTTACATGGCTCCGGAGCAGATTCTCGGGGAGAAGCTCGACACCCGCACCGATCTCTACGCGCTCGGCGTCATTCTTTATGAGCTGCTCACCGGCCGGCCGCCGTTCGAGGCGAAGACGCCGTATGACCTCTGGCAGAAGGTGCTCGAGGTCGAGCCCGCACCCGTCGGCGCGTTGAACCCCGAAGCCGATCGCGTGATGGCCCGCGTCGCGCACCGTTTGATGCGCAAAGAGCCAGACGATCGGTACCAGACCGCCGAAGAGGTGTACGAGGCGCTCAATCAATGAAGAAGGAACTGAAGGTCGATGAAGCAGGCGCGGGGAAGCGCATCGATGTGTTCGTCGGTGAAGCGCTCACGCTCTCGCGCGCGAAGTTGAAGACGCTGTTCGAAGACGGGCTCGTGAAGTTGAACGGCCGTCGCGCGAAGAAAGGCGTGATGGTCGCGCGCGGTGACACGCTCGAGGTCGACGTGCCGGAAACTCCGGTGAGCGAGAACGCCGCGGCCGACACGTCCTTCGAGCTCCGCACGCTGTACGTCGATGACCAACTGGTGTTCGTCGACAAGCCTGCGGGCATGCCGTCGCAGCCGTTGAAACCGGGCGAAGTCGGCACCGTCGCGAACGCGCTCATCTGTCGCTTCCCCGAGATGGCGGGCATCGGTGATGACCCGCGTGAGGCGGGCCTGTGTCATCGGCTCGACGTCGAGACCTCGGGTGTGCTGCTCGCGGCTCGCAATCGCGCCACGTGGGAGGCGATGCGTGCGGCGTTCTCCGATGAGCGCGCGGTGACGAAGAAGTACCTCGCGCTCGTGAAGGGCCCGCTCGCTGACGATGGGGTGATCGAACTTCCGCTCGAACACGCGGGCGATCACGTGGTGCCGAACATCGAAAAAGGCCGGCCCGCGATTACCGAGTTTTCGGTGCGCGCGCGGCAGGGTTCGTATGCGTTGGTCGATGTGAAGTTGATCACCGGCGTGCTGCATCAGGTGCGCGCGCATCTCGCGTCGGTGGGAGCGCCCATCGTCGGTGACACGCTCTACGGCGGCGCGGACGAGCCTGAGTTGAAGCGCTTCTTCCTCCACGCGGTTTCGCTCGCCGTCGTGAACCCGGTGACGAACCTGTTGGTGCGCGCCGAGAGCCCGCTGCCGCCTGAATTGAGCCGCGTCCTCGACAAGCACCTCCCGAGCGCGGGATGAACCTGTTGCTGCTGCGTCAGGAGGAGATCGGCGCAGACTCGATCGTGAAGCTGACGGATCGGCGACTCACGCACCTGCGTGAAGTGCTGAAGGTTCAACGCGGTCAGCAACTGCGCGTCGGCGTTCTCGGCGGCTTGATGGGCACCGCTGAAGTGCTCGCGCCTGACACGTTGAAGGTGAGCGTTTCTGAAGCTCCGCCGACGCGCGCGAACGTCTCGTTGATTCTCGCGGTGCCGCGGCCGAAGCAGTTGAAGCGGGTGATTCCCGCGGTCGCGTCGCTCGGAGTGAATCGAGTCGTGCTCATCAACGCCGCACGCGTGGAGAAGAGTTACTTCGATTCGAAGGTGCTGAACCGCGAGTTTCTCGATTCGCTGGTGGAGCTCGGACTCGAGCAGGCGTGCGACACGATTGCGCCGGTGATCGAGATTCGTGAGCGGTTGAAGCCCTTCATCGAAGACGAACTTTCGAAGTGGGCGCCGGAAGGTCAGCGGCTCGTGCCCCACCCTTACGCTTCGTCGCCGCTCTCGCCGGTTCCGTCTTCTGAACACGTGACGCTCGCGATCGGCCCCGACGGTGGTTGGGTGCCTTTCGAAGTCGAACTGTTTTCGAAGAACGGCTTCACGCCGGTGTCGCTGGGCCGCCGCGTACTGCGTGGAGAAGTCGCCGTGCCGTCGATTCTCGGCGCTCTCCGCTCGGGGCAAACGCCGGGGTGAACGACTTCGCAGCGTGAGAACGCACGAATGGGCCTGAAGTCGAGGGCCCACTCGTTACTCCGAACGAGCAGTGAACAAACGCCCTCTCTGCTCTAAGAAATGGGGGCGATGACTTTCGAAAAAGCTCCTCCGAAGCGCGACACGGTGAACCCGAAGAAGCTGCTCGAGTTCATGATGAAAGATTGGAACCCCCAGTCTTCAGCGACGCCCGCTCCGCACCCGCATGCCTCGGTGTTCGCTGCGCGCCGCGCCGCGCTGGCCGCGAAGTTCCCCGGAGACGTGCTGATCATCCCCACCGGTCACGAGGTCACGCGCGCCAACGACACGCACTTCCGATTCCGCCCGGGCTCCGACTTCTTCTGGCTCACCGGCAATCTCGAACCCGACTGCGTGCTGGTGATGACCCCCGAAGGCGCGACGTTGTTCGTCGAGCCGAACCCCGGCCGATCGAGCGAGACGTTCTACACAGACCGAAAGAAAGGCGAGCTGTGGGTCGGCCCGCGCTTCGGAGTTCCGCAGAGCGCCGCGCACTTCGGCATCGCCACGCAGCCGCTGGGCGATCTGGAGAAGTTCCTCGGCAAGTACCCGCTCGCGCGCGTGCTGCGCGGAGTCTCGCCGTACATCGACGCGCTTCGCTCGCCGTCACATGAGCGCCCCGGCGACAAGGAACTCGCGGCGACGATCTCTGAACTGCGCCTCATCAAGGACGCGTTGGAAATCGAAGAACTCCGCAACGTGACGCAGTCGACGAAGCGCGCGTTCGAAGACGTGATTCGTTCATTCGGCAAGGCGAAGAGCGAGCGTGAAGTCGAAGGGCTCTTCAATCTGCGCGCGCGCGTCGAAGGCAATGACGTCGGCTACGGCACCATCGCCGCGGCCGGTGCGCACGCCTGCATTCTTCATTGGACGAACAACAACGGCGCGCTCCACGACGGCGACCTGCTGTTGCTCGATGCGGGCGTCGAAGGCAACGCGCTCTACACCGCCGACATCACGCGCACCCTGCCGCTCAACGGTTCGTTCTCCGTCGAGCAGGCGGAGATCTACGACCTCGTGTGGCGCGCGCAGCAAGCGGCGCTCGAGGCGGTGAAGCCGGGCAACGACTTCATGGAGCCCAACCGCCGCGCGCAACGCGTGCTCGCCGAAGGTCTGGTGAAGTTGGGAATTCTCAAGGTGTCTGCCGACGAAGCGCTCAAAGACGAACACCAGTTCC
>JBEHYH010000142.1:0-13064 GCA_048498275.1 Myxococcota bacterium | reverse complement strand
TTGGGCACGTTGCCGGTGATGTAGATCGCTGACGCCGGCTGGGTGAGTGTGACGTTCGCGACCTTCGTGCAGGCGTTCGCGTCGGTCACCGTCACCGAATAGGTGCCGGCGGGGCGGCCCGTGCGGTCTTCCGTCGTCGCGCCGTCGGCCCATTGGTACGTGTAGCTCGGAGTACCTCCGCTCGGGGTGAGGTTGATGGCGCCGGTGGAGCCGTTGAAGCACGCGACGTTGGTCACCACGGTGGTGGCGTTGAGCGCCGGCGGCTGCGTGACGATGACGTTCGCCGCCTTCGTGCAGCCGTTCGCGTCGGTCACCGTCACGGAGTAGCTGCCGGCCGTGAGGATCGTGCGGTCTTCCGTCGCGGGGCCGTCCGCCCAGGCGTACGTGTAACCGGGGCTGCCGCCGCTGGGCGTGAGGTTGATGGCGCCCGTGTTGCCGCCGTTGCAGGCGACGTTGGTCACCACGGTCGACGTGTTGAGCGCGAGCGGCTGGGTGATGGTGAAGTTCGCGGTCGCGGTCGTGCCGTCGCTGTCGGTGACCGTCGCCGTATACGACTGCGCGGACAGGCCCGTCGCGGTGCTGAAGGTTCCGCCGCTCGGGCTCCAACTGTACGTGTACGGTGGCGTCCCTCCGCTGGGGACGACGGTCGCAGTGCCGTTGCTGCCTCCGTTACAGCTCACGTTGGTCTGCGACTGGGTCAGTGTGAAGCCGAACGCAGTTGAAGACAGCACCCCGAGAAACAGAATGAATCGCACGCGAGCCGCTTAAGCCACCGCGCGCGCGACCAACACGCCTATTTCCAGGCCTGGACACAAGTGCATAGACGCACATGTGGTACAGCCCGCGCGCCTTGCGAGACCCGATTCGATGGGCGCTGAGTGCGCTCGCTGTTGCGCTCTACGCGGTCACGCTCGGCTTCGACTTCGCGCTCGATGACGTCGCGGTCATCACCCAGAACCGCTTCGTGCAGCAGGGGCTCGCGGGCATCCCCCGGTTGCTGACCACGTTCTATTGGCAGGGCTATTGGGAAACGAACGCCGGGCTCTATCGGCCATTGTCGCTCCTCACGTTCGCGCTCGAATGGCAGTTGGCGCCGGGGCGCGCGGGCCTGGGTCACGCGGTCAACGTCGCGCTCTACGGAGTCACCGCATGGCACGTGTACGGTCTGCTCGCGGGTTGGCGCGTGCCGAAGCGCGTCGCGGGGCTGACGACGGCGTTGTTCATCGCGCACCCGCTGCACAGCGAGGTGGTCGCCAACATCAAGAGCCGCGACGAGCTGCTCTGCTTTCTCTTCTTCGTGCTCACCGCGCGCGCGTTGCCGAAGAGCAGTTGGCGCGCGGCCCTGTTCTTCGCGTTGGGTCTGTTGTCGAAAGAATCGGCGCTGGCGTTCGTGCCGGTGCTGGCCATCTCCTGCTGGTGGTTCGAGCGCGACGACGTGCGCAGGGTGTTGCGGCGGCTCTGGCCGTTGCTCGCGGTGACGGTGCTGTTCATCGCCGTGCACGAAGCGGTGATTCGCTCCGCGCCCACGCCGCCGGTGACCTTCAGTTACCAGGACAATTCGCTCGTCACGGCGCCTGATGGGCTCTCTCAGAAAGCGATGGCGCTGACCTTGCTCGTACGCGGCGTGGGGCTGACGCTGTGGCCATCGGACCTCTCGTACGACTACTCGTTCAACACGGTTCGCATCGTGGGGCCGGGAGCGCCGCTGGTGTGGCTCGCGGTGCTGCTGCTCGGCGGAGCGCTGTTCGTCATCGTGCGCGGCTGGCGTGTGCGTTCGTTCGAAGCGTGGGGGCTCGTCCTCTTTCTCGCGACGTGGGTCTTCACCGGCAACCTGCTGTTTCTCACCGGCACCACGTTCGCGGAGCGCCTCTGGTACGCGCCGAGCTTCGGGCTCGCGCTGGCGTTCGCAGCGGCGGCGCATCGCTTCATGAGTGGCCGCGGGTTCGTCGTCTTCGGGGCTGCGTGCGTGGTGCCGTTGATGCTCGTCACCGTCGCGCGAGTGCCTGACTGGAAAGACGACTTCACGCTCTACACCACCGGCCCCCGCACGCAGCCCGGGAGCGCGCGCGTCCACTACAACGCGGGCACCGCGTATCTGCGCATGCGAGCGCTCGGTCACCCGCAGTCGGCGCAGCGGACGAAGGCGCTGGCTGACGCGGCGGCTGAATTGCTCGAAGCGGTGCGCATCGACCCGCATTCCGGCGACGCGTACCTGAATCTCGCGGTCACCCGGTACCACCAGGGCGATTACGCAGGAGCGCTGACGTACACGCTCGATGCATCGCGCGAGGCTCCAATGCTGGGGGCGCCGCACGCCGTCGCGGGGAACGCGCTGTTTCGCATGCAGCGGTTTCCCGAGAGCATCGAGCAGATCCGCACGGCGATCTCGCTCGGGTTCATCGACGACGACACGTTCAATTTCCTCGGAGCGGCGTTGCTGCAGACGGGCGACTACCGGGGCGCGGTCGATGCGTTCTCGCGCGGAGTCGAACGCACGCCGAACAACGCGGAGCTTCAACGCAACCTGCAGGTCGCTCGTTCAGCGCTCGCGAACGAAATGTCCGTTCCTTCCAAGTAGCGGCGGCGCGTCGCGCGCAGACATGGGCTCCACTCAAAGGAGACACCATGTCGAATCAGAGAATCGTCCTCATCACCGGCGCGAATCAGGGCATCGGGCTGCAGATCGCGAAGGAGCTCGCCGCGAAGGAACTCATCGTCTTCCTCGGTTCACGGTCGCTCGAGAAGGGTGAAGCGGCGGCGAAGACGGTGAAGGGCGACGTTCGCGCCATTCAGTTGGACGTGACGGACACGAAGTCGATCGCCGCCGCGGCCGCGCGCATCGAGAAGGAAGTCGGGCGGCTCGACGTGCTCGTGAACAACGCGGCCATTTCGAACACCGGCTTCAAGCCGGGCATGACGCTGCAGCAGTACATGCTGTCCACGCGCGCGAGCACGGCGTCGCTCGATGAAGTGCGCGCGGTGTGGGAGACGAACGTGTTCGGCGCGCTCGCGGTGTACCAGGCGATGTTGCCGTTGCTGCGCAAGTCGAGGAGCGCGCGCATCGTGAACGTGTCGAGCGGCATGGGTTCACTGACCTCGAACCTCGACAAGAACTTCCCGTACCGCGGCGGCTTCGGGCCGGTGTACCCGGCGAGCAAGACGGCGATGAACGCGATGGCTGTGGCGATGGCGGTCGAACTCGAAGGTGAAGGCATCAAGGTGAACGTGGTGACTCCGGGGTTCACGAAGACGGCGCTGAACAACTTCGAAGGCACCGAGACGCTGGAGCAGGGCGCTGCCGAAGCGGTGCGCGTCGCGCTCGCGGGCGATGAAGTTCCCACGGGGACTTTTACGCGCGCGACGATGGGTAACGTTCCCTGGTGACCCGAAGTTGCCGCGCCTCGAACTGGGCGACTCTCAAAGTTGAGAAGACGCGGTGACGATGCCGGAGGCCGGACACGTGCGTCGGAGGCGTGAGCATTCAGTTGGGTGGCCGGGGAGGGGCGGGAGCTCCCGCATACGAAAACGTACTGTGCCGGGCTTGGAGTGTTCGTCGAGAAGTCGAGGGCACGTTCGCGAGGTGCACGGCGCAGACGCTGAGTTTTTCTTCGTCGTCGAAGCGCCCTTGATGACGTCACTTCACACGATTCTCGCGCACGAGCCGTCACGCGCTGGCTCTCGACATCGAGCAAAAGCCTTCAACTCGGCGGAGCACATTTTCGCATCCGGGAGCTCCCGCCCCTTGCCGGCCACCCAACTGAGTGCTCACGCCTTCGATGGACGTGTCCGGCTTCCAGCGCGAAGACCGCGGCCTCTCGATTTTGAGAGTCGCCCAGCTCGATCAGCTCAACGACTTCGCGGTGAGCACCGCACCCGCGATGATCAACAAGACAGAGACCGCTTTGTGAAAGCGCGCTTCATCGAGCCGGCGATGAATCCACTCGCCCGCGCCGATTCCGAGCAGCAACGGGAGAATCAACAGCGCACTCGTCTGCAGCGTCGTCGCGTTCAACGTGCCCTCGAGAATCAACCGCGGCAGCACGAGCGCGTTCAGCAGCAACCACAACAACGACAGCGTCGCGCGGAACGTCGCCTTGTCCGGCAGCTCCCGCGACGAGACGAACACCGCGAGCGGGCCGCCGGTCGCGAACACGCCGTGAATAACGCCGGCGCTGAACAGCGCTCCGATGCGCACCGGCGTCGAGAGCGCGTTTGCGGTTTTCGGCGTACGCAGTTGCCACGCGGCGATCACCATCACGAACACGCCGAAGACGACCTTGAGCCACTCGGCCTGCGAGGCGCGCGTCGCGAACGCCATGCCGACGAGCAACCCCGCGCCCATCGCCGGCATCACGCGCGTGAACACGAAGCGAAGGTCGACGTGCTTCCGGCCGCTGAAGACCAGATACGCCGAAAGCACCATGTTCACCGGGAGCAGCCACGCCAGCAGCTCATCGAGCGAGAACATCAACGCGCCCAGCGTGAGCGCGACGACGGTCGAACCGAACCCTGCGGCGGCCTCCACGAGAAACGCGAGGAACACCAGCGCACAGAGCGCCAACAACTGAGTCATGCGCGCGAGAAGATGCCGTCGAGGAAGTCGAGCAGGAAAGAGTTCGCTTCCTTGAGGTCAGCCATCTGCCCAACCATTCCATACATCGCGGCGCTGCCATCGGGCGCGGGCTCGCCGGCCTTCAAACGCGACACACAATCTTTCGCGTCATCGAGGAACTTCTTCAGCACTTCACCCTGGTGCGCGGGCGTGACCATCACGTGCAACGCGGGGGGATTCATCTGGCGGTCCAACTTCCAACCGCGCGCGTCCATCGCGTCACCCAATTCATAGACATTCACCGAATCGCTGGTGAACGCGAACACGCTGCCGACGGGCTCACCGAGAATCTTGAGACCCGCATCGCGCAGCGCGGTCTGCATCGTCTTGCTGCTCTCGAGAATCTGCTTCGCGCGCTTCACGTAGCCTTCTTCTCCGAGGAAATTCATCACCGCCCACGCGGCGGCGATCGCACCGCCCGGGCGCGTTCCGCAGAACGAAGGCGACGCGTAGAGCCCACCGTTCCACCCTGAGTACGTGAAGAACTGGTGCCGACGGAGCGCGCCAGTTTTATACAACACAACCGAAGCGCCCTTCGCCGCGTAGCCATACTTGTGCAGATCTGCCGAGATGCTGGTCACGCCATCGACGCTCAAGTCAAACGGAGGAATCGGCGCGCCGGCCTTCTTCGCGAACGGGAGGAAGAAGCCGCCGAGACACGCGTCGACGTGACAGAGCAGGCCGCGCGACTTCGCCAGCTTCGCGATGGCGGGAATGTCGTCGACCACACCTTGCGGGTACGCCACCGCGCTGCCGACCAGCAACACCGTTTCCGGACGAATCAGTTTTTCCATCGCCGCGACATCGACGCGGAAGTCTGCGCCCAGTGGAGCGTGCGAATAATCGACGTCGAAGTAGTGCACCGCCTTGTCGAACGCGGGGTGCGCCGACGCGGGCACGATGACGTGCGGCCGCTTGATGCCCTTTTCCTTCCGCCCGAATTCCCGCGCGGCCTTGATGGCCATCATGATGCTCTCGGTGCCACCCGAGGTCATGGTGCCCTGCGCGTCGTCGTCGCCGCCGAGAATCGACGCGGCCATCGAGACGACTTCGCATTCCATCTGACGCAGCGAGGGGAATGCGAGCGGCGACAGACCGTTCTCCGCGATGAACTCCGAATACGCGTCTTTCAGCAGCGCCGAGACTTCATCGCCCGCGAAGTACACCAGCGAGAACGTGCGGCCGTCTTTCCACTTCGCGTCGTCGGTGTGCAGCGCGCGCAGTTTGCCGAGCACTTCGTCACGGCTGGTTCCGTTCAGGGGGAGCGTCTTGGACATGCGCGCTCCCTAGTCGAACTGGCTCGCCGCTTTTGGGTGATGCAACGCGAACAATCCGGTGCATAGGGTTGGGAATGCTGCGTCAGACCCTCGTGCGCTCCTCGCTGCTGATCGTTCTCCTCGCTACGTCGGCCTTCGCGGCCGGCGAACTGTCAGACGTCGTCACCGTGAAGCGCCCCGACAAGGGTGAGTTCATGGGGCTGTATTTGAAGAACCAGAAGATCGGTTACATGTTCAGCAACGTGACGCTGTCGGCCGACAAGGCGACCGTGACCGCGGTGACCGAGATCCACTTCATGGCGAAGGTCGGCCAGCAGGTCTCAGACCGCCGCATGACCGAGACGCGCATCTACGAATCGAAGCCGGGCGGCAAGCTGCTCTCGTTCGTGATGGAGCAGAGCGGTGATGGCGGTGAGCAGCGCCTCGAAGGCACGGCGCTGCCGACCGGCGTGCGCGTGGTGCGCAAGAAGCCGGGGCTGCCGACCGACGTGAAGATGCTCCCGGCCGCGAAGGAGATCGTGGAGGACGCAGACCAGGGCCGTGTCGCGCTCAAGCGCAACGCGAAGGTCGAAGGCGTCATCACCGATTCGACCGACCTGATGCAGTACAAGGTCGTGACGACGGTCGGCGCTCCCGAGACGCGCACGGTTTCCGGCGTGCCGGTGAAGCTGAAGAAGGTCACCACGCTGTCTGAGAAAGAGAAGGTGCCGACCGACGCGTACGTCGATGACGCCGGCCGCATGGTCGAAGTGCACTTCGGCCCCACGATGAGCGCGATGCTCGAGCCCGAGGAGGTCGCCAAGCGCGTCGACATGGTCGAGGTCTTCAACCTGACGCGCGTGACGATGCCGAAGCCCGCGCCGCCCGAAGCGAAAGAGGTGCCCGGCAAGTTCACGCTGGTGCTCACCAACGTGCCCGATCGCTTCTGGAACAACACGTATCGCCAGCAGTGGAAGAAGCTCGACGGCGGCAAGGTCGAGGTGACGGTCACCTCGGCGGCTCCGAAGAACCTGAAGCCGCGGCCGCTCATCGACCCCAACGGCGGCGTGAACCTCAAGTCGACGCTCGCGGTCGAGGCCGACAACCCCGACATCATCAAGTTGGCGAAGCAGATCGCCGGTGACGAGAAAGACGCGTGGACCGTGGCGAAGAAGATCAATCAGTGGGTCTTCAAGAATCTCGACAAGGACTATGGGTCTTCGTCTGATGCGGCGAGCGACGTGCTCAAGCTCAAGAAGGGTGACTGCACCGAACACTCGCTGCTCGAGGTCGCGCTGCTGCGCGCGCTGCACATCCCCGCGCGGCGCATCGACGGGCTCATCTACCTGTTGAACGACGACCACGTGCCCGCGCTGTACTGGCACGAATGGGTCGAGGCGTACGTCGGCGAGTGGACGCAGTTGGACCCCACCTGGGGGCAGGACGTCGCGCAGGCCGCGCGGCTCGGTCTCGGCGAGGAGAATTCGTCGGAGATCACCATGCTCATCGGTTCAATGACGGTCTCCGAGGTGCGCTGAGTGAAGTTCGGGGAGTACGAGCTGCTCGAGCGGCTCGGCGCCGGCGGCATGGGTGAAGCGTGGCTCGCGAAGAAGGGCGACGCCGCGCCGGTCGTCATCAAGCGCGTGCTCCCTCAACTCGTCGCGCAGGCCGGTTCGCTGCAACAGTTTCTGCAGGAGGCGCGCGTGATGGCGCGCATTCACGACGAGTGCGTCGCGGCGACCATCGAGCTCGGTGAAGTGCAGGGCGAGTGGTTCATCGCCATGGAGTTCGTCGACGGTGAAGACGTGCAGACGATGCTCGAACGTGGGCCGTTGAGCTTCGAGCAGGTGCGTCGAATCGGCGCCGATGGTGCGCAGGCGCTGCTCGCGGCGCATGGCGCGCGCGACGCGTCGGGCCGCGCGACGCCGGTGATTCATCGCGACGTGAGCCCGCACAATTTGATCTTCGGAAAAGACGGCCGCGTCAGGCTCATCGACTTCGGAGTGGCGTCGCTCACCGGCGCGGGCGAGAGCGGCGGCAAGTACGCGTACGCCGCTCCCGAACAGTTGCTCGAAGACGAGAGCAGCCCGCTGAGCGATCAGTACTCGCTGGGCGTCGTGCTCTGGGAATGTCTGAGCGGGCGTTCTGCCTTCGACGCCGAAGAAGACGTCGAGACGATTCGGCGCGTCACCGAAGACGGCGTGCAGCCGCTGCCCGATTCAGTGCCGGAAGATCTGCGCGGCGTGGTGATGAAGATGTGCGCACTCGATCCACTCGATCGCTTCGATGACTTGAAAGAAGTGCTCGCTGCGCTCTCGCATGGGGAGAAGGTCTCGCGGCACCGCGGGGTGAGGAGCGCCGCGGTCATCACGCAAACCGTCGAGCGCCGCTTCACCGTCGAGCAGGCCAACGCCATCTACGGCCGTGACACCGTCGAAGAGATGCTGACCACCGGCGAGCTCCGCGCCGAAGAAGTCGACGGTGTGCGCGTCTTTTTCAAGCCCGCGTGATGGTCAGCGCGGCAGCGCCATCAAGAACGAGTGGATGTAGTCGGTGGAGCTGTACGACGCCGACATGCCGAGCACGAGCTCCTGCTGCCCGACCGGCACCACCACGTGCGTGAAGCCGTCGGTGTTGCCGTTGCCGAACGTCTGCACGTCGGTCGTCGAGCTGTTCATGAAGTGGAGAATGCGAATTCCTGACTGCTGCTGGTGCCGATGATGCGCAGCGTGACCGTGTACTCAGACTCGACCTTCACCACGCTGCCGACGAGCAGCGCGTCGACGCCGAGAGCACGGTGACGCTGCGGTCGAGCCACGCGTCGACGAGCTTCGGGTCGACACCGTACGAGCGCAGGCCCGGCGCGGCGACGCTCACGGGCGCGGCGTGGAGCAACACACTGGTGAGGAGAATCAGCACCCGGTGCTTTTACCGAAGGGCTTCCGGTGCGCGCAGGTAGTTTCCGCGTGGGCAATTCAATGACACGGGATCTCGACCACTTCACGAAGCTCGCGCGGCTCCTCGAACTCGAGCGTCAGGCCGAGCGCGCGCGCCTCGCGCAAGACAAGCAGCAACTCCCGTTGGCGGAGCTGGAAGCGCGCGGGCTCGTGGTGCTCGACGTGGAGACCGTCGAAGAGAGCGTCGGCCTCGGCGGGCGGCAGCTCGTCACCTTCAAACACGTCTCGCGCGGCGCGCTCTCGACGCGGCTGGGCCCGGGAGATCTGATCAGCGTCTCTCCGCGGAAAGCCGAGGTGGAAAACCCGCCGGCCGGCACGGTGACGTCATCGACGCGCTCGGCGGTGACCGTCGCGTTCGATCGCCCGCCGCCGCCGTGGCTCGGGGAGGGCCGGCTTCGCCTCGACATCACCGCGAACGACGTCACCTTCGAACGCGCGCGCGCCTCGCTCAAGACCTGGGAGGGCATGGACAAGGGGCAGGCGCGCGACCGCCGCGAGATTCTGCTGGGAAACCTGCCGCCGCGCTTCGAGAAGGTGCCTGCCTTCACGCCCGTGCGCTCGTTGAACCCGGAGCAGCTCGATGCGGTCGGGCTCGCGCTCTCGGCGCGCGACTTCGCGCTCGTTCACGGCCCGCCCGGCACCGGCAAGTCGACCGTGCTCTCGGAGCTCGCGGTGCAGTTCGTGCGTCAGGGGAAACGCCTGCTCTGCACCGCCGCCAGCAACGCCGCGGTCGACCATCTGCTCGAGCTCTGTCTCGACGCGGGGCTCAACGCGGTTCGCGTCGGTCACCCCGCGCGCGTGTTGCCGCACCTGCAGCAGCACACGTTGGACCTGCTGGTCGAAGACCACGCCGACCGCAAAATCGCGCGCGAGCTCTTCGAAGACGCCTTCGATCTGCTCGGCTACGCGCGCAAGCAACGCACCCGCGGCCGCAGCCGTGAACGCTTCTCGAACGCCCGTGAAGCGCAGAGCGAGGCGTACAAGATGATGGACGACGCGCGCGTGCTCGAACGCAAGGCGCTCAACTCCATTCTCGGTTCGGCGCAGGTGGTGTGCGCGACGCTCTCGATGTTGAGCGGGAGCGTGCTGGCTCGCGAGGAATTCGAGGTGGCGCTCTTCGACGAGGCCACGCAGGCCATCGAGCCGCTCTCGCTCGGCGCCTTCACCAAAGCGCCGGTCGTCATTCTCGCGGGTGACCCGATGCAGCTCTCGCCGACCGTCGTGTCTCTCGACGCGCAGAAGCAGGGGCTCGGGCGGTCGCTCTTCGAACGGCTGCTGGGCGACCACGGCGAAGGCGTGAAGCGCATGCTCAAGGAACAGCACCGCATGCACGAGACCATCATGCGGTTTCCTTCCGACGCGACGTACGGCGGGCAGCTCCGCGCGCACCCCTCGGTCGCCGCGCGCACGCTGGAGCCGTTGCTCTCGACTCCGCTCGACGCGCCGCCGGTCCTCTTCATCGACACCGCCGGCAAGGGCTTCGACGAGAGCAAGGCGCCGCAGACCGAATCGCTGCGCAATGAAGGTGAAGCCGACGTCGTGGTGGCGCGCGTGAACGCGCTGGTGAACGCCGGAATGTCGCCGCGCGAGCTCGCCGTCATCACGCCGTACCGCGCACAGGCGCAACTGTTGCGCGAACGCCTCGCCGGCATCGAAGACCTCGAGGTCGACACCGTCGACGCGTTTCAAGGCAGAGAAAAAGACGCCGTGCTGCTCAGCCTGGTGCGCAGCAACACGGAGCAGCAATTGGGCTTTCTCGAAGACCTCCGCCGGCTCAACGTCGCCATCACCCGGCCACGCCGGCACCTCTTCGTCGTGGGTGATTCAGCCACACTGTCGTCTCACCCGCTCTATGCGCGCTGGGTCGAGTTCATGACGAACACCGGTGGCTACAGGTCTGCATGGGAATGGGTGGAAACCTGAAAATCTTTCGGGTTTGCATTGCAGAGACGAAATGACGGCCGTCGGTGGCGGCAATGACCCCCCTCCTTCTCATGGGTTGGCGTCGGCACGCTGAATGCTTCGTTTCGCGGCAGCATGTCGAGGCCGCCGCCAGTCGCGAAGATCACCGTGGAGAACGGGATGTGGGTGGTCCGCATCGAGCGGCCGGGAGGCAAGCTGCAGGAGTACCACTGCGCCTCCGAAGCCCAGGCACGCGGTCTCGTGGAGTCGCTCCAGACGGCTCCGGCGTATTGAGTTCCCCGGCGCTTCTCGGCGTCAGAGATCTTCACTGCGTTTTCGATTTCTGCTCGCCCGCTCGCAGTGAAGCGGAGCGGGTTCCCTCGAATGCGCTACTTGCTGCAGGGGATGTCGGTGCACGCGCCCCACATGCCGGTGCGGTCGGTCTGCGCTTCTGATTCGTAGTCGGCGAACTCGTCTTGCCGCGCGTCACCCGCGGGCGGAATGTAGAGCCGGCACGCGAAACCCTGCTTCACCAGCTCGCGGTTGAGCTCGAACGAACCGATCGAGACATACGCGAGCGTGCGGCCGTATTTATCGGTGCACGCCGATTCGTCGTACTTGAGCGTCACCTTCTGCCCGAGCACGTGGTCAGTCGTGAACTGGGTCGCCTCAGGGCCGTAGCAGATGTCGACCTCGGTGCTGTTGTGCGCGATCTCCGGCGCGTCAACCAGGAGCAGACGCAGGCGCGTGCCGGTGTCGAGGTCCACCGTGTCTCCGTCGACGACGTTGACGATGGTGCCGCTCGACGGCCCGCACTTGCTCTCGTCGCTGCCCGTGGTGGGCAGGCAGGCGCTCAGCGCGAGCGCCAGCAGCGAGAGGTGATGCGCGCTCACGGGCACGCGTCGTTCACCGCGCCGGGAGTGCCGAAGTCGACGCCCGCCCACTGCGAGACGGAGCCGCAGAAGCCGGCGTCGGCGGTGTTCAATGTCCACGATTTGCCGGCGAGCGGCTTGGCGAAGCTCACCGTGTCGACGATGCCCGCGTCGGGGAGGCCGAGCGTCAGCGTGCCCGCGGCGGAGTTGCTGATCGACAGCGTGCCGTACGCGTAGTCGATGGTGGGGAGGCTCGCGGTGTTGGTGAGGTTCTTGGCCAACACCACGTACTGACCGGGGCCGACCGGCACGCATGCGCTGCTGACCACGGTGCGGGTGGTGGTGGCGTTCGCGAGCGTCAGGCCGTTCAGGTCGAAGGCGGTGTTCGCCAGCACCTCGACCCATTCGTCGTTCGCGTCGGTGGAAGGCGCGCCCATGATTTCGCTGATGCGCGCGTCGCCGGGGTTCGGAGAGATGATGGCGCGCGGCGTGCCGTTGTCGAGGCACTGACCGGGCTGCGCGATGACCGGGCACGCGCTGTTGACGGCGCCAGGCGTGCCGAAATCGACGCCAGCCCACTGCGTCTGCGCGGAGCAGAAGTTCGCCGGGTCATCGTTGCCGTTGGCGTCGAAGGTCATCGGGTTGAGCTGCTGGGCCTTGCCCGTCATCGCGTTGGGCACGTTGTAGTTGGCCACATCGAGAATGCCGCCGTCGGGCAGCGCGAGCGTGAGCGACTGCGCTCCGGTGTCGGTCAGCGAGAGCGAGCCGTAGACGAACGTGGGCACCGGCAGGTTGGCGCCACCATCGGCGGAGGCGGCGAGCAGCGGGTACGAACCCGACGTCACGGGGAGGCAGGTGGCCGCGGTGATGGTCTTCGACGAGCCGGTGGTGTTGGTGAGCTTGAGGCCGTTGAGGTCGAAGTCGGCGAGCGCGTTGAGCTCGATCCACTCGTTGGTGGCGCCGTTCGACGGGTGATTCATCACCTCGCTGATGATGAGCTCACCGGCGTTCGGCGAAACGATGGCGCGGGGCGAGCCGTTGTCCAGGCACTCGCCGGGCATCGCGACCAGCGGGCACGCGTCGTTCGCGGCGCCCGGCGTGCCGTAGTCGACACCGGCCCATTGCGTCTGCGCGGCGCAGAAGCTGGTCGCGAGGTCGTTGTTGGCCGTGTCGGTCTTCGCCGGGTCGAGGCTCCACGACTTACCGGAGACCGGCGCGTTGAAGTTGATGACGTCGGCCACGCCGCCGTCGGGCAGACCCAGCGTCAACGACGCCGCGCTCGAGTTGGTGAGCGACAGCGTGCCGTACGTATAGTCGACCGCCGGCAGCCCCGCGGTGTTGGGCACGCTCTTGGCGAGCACCACGTGCTGACCCGCCGCGACGGGGATGCACGCCGCGCTGGTCACCGTGCGTGTGCGCACCGGCGGCAAAGTGCTGGGCGCCACGCTGGCGTCATGGCGCCTCA
>JBEHYH010000141.1:0-13100 GCA_048498275.1 Myxococcota bacterium | reverse complement strand
CAGAGCAAGATCAAGAGCATCGCGAGCAAGCTCGCTCCTACACCGAACGCGTGGGAGGGAACGGGCGCGTCGACGTAGTGCTTCACCACCGGGTCGCCGAGCGGCGCGCCGCCGGTGAAGAATGGAGAGCCGCCTCCGACGGTCTGCGTGCTGCCTTCGATGCGCACGCCGCCCTGCCCGCGGAACCACGACGTCGGTTTCCATTCGACCTGCGCGAAGCCGCCGACCACCGAGAGCGACGCCTGGTAGCGGTCGTAGGTGAGCGTCGTTTCCAACAGCGAAATGGGCGTCGTGCTGTTGAGCGGCGGACCGAAGTATTTCGGCGTCAGCAGGTCTTCGACGGGCACCTTGCCGACCTGACCGTTGCTCGAATCGAAGTAGCGGAAGCGGCGGCCGTCGAAGTTGCGCGCTGAATATTGCGCGAGCCCGCCGACCTCGAAGCGCAGCGAACGCCAGGGCACCGCGACCGACGCCGAGCCGCCACCGGAGTCTTCGTGGAGCTCGTAGAAGAAGCGCTCGAGCGAGAACGGTTGGAAGGTGACGCTCCGGCTGCCGTCGGCTCCGTAGAAGTAGCGGACGTCGCGGATGTCGGGCTCGTCGCGATTCACGCGCGAGTAGTTGCCCTTCCAATTCACCTCGACGGCGCCGAACCGGTGGAAGCCCTTGAGCTGATTCAAGAAGAGCTGACGCGAGGTGAACATCGAGCGCGCGCCCGAGGAGTACTGCTGCTGCTGTTGATCGAAGCCCGCGTTGACGGCGGCGGTCGCTTCCGAATTCCACAGGTAGACGCCGAGGAACGAGACGTCGTGGTTGTTGCCGACCTGCACGCCGACGTTCGCGAGCAGACTCGTCGCGCCCGACGCCGTGCCGACCTCGGTCTCGAACGGGTCTTGCGCAGTCTCGACGCCACCTTCGAGGCGCACCGATTGCGACTGAATGAGCTGCCGGCGTTCACGACGCGCGAGCTGCGCCGCGAACAGGTAGCCCAACCTCACATCTCGCCCGAGCTTGTGCGTGTTGCCGAGCGACGCGCTCAAGCTGAACGACGGCAGCCCGGGGATCTGTGCGGGGTCCCACCGCTGCGTGAAGCTGCTTGCGGCGGCGCGCTGCGTGTCGGCGCTGACGCCGTTGAAGCCGAGACGCGACGGCACGAGCGGCCGGTCAGTGGGGATGATGCCCGGCAGCTTTCGCGATGAAGAGAGGAAGCCGAGGTTCTCGCCGCCGATGAGCGGCTCGGTCGGCCGCTTGACGCCCATGGTCATCGAATCGCTGCCGACCTGCAGGCGCACCTTCGCTTCGAGCTGCGAGGGGAAGGTGTTGGTGTCGATGGTGACGGAGCCGCCGCCGAAGTTCGCGGGCAGCTCGACGGAGTACGTCTTGATGACGTTGAGGTTCGACAGCAGCGCGACGGGGAATAAATCGAGCGGCACCGAAGGCTCGTCGGGTTCCGGCGAGGGCATCAGCGTGCTGTTGAGCAGCGTCTGCGTGTAGCGCCCGCCGAGACCGCGAATGAAGACGTACTTGTTGTCGACGAGCGTCGCTCCGACCACGCGCTTCACGGCGTCGCCGGCGTTCGAGTCGGGCGTCTTCGCGATCTGCTGCGCGCCGAGGGAGTCTTGCGCGACGGCCGATTTCTTCCGCTCGTTGAGCAGCGCCGTCTCGTTGCGCTTGTCGACCTTCGCTTCGACGACGACCTCCTGCACCGCCTTCACGTCGCGTTCGAGCGCGACATCGAGCGTCGTCGCCTGACCGCTCTTCACTTCGATGTTGCCGAAGCGCTGGCCTTTGTAGAGCTCGTAGAAGACGCGCAGCTCCCACGTGCCCACCGGGAGTTTGAGTTTGTAGTTGCCGTCGAGGTCGGTGAGCGCCGACTTCTTGAAGTTCTCGGAGACGACCTTCACCGTCGCTTCGATGAGCCCTTCGCCGGTGCGCGCGTCGATGACACGGCCGGAGACCCCGGTGAACGGCTTCTTGTCTTTCTTCGTCGCGACGCCAGCGTCGAGTGACGGCTCGCTCGTGGCGATCACTGCGCCAGCGTCGGTGACGAACTGCTCGCCGCCGTCGCGCGTCGCACCAGCGAGCGGATGCGTGGCGCTCGCGTTCGCGTCACCGTTGAAGACACCGGAGTCGGTGCCGAACTGCTGCGCAGGAAGCGCGTCGCGCATCGCGCGAGCGTTGAGAGCACCGGCGTCGGCGGCGAAAGCCTGTGTGGGAGCCGCGACTGCATCGCTCGTCGTCCCAGTGCCGCGCAACGGCTGCTGACGCGCGACCCCTGCATCACGCGACACATCAACGACGACACCAGCGTCTTGCGCGACCGCGCGGAGCGAGACGAATGCAGCGAGTGCGAGCGCCTTGTTCACGGGCGCGGCTTCTGCGCCTACCGCGTGGCGTCACGCGTTCGTTGGAGTCACATGTTCAACACGCGCGAGTCACAGCGGAGAAACAGCGCGCAGAATCTCGCTGCGTACGTCACGCGTTCTCGCCGCAACGTAACGAAATGATCAGCGACGGCCCCACGCGACGAAGGCCGCGAGCGCGATGAGGAAGAAGTTGAACGGCGTGTTCGCGCCTTCGCCACGCGAGAAGTGGAAGACCACGGCCGAGAGTTGGAGCGCGACGAGCCCGACTGCCGCCAGCGCGGCGAGCTTCGGCTTGATGCGGGTGAGCGTCGGCAGCAACACGCCGATGCCGCCGAGCGCGTCGAAGAACGCGGTGACGTAGAGCAACTGCGTATTCGCCATCCACGGCATCTTCGCGGCGAGTTCTGAGACGGGAGTCATCACCTTCCACAGCGCGCCGCCGACGAACGTGACGAACAGCAGCACCTGCGCGACCCACAATGCGATGTTCTTTGTTTTCGACATGGTTACTTTCTGTAACCACCAACGAGCTCATTGAGAAGGAGGCACTTTGAAGTCACCAGGGTACGGCAAGGTCACCGGGCGGTTCGATTCAGACTGTCCAGCGACGCGCGAGATTCTCAGCCGCGTCGGCGACAAGTGGAGCGTGTTCATCGTGGTGGTGCTCGGCGACGGCCCACGCAGATTCAGTGAAGTAAAACGAACCATCGGCGGCATCTCGCAGCGCGTGCTGACGGTCACGCTGCGCGGGCTCGAGCGCGATGGAATGGTGAAGCGCACCGTGTTCCCGACAAATCCGCCGCAGGTCGAGTACGCGCTCACGCCGCTCGGGAGATCGCTGTTGAAACCCGTGAGCGCGCTCGCACTGTGGGCTCAGGGTCACAAGGAAGCGATTGGTCGCGCGCGTGATGCGTATGCAAAGCGCCTTGAAGTGAACGCTGCGTGAAGTGAGCGTGCGTTGCGCCGTGAGGCGTGCGTGCTCTCGGCCTCGCGCGAACTGCTTCAAGCTGAACTGGTGTCACGCGAACGTGCAGCGTTCGGACGACGCCAGTTCGCCGAAGCCTGCATCAGCGAGTCACCAGAAGCCCGAGAGCGAGGGGCCGCGCGTGACAAGCGTGTTCAACGACTCCCGGCAGACGTGCCACTCGTGTCTGCCGAAGCCGTCACCACGGTTTCATCTGCGAGCACCGCGAGCGTCTCCACCCCGCCGCCGCGAACCGCATCCATCACATCGAGCGCGACTCCGTATTCAATCGACGAATCGGCATCGAAGAACACGACCTTGTCGGCCCGCGCGTTGACCATGCGCATCAACCGCTGCGGCAGTTCCGCGCGCGCGATGACTTCACCATTCACCTTTGTCGTGCCATCGCGTTCGACCGTGAGCACCAGCGGCGGCACCGCATCGGGCGGAGGCGGCGGCGAATTCTCTTCAGGCTTCGGCGGCACGTTGAGCCACAACTGCTTCGTCAGCAGCGGCGTCACCACCATGAAGATGATCAACAGCACGAGCACCACGTCGACCAGCGGCGTGATGTTCATCACCGGCTTGATGCGCTTCTTGCCGCTGCCTGTATCGAGATCGACTCCCATGGCTCAGCCTTTCTGGTTCGCGCGGTCGATGACCTGCAACGCCGCTCCGGGGAAACCGATTTCCTGACAACGTTTGAAAATCGCGCGCACTTTCCCGTACGCGAGTTTGGTGTCGGCCTTCAGCACCACGCGCGTCTCCGGTTTCGCGGAGTGCAGCGCGGTGAGCTTCGAGATCAGAGCGTCTTCGCTCAGCTCTTCCTTCTCGAAGAAGTACTTCCCGTCTTTCGTGAGCGTCACCGTCGTCGGCTCGAGCGCGCCGTTGCCCTTGTCGGGGTTGCTGATCGACGGCAGCGTCACGGAGGCGCCCGCTTCCATCTGCGGAGCGACCACCATGAAGATGATCAGCAGCACCAACACCACGTCGACCAGCGGCGTGATGTTGATCTCCGGTTTGGGCTGCTCACGCGCCATGAGCCGTCTTCCCGTGGCGCGCTTCGAGGAAGTCGATGAACTCGCCGCGCGCCTGCTCGAGCGCGAGCAGAATCGAATCGGCCTGCGCGGAGAGCCAGTTGTACGCGAGCACCGCGGGGATCGCGACGACCAGCCCGAGCGCCGTTTCGTAGAGCGCCTCGGAGATGCCGAGCGACACGCTGCCGAGACCGCCGCTGCCTTCCTTCGCGATGCCCTGGAACGCGCTGATGATGCCGAACACCGTGCCGAGCAGCCCGACGAACGGCGCGATGGAGCCGACCGACGCGATGACGTTCATGCCGCGGCGGACATCGGCGGTGAGCGCTTCGTGCTTGCGCAGCAGTTCACGGCGCGTCGCTTCGACCGGCGAGAGCGACGTCTGCTTCTTGCTCGCGGACAAATACGTCTGCGCGCCGGTGCCGAGCAGTTGCGCGAGGTGGCTCTTGTTGCCGCCCGACTTCTTCACGAGGCCTTCAGCGTCATCGGCCTCGAGCAACGCGCGCGCCTCGGCGGCGAACTTGCGCGACGCCGCGCGGCTGCGGGCATACGCGAACAGACGCTCGAAGAAGACCGCGAGCGACGCCAGCGCCATCGCCAGCAACACCGACGCGACGCCGATGGCTGCGGGCCCCATGTGACCAACGATTTGAGCAAGCGACGAGTCCATGTTCATTCCCTCAGGGCAAACGTGATGTTGACGATCTTGAAGACGGCGAGTGCTTCGCCATCCATGGTCGCGGGTGAGTAGGTCCACGTCTTGACGACGGAGATGGCGGCGGTGACGAACGGCTCTTCACCCTTGAGCACCTGAATGCGGCCGACGTTTCCGTTCTTCTCGACGACGATCTTCAAGACCACGCGCGCTTCCTGACCGGTGGTGCGCGCCGCCTCCGGGTACTCGGGCTGCGCGTTGTCCTCTGACGGCTCCGGCGGCTCGGCGTCTTCAGGCAAATTCACCGGGCCGCTGCTCCCGGCCTTCGCGACCACCGGCGCCGCTGATTCTTCGCCGTCGCTGTCGGCACTTCCGACTCCGCTTCCTGTGCCATCGCCCTTCCCGCCCACGGCCGTTTGAATCGCAGTCACGGCGACGTCTGATTCAGGCGCGGCTTTCTTCGGGATCTCCTTCGGCGCGACCATCGGCGCGGCGGCCGGCGCAGGCGCGGCGACGGGAGCGGCCACCGGCACATCGACCACCACCGGCGCCGGAGGCGGTTTCACCTTCGGCTTGGGCGGCGGAGGCGGCGGCGTTTCAATCTTCGCGGGCTCCGGCGGAGGCGGCGGAGGACGGAAGCTGACGTCGACCTGCTTCTCCTTCGTCTCCGTCACCGGGTGCGACGCGAGGTACGCCGCAACCAGACCGAGCGCGCCGACGGTCACCGCGGCGGCGACGAACGCCACCACGAAACGCTTTCGCGTCGCGGACACATCAGGCTGCAGCTCGAAGGCGTCGAACACGACGCGCGACTTAGAGAGTTGTCTCGTCGCGTGGGTGGCGCTCGCGTCGCGTCTTCGTCACAAGCGCGCACCGGTTGTGTCACGCGCGCGGTTACAGAACTGCGGCAACGCTCCAGGTGCGCTTTTTCCCAGCGAGAACGAGCTCGACTTCATCGCCTTCGCGTTTTCCCGTGAGCGCGGCGCCCAATGGAGAGGCCGGCGTGACGACTTGAACGCCACCTTTCAGCTTCGTGCCGCCGCCTTCGGGCGCGAGGAAGTAGCGCAGCGTTTCGCCGTCTTCATCTTCGACTTCGATGAGCGCACCGGCGCGCGCGACTTCGGTTGGAGACACCGACATCACGCCGGTCGCCGCGACGCCGGCCTTCAGCGCCTCGATGCGCATCGCCTGCCCACGCGCGAGGTAGCTCTGCTCGAGCGCGCGCGTGTCTTTGTCGTTCTCGGGTTTCGCTTCAGGGTGCGTCGCCGCCTCGCGGGTGTCAGCGTGCGCAGCCAGCAGCGTGTCGAGCGTCTTCTGGAGCGTCTCGAGGAGCTCCTTCTTGAGCGCGGCCTTGTTCATTCGCGGTCAGCAACTACACGAGTTCATCGCCGTGTGTTCCAATCGAGTCACATGCACATTCGCGCGCTCGTCGTATCGCTGGCGTGTCTCGGGGTGGTGGGCTGCAAGGGAGAAAACGGTCTCAACGGTACGCCCGGGGCTCAGGGTGAACCCGGGGCTCAGGGTCCACAGGGAGAAAAAGGAGACCCGGGCGCCATCGGCCCCGTCGGCCCTCCCGGTGATGCGGGTGCGCAAGGCGCTCCGGGCCCCGCTGGCCCGACGGGAGAGGTGGGACCGCAAGGCCCCGCCGGTGCGATGGGTCCGCAAGGTCCTGCGGGGCCGACAGGTCTTCAAGGCATTCAGGGTTCATCAGGTCCGCAAGGCCCGACGGGTCCCATCGGTCCGCAGGGTCCGCAAGGCGACCCAGGTCCAATAGGTGCGATCGGTCCTCCGGGGCCGCAGGGCGCCGAGGGCCCGCAGGGCGCGGCCGGCCCGATTGGCCCTCAAGGTCCGCAAGGTGCGACCGGTGCAGTGGGGCCTGCAGGCCCGGCGGGTCCGCAAGGTCTTCAAGGTGAGCAGGGCCTCATCGGCCCGACGGGGCCGGCCGGAGCGCAGGGCGCGCAAGGGCTCCAGGGGCCACAGGGGCCGGCGGGTTCCATCGGCGCTCAAGGTCTGCAGGGCCCCGCGGGGCCGGCCGGAGCGACGGGACCCCAGGGTCCTTCCGGGCCCGCGGGCGCAACCGGCGCTCAGGGCGTTCAAGGGCCACAAGGCCCGGCGGGCACGACCGGTCAGAGCGCGGTGACGGTGTACAGCACCGCCTCCATCACCTCGTCGAACACCACCGCCACCATCATCTCCGGCCTCGACTTCACGGTGACCATCCCCTCCAACGCGACGACGGTGGTGACCTTCGACGGAGTGATGAAGTCGGGCGGCCCCGCCATCGGCGCCATCGCGCTGCAGGTCGACGGCACCACGCTGACGCGCGGGCAGAAGCTGGTGTTCCTGCCCTACGACGACAGCTACTTCGCGTTCGGCACCTTCAGCTCGACGATGACCTTGAACCTCGCGGCCGGCGACCACTCGTTCAGGTTGCTCGGGTGGAGAAACACCGGCGCAGACTCCGTCGTTCTGTGTGGCCCCGATGGCCCGCAGCAGTGCGCCGTCACCGTGACCATTCTCAAGAAGTGAAGGTGTCGACGGAGTAAGACGAGGACCATGCGTCGTTACGCGTGGCTTGCGTTGTTCGTGTGGAGCTGTGGGCCCGTCATGCCCGGTGAAGACGCGGGCACCGACGCCGGTTTCGACGCGGGCACGCAAGACTGTCAGGAGCCGTACCGGACGTGTCAGGTCGAGTTCCGCTTTCGCGCCATCGATGAACAATCGGTGCAGGTGCGCGGCGATTTCGCGGCCGACGGGTGGACGGTCGGCGTGCTCATGCATCGTGATGGCGATTCATGGGTGGCGAGCGTGCCGGCGACGTGGGGCGCTCCGATTCAATACAAGTTCCTCGTCAACAACGCGGTCTGGGTGAACGACCCGGCGAACCCGGTGACGTCGGCGGCCGGCAATTCACTGCGCGCCGGCGAGCGCTGTGAGGCGTGGGCGTGCGCGGACAATGCTCCGCAGACGGCGGCGTTCGACTGGCGCGACGCGGTGATGGAGTTCGTGTTCGTCGATCGCTTCAACAACGCGGACAGCTCGAATGATTGCTCCGTCGCGGGCGCAGACCCGGCGGGTCAATACAAAGGCGGCGACTGGAAAGGCGTCACCGCGAAGATCAACGACGGCTACTTCACCAACCTCGGCATCAACACGCTGTGGCTCACAGTGCCGGTGAAGAACGCGACCGTCGGCGGCGGTGGCACCGATGGCCGTATCTATTCGGCGTATCACGGCTACTGGCCCGTCGACCTCGAGCACTACGAGTCGTGCTTCGGTACGCGCGATGACCTGCTCGAGCTCGTTCAGACCGCGCACGCGCACGACCTCAAGGTGCTCTTCGACTTCGCGATGGTGCATGTGCACTCGTCGTCGCAGCTCTACACGCAGCACGCCGACTGGTTCTGGTCGCTCGACTTCAACGGCGGCGAGTGCGTGTGCAACGACAACGGCGTCTGCCCGTGGAATTCGCAGGCGCAGCGCTGCTGGTTCACCGACTACCTGCCGCACTGGAACTACACCGGCGACGCCGCGCGCGAATATTCGGTGAAGTGGGCGGCGAACATCCTCACCGACACCGGGGCCGACGGGTTCCGCCTCGACGCCATCAAGCACGTCGACGGTTCGTGGCTGCTGCGGTTGCGTGAAGAGGTCGAGAAGATCGCGGCGACGCGCACTCCGCGGCCGCGCATCTATTTCGTCGGTGAGACCTACGACTTCGGCAGCCGCGACTACATCAAGTCATTCGTCGACCCGAAGACGAAGCTCGATGGGCAGTTCGACTTCCCGCTCCGGTTGCAGTTGCTGGAGGCGATCGTCTCGCGGCGTTCGACGATGACCGCGCTGCGCGACTTCGTGGCGACCAATGATTCGTTCTACGGCGCGAATTCGTTGATGAGCCCGTGGCTCGGCAATCACGACCTCGGCCGCGTGATTCACGTCGCCGAAGACACGCCGATGTGGAGCGACCCGTACAACAGCGGGCAGGACCGCGCGTTCAACAACCCGCCGACGCTGCCCAACTATCGGCGCCCGTTCGAGCGCATCGCGAACGCGTTCGTGTTCTTGATGACGAGCCCGGGCGTTCCGCTCCTCTATTACGGCGATGAAGTCGGTCTGCCCGGCGCGGGTGACCCCGACAATCGCCGCTTCATGCAGTGGGACTCGTACTCGACGGATCAACTCTGGCTGCGAGACCGGTTCTCGAAGCTGGGTCAACTGCGCGCGCAACACCCGGCGCTGCGCCGGGGGACGCGTACTTCGATTTCGGCGACCGATGACACGTGGGTGTATTCGATGAGCGATGGCGTGGAGACGATCTACGTCGCCATCAATCGCGGTGACGCCGATGCGACCGTCACCGGGTTGCCCGCGCAGTCGTTCACCGATGTGTACAACTCGCAGACGGTGAATGGCCCGGCGATCGTGGTGCCCGCGCGCGGTTCGCGAATTCTGCAGTAGTCAACGCGGAGCTCAGCTCGCGAGCCATTTCCGGGCGAAAGCCGCGGCCGAGGTCTCCGGGAGTTCGGTGACGACGCGCTTCATCCACGTCGTCGCTTCATCTCGCCGGTTCAACTTCTCACCGAGCAGACGCCCCAGCATCACCCACGCCTTGCCCTTCACTTCCGGAGCCGCGTCTTTCTTCGCGGCGTTCTCCAGGGCGAGCAGCGCCGACTCGTAGTCGATGCGCGCGCCAGCGACCTGGCCGAGCCACGACAACTCGTCGACGTTCAACAGTTCGACGCAACTCAAACCCGTCGCCCGAAACGCATCCAACGCGGCGTCGACATCGTTCGCGCGCATCGCGACACGAATCTCACGCGCCGACTGTTCACCGAGCCCCGGCAACATCCGCACATCGAGCGGCGCGACGTCGGGCGGCGCTTCCGCCGACGCCGACACCTCCATCGCCGCGAACCGGTGAAACGCTTGCGGCACCTGCGGCGGCGCTTCCGGTGGCAACTCAATCTCGCTCGGCAGATGCCGCGGCAGCGTCGAGGCTTTTTCCGGGAGCACTCCGCGCGGCTGCAGGTCACCGAGCACCGACTCGTATTGCTTCGATTCTTCTGAACCGAACGCGTGCTCATGCCGGCGCAACACGAGCCCCGCGATGCGCGCCATCACCATCACGGGGTAGACGAGCAACGCCTGCGAAAACAGCGGCGTCACGAGGGGGAAATACAGCGCCGAGTGCCGCAGCCCTTCGCCGATGACGAACGCGAGAAAGCAGAGCACCGCGGCGGCCGCGAGCCCTCCGAGATAGGCGAAGTAGTCGCCGCCGATGTTCAACACGGTGTTGATGACCCGCCGGGGGTCGAGCATTGCCGCGAGATGCGCATCGCGCGCCGCGGCGATGAGATTCACCGGAGCCCAGAGCACCGTCAGCACCAACGCCAACCACAGCCAATTCGAATTGCCCGTGAAGAGCGCCGCCAGGGCCCCGCCCCACGCGGGCAACATCGCGATCGCGAATCGCGCCAGCGGCAGGAACATCGACGTCACCGGGTCGCGAAAATCTGAAAGCTCGAGCGCGTCATGCCCGCTCGCGGCGGCGCGAATGATGGCGAAGTACGTGCCCAATGAAAGCGCCCACGCGATGCCCGACGCGCCGACATACGACGCGAGCCAGGTGAACGCCGCGAGCCCGAGCCACAACGCCGGAGCGTCGCCCCGAATCGGAAACTGAAACGCACCGGGCAACTGCGACGCGAGCGACTCCTTTGAGGTGCGCTCACGCAACAACGGCTCCGCCAGCTCGCCACACAGCACGCAGACCGTCAGGCGCGCCGGAGCGACGTATTTGTACGCCACGCAGTCGGGGCACAGCGCGCGGCCACAGCCCGTGCACTGCCAGCCCGCGACGGCCTGATGCGTCTCACACCGCAGCTCGGTCATGCCTTGATGCGCTTCATGTCGGGGTCGTAGAGCGGCTTGAGCGAAACGCTCGCGGCGTACTTCGTGTTGCCGATCTGCACCTCCCACGAGCCGGCCTGGAGCCACGCGGCGTCGACGACTTCGTCACCGCCTTCGACCATCGCCAGACCGACCGCGGCGCCGAGCGTGTGGCCGTAGCTCGCGGCGCGAATCGAACCGACGAGCTTGCCGTTTCGCAGAATCGGCTCGGCGTGGAACAGCAGCGGCTCCGGGTCTTTGAGCAGCACCTGCACGAGGCGACGTTTCAAACCGCCGGCGTTCTTCTGCGCCTGCACCGCGTCGCGGCCGATGAACCCGTCGGGCTTCTTCAGGTCGACCGCGAAGCCGAGGCCCACTTCGAGCACCGAGTCGGTGTTGTCGATGTCGTGGCCGTAATCGCGGTAACCCTTTTCCATGCGCAGCGACGCGAGCGCCTTCAGCCCGGCGTGCGCGAGGTTGAACTTCTTCCCCGCTTCACGGAGCCGCTCGTACACATGTGCCGACGCCTCGGTCGGAATGTAGAGCTCGTAGCCGAGCTCGCCGAGGTACGTGATGCGCACGCACAACACACGCGCGAACCCGATGTCGATCTCCTTCGCCGCGCGGAACGGGAACGCCTCGTTCGACAGATCGACGCTCGTCACGCTCTGCAGCAGCTCACGACTGCGAGGGCCCTGCACGTTCAACTGCGCGTACGCGCCGGTGACATCGCTCACGAAAGCATGCGGTGACGCGTCACATGCGCGACGCAGCCGCGCCTCGACGTGCCGGTGCGCGGTGTCGCTCGCCACGACCATGAAGTGCGTGTCGTCGAACTTGGTGACGGTGAGGTCGGCCTCGAGCCCGCCGATGGAATTGAGCCACTGGGTGTACGTGATCTGCCCCGCCGCTCCGTCGACGTTGTTCGCCGAGAGCTGGTTCAGCATGCGCCCCGCGTCACGGCCTTCGACGCGGAACTTCGACATGAACGACATGTCCATCAGCGCGACGTTCTCGCGGACCGCGCGGTGCTCGGCTTCCCAGTGCTTCCACCACGACGGGCGGCCCCAATGCATCGGGCCTTCTTCGGGCGTCTGCCCTTCACCCGCGAACCAGTCGGCGCTCTCCCAGCCGCTCACGTCGCGGAAGAACGCGCCCTGCTTCTGCAGCTGCGTGAAGAGCGGTGAACGCTTCGCATCACGCGCGGTCTTGAGTTGCTTGAACGGGTAGTGACACGCGTACACCTGACCGAGCGACTCGACGGTGCGCACGCGGCGGTAGTCGGGAGTCGTCTGGTACGGCTGCAGTCTGTCGATGTGCACGCCGGTCACGTCGAAGTCGGGGTGGCCCGTCGTGATCCAATGCGCGATGGCGCGGCCCCAACCGCCGCCGGTGAGAATGCCGATGGAGTTCAAACCCGCGGCGACGAAGTAGTTCTTCACTTCAGGCGCCTCACCGATGATCGGTTTCAAGTCGGGCGTGAAGCTCTCGGGGCCGCAGAAGAACTTCTTGAGGCCGGCGTTCTGCGTGATGGGCACGCGCGACATCGCCTTCTCGAGGTACGGCGTCATCCGGTCCCAGTCGGGGGTGATTTCTCCGAACGAAAAATCTTCGGGCACGCCTTCGACCTTCCACGGAGCGCACTTCGGCTCGAACATGCCGACCATCAGGCCGCCGCCCTCTTCGCGGTAGTAGCCGTAGCAACCCGGGTCTTCGAGCACGGGCCAGTCGCGGTTGATGCCTTCGATGGCTTCGGTGATGAGGTAGTAGTGCTCCGCCGACTGGAGCGGAATCGTGATGCCCGACTTCGCGCCGAGCTGACGCGCCCACATGCCGGCGCAGTTCACGACGTATTCGCAGGTGATGTTGCCGAACGGCGTCTCCACGCCCTTCACTTCGCCGTTCTTGATGATCACGTTCGTCGCGGGGACGTTCTCGAGCAGCGTCGCGCCCGCCATCTTCGCGCCCTTCGCGAGCGCCATCGTCACGTCGACCGGGTTCACGCGGCCGTCTTGCGGCACGTAGAAACCCGCGAGCACGTCGTCGATGCGCGCGAGCGGGAAGAGCTCCTTCACCTGACCCGGAGAGATCTCCTGCACGTCGATGCCATGCAGCCGATTGAACGCCGACACGCGCCGGTACTCTTCGAGCCGGCATTTGTCGGACGCGACCTAGATGAAGCCAACAGG
>JBEHYH010000140.1:0-13131 GCA_048498275.1 Myxococcota bacterium | reverse complement strand
GGGGGGGGAATCAGACGCTTCGCCGCTCGTTCGTCGACTTTGCGACCGGTGGGAGCGGAGCCGGTGAACGTCACCGCGTCGACCTCATCGATGAGTGCCGTGCCGACCTCACCGGCGCCGATGACGACTCCGACGAGCCCCTTCGGCAGCACTTCGTTGCAGATGGCGGCGAGCGCGGCTCCGGTGCGCGGCGTGTATTCAGACGGCTTGAGCACCACGCCGTTGCCCGAGAGCAGCGCGGGGAAGAGCGGCTTCCAGAAGTTCCCGAGCGGGTAATTCCACGGAGCGATGACGCCGATGACTCCGCGCGGAATCGACTCGGTGACGCCACGCTTGCCGGGGAAATCGAGCGCCGAGAACTTCACCTTGTGCGGCTTGAGCACGCGGCGTGCCTCTGAAATCGCGGTCTCCACGTACGGCGCGAGCGACGTGAGCTCGCTGCCCTTCGCTTCGATGGTGGAACGGCCCGTCTCGTCTGACATCGTCTGCGCGAGCGCATCGGCCTTCGCGAGGATCGCCTGACCCAGCGCCTTCATCTTCGACGCGCGTTCATCGAGCGACAGCGCCGCCCACGCCGGTTGCGCAGCACGCGCGGCGGCGACGGCGGTTTTCACATCAGCGACCGACGAGTTCGAAATCGACGGCAGCGGTTTCAACGTCGCGGGGTTGACGCTTCCAGGTGCGTGGCTCATGGCCGTGCAAGATGGGTCAATGGGAGCCGTCGCTCAAGCGGTAGTGTCGCGCGCATGAACGACACGCCGAGTGCTTCGAAAGATGGCTTTGCGACGGGTTTGGGGCTGGGGCTTGCCGTGGGGTTCGCGCTGCTCTGTCTCGGGAGCGCCGGCATGTACTTCTTCTTCAAGAAGCAGGGGCTCGACGCGAAGAAAGGCTGGAACCTGGTGCCGGTCATCGTCGCGGCCGTCGACATCAGCGAGAACACGGTGGTGACGTTCGAGATGATTTCGCAACGCTCGGTGCCGGAGCAGTTCGTCACCTCGAGCATCGTGAAGCCCGACAGCGCGTCGTACATCGTGAATCAGAAGGTGCTGGTGCCGGTGCAGGCCGGCGACCCGTTGCGCTGGTCTGACTTCGAGACCACCAGGTCGACCAAGGTCTTCTTCGCGGCGCGGGAGGTGCCGCTCGGCGCGGCGCTCAGCGGAGACGATCTCGAAGAGCGCTCAGCCGTCGAGCCGTTGCTCACCGAGTCGTGGGTGCGCGCCGCGGAGCGTGACGGCGTCGTCGGGCGCGTGCTCATCGCGCCGTTTCACAAGGGCGACCCGATTCTGTGGACGCACTTCCCTCCGCGGGCCATCAAATGAAGAACCTCCTCGTCGCCACCGACTTTTCCGCCGCGGCGACCAACGCCGTCGAATACGCCGCGCAGCTCGCGCGCACGCTCGGCGCGGAGCTCACGCTCTTCAACGTGTTCAAGCTCGACGTACACGCCGCCAACGCGCGCGTGTCGTCGGCGAACATCGAGCATCACCGGCGGAACAACGAGAAGCAGTTGGAAGACCTCGCGGTGAACCTCGCGCAGCAGCATCAGCTCCACGTGAAGTGGGCGTGTCTCGCCGACGACACCATCGAGCGGTTGCGCGAGTACGTCGCACAGCATCCCGTCGGGCTCGTGGTGATGGGCATCGAGAGCAACCTCCCCGAGTACAAGCTCTTCGGCAACACCACGACCGCGGCCATCAAGGTGCGCGGCTTCCCCGTGCTGGTAGTGCCGAATGGCGTCTCACTCGGCGACGGCCTGAAGCGGGTGCTGTACGCGTGCGACCCGGCGCGCGTGAGAGACGGCTCCGAGCTTGGGTTGCTTCGCGAGCTGCTGACGGCCTTCGCGGCGCACCTCGACGTGCTGCACGTCTTCGAACAGGAGCGTGACGAAGCGGTGCGCGAGCAGGTGGAGCGCCTCGTCGACGGCGCGGTGCCCGGTCATCACGAGTACCGCTATTTCACGCACCAGAAGGCGACCGCGGGCATTCAGGAATGTCTGCGGAGATTTCCCACCGAGCTGCTGGTGATGCTCTCGCACGAGCTCGGCTTCTGGGAGTCGCTCACCAGCCGCAGTCACACCCGACAGATGACCGTCACCACGCGCGTGCCCCTGCTGGTGCTGCCCGGTCGCTCGCGCTGAGTCACTTCACGAACACGGTGCCGCGGCTGCCGGGCTCACGCGCTTCGTCGAGAATCGTGGTCTCCGGTTCGAGCCCGACGATGTGAATCGCGCCGATGCCTTCGTCGAGCATCGCGAGGCTCTCTTCGACTTTGGGAATCATGCCGCCGACGATCGCGCCTTTCTCAATCTGCGCCTTCGCTTCAGCGGGCGTGAGCTTCGGAATACGCGTCGACGGGTCGTCTTTGTTCGCCAGTACGCCAGGCACGTTCGAGACGAGGAAGAGGCGCGACGCGTTGAGCCGGCCCGCGAGCCGCGTCGCCACGGTGTCGGCGTTCACGTTGAACACGTTGCCGTGCGCGTCGCCCGCGAGGCAGCCGAGTACCGGCACCACGCCCGCCGCAGCGAGCGCTTCGAGCAGCGTCACGTTCACGTTGGTGACGTCACCCACCAGCCCGTAGTCGACGTCTTCAGTGCCGACGCGAACCAGCGGGCGGCGCGTCGCCTCCACCAGCCCCGCGGAGACACCTGAGGTCGAGATCGCCTGCACCTGCGCGAGCCGCATCGCCTGCGCGACGTTTACGCCGACGCCGCCGAGCACCTGCTTCATCACCTCGAGCGTCGCTTCATCGGTGACGCGCTGGCCGGCGACCTGCTTGGTGACGAGGCCGAGTTTCTTCGAGAGCTCCGTCGCCTGCGGCCCACCGCCGTGCACCACCGCGACCTTGATGCCCACTTCGAGAAATTCGTGCACCGCGCGGCCGACAGTCCGCGAGAGCTTCTTCACGTCGAGCGCGAGCTCGCCTCCGATTTTCACGACGAACCAGCGGCCAGCGAAGGACTCCAATGCGCTCATGGGGCGCGCGCCTTAGCCCAGCACCTGAACGCCCGCGAGCGGTTGCTCCGACGGGAACATCAGGCGCGGCACGTCGCGAATGAACGCTTCCTGATTGCTGAAGTGCTTCGACTTCTTCGGCACGCTCATGATGAACGTGCCGCCGGTGTGCGTGAACGTGAACTCGTAGTCGTGTTCGGAGACGCCGGTGAACGCTTCGCGGGGAATCACGGCGGTGTCGGTGATCTCTTTCGATGGTGAGAACGCGCCGCGTTTGGTGGTGAACACGAACAGGTTGCGGTTGGTGAGCACCAGGTACCACGCGTTGAAATGGTCGCCTTCGTTCACCGCGAACGCCTGATGCTGAATGAGCTCGCCCTCGCCGAGGTGCTTCTTCGCTTCGTCGCTGATCAACTTGTCGAACTCGGTCTCCTGCAGCGGCGGGCCCATGCTGACGGGGATGAGCGCGTTCGCCGCGTGACGGCGCTGCGTGGTCCACCGCTTGAACGCCCACCACACGGCCATCAACGCGATGATCAGCCACAGCGAGTAGCCGAACGCGTACTCGTACCAGGGGATGGAGTATTTCGGCAGCGGGTCGGGCAGCAACTGCATCGACTGCCACTTCTGAATCTGCGCTTCGTCGGGCCACGGGTAATACGTGTTCGCGTTCTTCGCGTGCCGCAGCACGTAGCCGTCATCGTGAAACGCGACGCCCGCGCCGATGAACGTCTTGCGCGTCTTGTACGCGAGGCAGAGCGGTTCGCCTTCGGAGCCCGTCACGCCGACGTCTTGAATGCACTCGATCGACTCGTCGGTTCCAAACAGGAGCTTGCCCATGCGCGGCCGTTCACCTGAACCGCGTCACGGGAGCAAGTGACGAAATCACTTACGTATCGAAGGAAATGCCCGGCCAGCTCGGCGGCGCGCCCGGCGTCTTCGCGGGGAGCAGCACGCCCATCGGGTACACGCACGAGGTGCTCATCAAGATGCCCGCGGGCCGGTGATTGCCGCTGCCTTTGATGCCGCTGAAGGGCAGGCGGCCGCTCGCTCCAGCGCTCGACTTGTTCCAGTGCAAGACACCAACGCGCAGTTCATCGGCAGCGCGCTCGAACAGCTCGGCGTTCTGCGTGAACACGGCGGCAGAGAGCCCGTAGTCAGTCTCATTCGCGAGCGCGATGGCTTCTTCCGGCGAGTCGACGACGTGCACGCCGAGGTCAGGGGCGAACAATTCAGTGTCTGAGTAGCCCGGCACGTGACCGCGCCCAGCGATTCGATGCACCGACGGCGTCACGTAGTAGCCGCGCGTGCGCGCTTCGAAACTCCCACCGGGCACGAGCGCTTCGTAGCCGTTGCTCACCGCGAGCTTGCGAGCCGTCAGCAGATTCTGCCGCGTGCGTTCAGAGATCAGCGGGCCCATGAAGACGTCGTCTTTCGGGTGACCGACCTTCACGGCATTCGCTGCTTTCACGAGCCGCGCGCAGAACGCATCGGCGATGCCCTTCGTCACATAGACGCGGGAGGTCGCCGTGCAACGCTGGCCTGCAGTCGCGAACCCGGAGAACGCGACTTCGCGCACGGTGCGCTCGAGATCCGCGTCATCGAAGACCAGCGACGCGTTCTTGCCGCCGAGCTCGAGCGCGACCAGCACTCCAGGGCGATGCGCGTTCGCGGCGACGATCTTCTGACCGACCGGGAGCGAGCCCGTGAACAGAATCGCGTCGACGCCGGGGTGACGAACGACGTGCTCCGCCGCTTCGACCGCGCCCTGCACGACGGTGAACACGCCACGCGGAAAGCCCGCATCGGCGAAGCACTTCTGCATCAGCTCCGCCGTGAGCGGGCCTTTGTCAGACGGCTTGAAGACGACGGTGTTGCCGGTGAGCAGCGCGGGCACGATCTGCCCATTCGGCAAATGCCCGGGGAAGTTGAACGGCCCCAGCACCGCGACGACACCGTGCGGCCGATGGCGAATCTCTCCGGGCAGATCTTCGATGCGGTGGTCTCTCGTGAACGCCGCGCCTTCGGTCAACGTGACGTCGACCTTCGAGATCATCGCCTGCACTTCGGTCTTCGCTTCCCACAGCGGCTTGCCGATCTCGCGCGAGATGGCGGAGGTCAGCTCATCGGCGCGCGCCTTCAACGCCGCCTGGTACTTGCGCAGAAACTCCGCGCGTTCGCTCTGCTTCAACTTTCTCCACGCCGGAAAAGCGGCGCGCGCATCGGACAGTGCGTCGTCGATGCGCGCGAGGCTCCACTCACCGCGGAAGACGAGGTCGTCGAGATCCGCGGGGCTCTGTGTCACGAGTTCGCCAGAGGTCATGCGGAGGATTTAACCGGCGGCGCGGCTCAGACCTCGATTTTCTCGTGCACCAGCAACTCGGCCAGCACCTCTTCCATCGCGGCGCGCGCCCAGCCGGTGACGTCGGCGAGGCGCGTGTGCATCGCGCGGTCGGCTTCATCGCGGTTCTCGCAGTCGCGTGAATACAATTCGAACTGCTGCAGCGACTCGACGAGCTGAGCGACGTGGTTGGGGCACTCGCACGCGATGGCGCTCTGCACCGTCAAGAGCTTGCCCAGTTGCGCGCGGTTGTAGCGGAAGCGCGATGCCCCGGTCGGTGCCGGAACCGCAGAGCGCTTCGGCCGCGCGCGCTCCGTCACCGGAGCCGGCTCGCGTTGACGCCCTGAATCCAACGTCGACTTCACTATCAGCGGCATGAGGTGCGCGCGCAGCGTCTCCAGACGCATCGGCGCCTGCAGCACCCGCACGTTCGAGCTCCGGAGCTCCTTGAGCAGTTGGCGGCGCGCGAAGGAGTAGGTGACGATGCCCAGCTCGGAGCCCGTCAACCCGAGCAGCGCGCGGACCTCCTGATCGACCGCGCCGTCGAGATCGACGAGGTCGATGATCACCACCTCCGGCTTGAGCGGCGGCACTTCCTGGCGGAACGCCTCCGGGGAGGTGCCTTTCCACACGATGTCGACCTCCGGACCGAGGTCGTCATTCGCCAGTTGCCCTACGAGTTGGGAACCCAGAATCGCGACACGAATCATCGTTGCTCCTTTGCGAGCGACCTCGGCTCGCGGGAGCGTGTGTAATGTCTGTTCAATGTTTGCGCATTGTTTTCCGAAACCCTGCGCAGCGGGGGAGCGATGGGTGCCTCCCCCGCGCGATGACTCAGGCGACGGTGAGCTCGACGTTGATGTTGCCGCGGGTGGCCTTCGAATACGGGCAGACCTGATGGGCGGCCTCCATCACCTTCTGCGCCGCGTCCTTCGAGAGCTCGGGGAAGCTGCCGATGAGCTTCGCGGCGATGCCGAAGCCGCTCTCGTCCTTGCCGATGGTGACGTCGGCCGAGATGGTGAACGCGCCGACCGCGACGTTCTGCGTGCGCGCCACGACGCCGACCGCGCCCGCGAAGCAAGCCGAGTAACCGGCCGCGAACAACTGCTCCGGGTTCGAGCCGGGCTTGCCGTCGCCGCCCATCGACTTGGGCAGCGTGAGGTTCAAATCGATGATGCCGTCGTCAGACTTCACGTTGCCGGCGCGGCCTCCCTTGGACGTCGCGTGGGCGGTGTACAGCGGCTGGATGGTGCTCATGGTGTTTCTCCTTGGTCTTCCGCGTTCGCCGCGCGGAGGTGTTGGGTCAGGCCATTCAGCTCATCTCTGAGCCGGGCGATGGCGGGTAGATTGATGCCGAACTGACACACGAGCTGTTCGGGGACCTTCTTTGCTTTCTGCTTCAGCGCGCGGCCGACGGCGGTGAGCGTCACGCGCACGACGCGCGCATCGGCGTCGTCACGTTCACGCGCCACGAGGCCGCGCTCTTCGAGTTTGCCGAGCACCGGAGTCAGCGTTCCGGAGTCGAGCTGCAGGCGTTCACCGAGCTGTTTCACCGAGATGTTGTCGCCTTCCCACAGCACCAGCAGCGCGAGGTACTGGGGGTAGGTGAGGCCCAGCGGCTCGAGCAACGGCGCGTAGGCGGCGGTCATCGCCCGCGAGGCGGCGTACAGCGAGAAGCACAGTTGGTTGTCGAGGAGCAGCGGGTTCACGCAGACATAGATGCGCCCGAATTAAATTGGTTTCAATTAAATCGTGTTCAATTGATTCCGGGGCGTTTCGGGAAGCCTGCTAAGCGGCGGGGCCATGCGTCAGAGCTACAAGACGATCGGCCTCTGGGTGATCCTGATCATCTTCTTCGTCGCCTTCTACAATGTGTTCTCCGAGCCGAAGCGGGCCGACGGCGATTGGAAGCAGGTGATGGACGCAGCGGCCGCGGGGCAGCTCGATTTTCTGGAGGTGACGCCGGGGGCTGACGCGCAGGCGTTCTATCGGGACGGGCGCATCGAAGTGATTCGCCGCCCGCAGACGAACGTGCTCGCGGAGATTCAGCGCGCGGGTGGCATCGTCGTCTACCGCCGCGAAGAGTCTTCACTGTCTGGCGTGCTCATCGCGTGGCTGCCGATGGTCTTCGTGTGCGTGCTCGTCTTCTTCTTCATGCGGCGGCTGCAGACGACCACCGCGGGCGCCAACGATTGGGACGTGAAGAATTTCGAGGTGCCGTCGCGCAACGTGAGCGTCACGCCTGAATTGAACGGGCTCGATGACGCGAAGGCGACGATGCAGCGCGCGCTTGAGGGTGGCCCGCGCGTGTTGCTGCTCACGGGAACGCACGCGAGCGGCAAGTCGGCGTTGATCGAGTGGCTCGCCGCGAAGTCGAAGCGCCCGCTGTTTCAGAGATCGGCCGCGGAGTTCGTGCACATGTTCGTCGGCGTCGGAGCGGCGCGCGTGACGAAGTTCATGACCGTCGCGGCGACGTCGAACGCTCCGTGCATCGTGGCGGTCGAAGACATCGAGGCCATCGCGATGAAGCGCGAGCAGTTCGCGCAGGCCGAGACCGGCAAGCAGCGCAAGGTCGATGAGTACATGCAGACGATGCTGCAGCTCAAAGATCTGCTCGACGCGCAGAAGCTGCCTTCGAACGTGGTGTTCGTTGCGACCACGAGTCACGTCGACTGGCTCGACCCGGAGTTCGCGGCGCGCTTCACGCGCATCGATCTGCCGAAGCGTTGATCAACCGACCGCGTGCAGCGCCCATGACGTCAGCAGCCCCAGATACGTGCCGAGCGCGATGCCCATCAGCCCGAGCGTGAGCCCGGGGCCGACGAGTTGACGATTGCCCAGCGCGGTCGCCACCGGCCCGATGAACGGCGGCCCGAAGATGGTCGCGGTCGATGAGATGATGGCGACATCGACGTCGATGCCGAACAGCCTGCACAGCGTGAAGTGCAGCGTCGCGGCGGTCGCCATCACCAGCGCGACGAAGGTGAGCAACATCACGCTCGAGCCTGAAATCTTGCTGGCGTCGGCGAGCGCTCCCATGCCGGTGCAGAAGATGAGGAGCAGATATTCGCCGAGCTCGTAGCTGCCGCGCAGGTTGCGCACCGCGGGCACCAGTGACGCGCCGATGCCGAAGGTGGTGATGCACAGCATGACCACGCCGATGTGCAGCTTGCCGAGCACGAGAAATGAAACGCCGACGCTCGCTGCGACCATCGCGACGGTGAGCACCAACGAGACGATTCTGCCGACGACCGGCGAGCCTGATTTCACCGGCGCGACGTCTTCTTCGGCCAACTGCAGAGAGAAGGGCTTCAAGAACCTGCTGAGCAACGGCTTGGCCGCGCCGAGCAGAAAGAAGAGGTACGCGCCGCCGGCGACGAGGTCTGCGGTGTTGAGCACCACGAACGTCTCCTGCCGCGTCTCGAGCGCGAGGCCGACCGCCGACATGTTCGCCGTGCCGCCGACGTACACGCCGACCAGCATGCCGGCGATCTTCCACCACTCGTCGGTGTACGAGCGGAAGGTCCACGCGACTCCGCCGGCCGCGATGACCGCCGCGACACACGCGAGCATGAACGAGATGAGCAACGGCCGCGCGAGCTTGAGCCAGCCTTTCAAGTCGGTCGTGAAGAGCAGCAGCGGCACCGCGAGCAGCACGGCTCCGCCTGCGACGCCTTGACCGAACTCTTCATCGAGGTGAACGCCCGGCAGATTGCCGAAGATGATGCCCGCCGCGTACGAGAGCACCACCGGCCCGAGCGTCTTCGCCCACTTGAAACGATCTGCCGCCCAGTTCGCGACCGCGGGGACACACAGACACACGAGCGCGTGGAGCAGATTCATTGTTCAGCGCTGATTCACGGCCAGCACTGCCTCGTGAGCAAGCAGGAACGACTTTCAAAACCCGCAGGAATTGTCTTCGAAAGCGTGATGCAGGAACGCGGTCGGCGTCACGCCCATCAACGCCTTGAAGTCGGCGGAGAAGTGCGACTGGTCGAAGTAGCCCGCGTTCGACGCGATTTCTCCCCAGTCGTGGTTGTGCTTCGCGAGCTTCAGCGCGCGCTGGAGTCGGGAGGCGCGGGCGAACTCTTTGCCGCCGACTCCGACGTTCTCGAGGAAGGTGCGACGCAGATGCCGGTCACTCACGCCGAGCCGCGCGGCGACGTGGCCGACAGGCATCGATTCGGCGTCGAGCATTCGCACCGCGTGACGCGCGAGCCGCGCAGAAGACGATTCGAAGTGCGTGCGTTTTCTCGTGAGCGCGACGTCGGTGAAGCGTTCAGGCAGCGCTGCGGCGTCGGGTGACTCGAGCATCGTGCGCGTCAGCGCCATCGCCGACTCGCCCCACAGCGTCTTGAGCATCACCGTTTGATCCACGAACTCCGACGCGGGCATGTCGAGGAGCATTGGAGCCCAACCCGGCTTGATGGTCGCGACGACCATGCGCTCGATGTCGCGCGAACGCTTGAAGTACGCCTTGCGACGCGGGCCGATGACCCACAGGCCGGTGCAGAAATGGTTGCCCGCCATCAGCAAGCCGATGCGCGTACGGCCGTCAGGCAGCGAATCGACGCGGAACTCGCCGTGCTCGTTGGCTTGCAGTGACACCGACTCTTCGAAGAAGCGCGAGCGCATCGCGCTCATTCATGCGGACGGCGGCCATCGCGCGCAACCGGGGTTTCAGCCCGGCCGCGCGAAATGTCCGGTTTTTCCTAGCGGCGCGCGCGACGGCGACCGAGCACCATCGCGAACAACCAGAGGCCGACGAGCTCGCCGCCGCTGGTGCAGCCGCAGCCCGAGCCATTCGAGCCGCCGCCGCCACCGGAGCCGCCGCCCGTCGCGCCGTTCCCACCACCCGTGCCGGCATCTTCGCCATCGCGCGAAACGACGTGCACCGCCGCGTCGCTGTGGTCGGTCGTTTCCGGCACTCCGTCGCCGTCGAAGTCGTAGTTCACCGTTGCGATGTTGCTGATGGACGTGCCGTCTTGCACCGCGGCGTTGATCGACGCGTTCACCGTGATGGCGACCGATTCACTCGCGCGCAGCGTGCCGTTCCACGCGACGTGGGTGCCGGTGGTCATGACCGTGCCTCCATCGGCGTTCGCGGAGACGAGCGAGAGCCCTTCGGGCAGCGCGTCGACGACCTCATCGCTGCCGGGGAGATCGAGCGCGGCGGCAGGGCCATCGTTGCGCACCGTGATGGTGTAGCGGAGGTTGTTCGCGTCGACCGCTTCCACGGTCTTCTGCGCGACGAGCTTCGACGGGCTGATGATGTCGAGCGCCGCGCTGGCCGCGTTGTTCGCCGGAGCGAGCTCGTTGTACGCCGAGGTCGCGCTGGCGTTGACGGTCACCATGCCGTGGCCGAACAGCTCCGCGACGCGCACGGTGACGACGAGGTCGGCACCGGAGCTGTCGACGATTGACGACGAAGCGCAGGTGAGGATGTTGGTCGTCAGCGGCAGCGAGGTGCAGGTGAAGCCGTTCGGCGCGGCCACGCTCTCGACCGTGAGCCCGGAGGGGATCGCCACGCTCACCGAGACGCCGAGCGCATCGGGCGTGCTGGCGACGTGCGCGGTCAACGTCGCCGTTCCACCTGCGAGCACCGCGTCGTTCGCGCCCGCCAGCGCGAGGCTCACGTCGACGGTCGGCGCGGAGAAGTTCGCGGTGTACGTCGCGTGGCAACCGTTCGAGTCGGTCACCGTCGCCGTCTCCATGCCGGCGCACTGATTCGAGATGGACGTGGTCGTCGCCGCGTTCGGCGCCCAGTTCACGGTGTACGGCGCGACGCCTCCGGTGGGCGCGACCTGCGCGGAGCCATCACACATGTTCACCGTCGTCGGGTTCGTCAGGCTGCCGTTGGCGACGAGCGCCGGCGGCTCGGCGATGGTGAACGTCGCCGTCGCGACACAACTGCTCGCGCTGTCGGTGATGGTGACCGAATACGTGCCCGCCGTGAGCCCGCTCACCGCGTTGGTGCCGTTGCCCGTGGGGTCGCCGGTCCACAGGTACGTGTAGTTGCCCGCGCCGCCATCGACGATGACCGTCGCCGTGCCGGTGTTCGCGCCCGCGCACGACACGTCGGTCTGCGACTGCGTGAGCGACAGCGGCGCCTGCGTCGAGAGGTCGACCTGCAGCGTCTTGTGACACGCGTTCGCGTCGGTGGCGGTCACCGTGTACGTGCCCGCCGCGAGGCCGCTCACCGAGGCCGTGGTCTCACCCGTCGACCATTCCCACGTGAACGCGCCGGTGCCGCCGGTCGCCGAAGCGGTCGCGGCGCCGTCGGTGTCACCGAGACACACCGGGCCGTTCTGCGACGCGAGGTTCACGACGATGTCGTCGGGCTGCGTGAGCGTGATGGTCTGCGTCGCGGTGCAGTTGTTGGAGTCGGTCACGGTGAGCGTGTTGCTGCCGGCCGGGAGCGCCGTCGCGGCCGCGGTCGTCGCGCCGCTCGGGGCCCAGTCGTACGTGTAGCCGCCGGTGCCGCCCGAAGCGCTCGCCGTCGCCGCGCCGGAGTTGTCGCCGTTGCACAGGAGGTTCGTCTGGGAGAGCACGCTCGCCGTCAGCACCGGAGGCTGCGTGAGCGCGAAGCTCTTGCTCGTCTGGCAGCCGACCTGGTCTTGCACCGTCACCGTGTAGTTCGCCGCGACGAGACCATTCGCCGTCGCCGCGGTGCCGCCGGTCGGGAGCCAATTGTACGTATAGCCACCGTTGCCGCCGTCGACGCTCAACGTCGCGCTGCCGGTCGCGCCGCCGTGGCACGCAACGTTGGTGAGCGACTCGAGGCTCGCGACCAGCGGCGGCGGCTCCGTGAGGGTGACCGCTTGCGTCTTCTGGCAGTTGTTCGCGTCAGTCACGGTCGCCGTGTACGTGCCCTGCGCCAGCCCGGTGATGGCCTGGGTCGTGCCGCCGGTCGACCAGTTGTAGGTGTACGCGCCCGCGCCTCCGGTGGCGATGACCTGCGCCACGCCGTTCATGCCGCCGTTGCACGACACGTTGCTCGTCGCGGCGCCCGGGGAGGTCACGATCGCCGAAGGCTGGGTGATGGTGACCGAATCGGTCTTCGCGCAGCCGTTCGCGTCGGTCACCGTCACCGTATGAATGCCCGCCGGGAGATTCGAAGGCGCGGCGACGGTCGAACCCGACGGCGCCCAACTGTACGTGTACCCGGGCGCTCCTCCCGAGGTCGTCACCGACGCGCTGCCGGAGCTGTCGCCGTTGCACGCCACGTTCGTGCGGCTCGTCGACGTCACGATGGCCGGCGGCTGGGTGAGGTTGATGTTGGCCGTGCCGGTGCAGTTGTTCGTATCGGTGACCGTCACCGAGTAGGTGCCCGCGCCGAGCGCCACGAGGTCTTCGGTCGTCTGCCCGGTAGACCAGTTGAAGGTGTATGGGCTCGTGCCGCCAACAGGCGTGAGGTTGATGGCGCCGGTGGTGTTGCCGTTGCAGGCCACGTTGGTCACCGTGCTGGCCATACTGATCGCCAGAGGCTGCGTGACGGTGAACGGCTGCGTCGCCGTGCAGCCGTTCGCGTCGGTCACCATCACGGAGTACGTGCCTGACACGACGTTGACGAGGTCCTGCACCGTTCTGCCGTTCGTCCAGTTGTACGTGTAGGCGGGGACACCGCCGACGGGCGTGATGTCGACGCCGCCGGTGGTGCCTCCGTTGCAGGCGACGTTGGTCACGTTGCCGGTGATGGAGATCGCTGACGCCGGCTGGGTGATGGTGACGTTCGCGACCTTCGTGCAGGCGTTCGCGTCGGTCACCGTCACCGAATAGGTGCCGGCGGGGCGGCCCATGCGGTCTTCCGTCGTCGCGCCGTCGGCCCATTGGTACGTG
>JBEHYH010000139.1:0-13149 GCA_048498275.1 Myxococcota bacterium | reverse complement strand
GTCTGACGCCGGCACGCTGATCAGCGTGCCGGCGTCAGACGGGCTGACGAGCATCGAGCCGCTCTTCTGGAAGAAGACCTTGTCGTCGTCCTGGAAGACGCGGAGGCAACGCAGACAGGTCGAGTAGTTCTTGTCGGTGTTGCTCGCGAGGTTGAACGTGCCCATCGCGAGTGCGTAGAACTCGAGGTGCGAGCCGTCGGGGTCAGCCGCGCCGATGTTCGGGTCGACGTCAGACTGGAACGAGACGTAGTTATTCTGCGCGTCGTTCTGGAAGAACGCCATGTTCGGGAGCGTGATCTCCGTGCAGGTCACGCCGGTGCCGCCACCCGTGGTCGTGCCCGTGCCGCCGCCCGTCGTCGTGCCCGTGCCGCCGCCCGTGGTCGTACCGGTGCCGCCACCCGTGGTCGTACCGGTGCCGCCGCCCGTGGTCGTGCCGGTGCCGCCGCCCGTGGTCGTGCCGGAGCCGCCGCCGGTGGTCGTGCCGGTGCCGCCGCCCGTGCTACCGCCGCCGCCCGGAGGGCAACCCATGAAGGCGAACGCGAGCGCCGCCGTGAAGAAAACGACTCGTGAAGAATTGATGGTCATTCGGCGAAATTCCCCCAGCGGGGTACGCCGTTCAAGCCTCAGCGTGCGTTGGTGAGTCGAATTCTCACGAGCTGATAAATCGAACGCGCTCCGCGTTTGTCGGTCGGCACCACGAGACGAAACGCGCCGTGTTCGGGAGGCAGGGGTTTGCCGTCCTGCTCCCAGGCGAGCAGCACGTTCGACGGGCCCATCGCCTCGAGCACCTCGGCGACGCTGAAGACCGCCATGAACCCGTCGGCCGCGGTGGCCACCAGCGACGCGCGCAGCTCTTCGTGCCGCGCCTTCTCGGCGAAGCCGGTCTGCATCAACAGCTTCTCGACGCGCACGCCGGTGAAGCGATGCGGGCCCGACTTGTCTTTCCATTCGACGGTGACGGGGCCGAGCTTCTTGAGCTGTTCGAGCGTGAACGAGGTGGAGGTCAGGCCGTCTCCCTCGACGAGCACCGACGGAGCAGGCGCGGCGGCGAGGAACAGGGCGAGCGCGAAAAGCATGGCGTCACCCTACCCCGCTGCTAGAGCCTGACGGTCATGGCTTCTCAGCTTCAGGTCTTCATGGGGCGCGACGATGAGCTCGCGTTCTTGCGCTTCATCGAGCGCTTCGTGTTCGAGGTCTACCCGCGTCGCGTGCCCCCTGATTGGAAGACGTTTCGCGCCCGCGAAGACGCGCTCGACCAGTTCCCCGAAGAAGACGTGTACCTGGTGGCCAGCGACATCGGGCCGGCGCTCGTCGACAAGATGAAGCGCGGCAAAGACAAGGGCCTGTGGCGCATCAACGAAGTGAGCAGCCCCGTCATCTTCTGGGAACGCAACCTCACCAACGACGACGGCGAGCTCGTCAGCGGGCAGATCTGGGCGGAGCTCGACGTCACGCAGCAGACCGGCCGCCGCGACGCCGCGCCCGAGAAGTTCCGGCAGCGCTTCATGGAAATCGACGCGTGGATCCGGAAGACCTTCCGCAAGACGCACCCCAAGGGTTTCTGGGTGGGCCCCGCGCTCACGCGCACCATCAAGCAGACGGGCCTCAAGCTCCGCGAGAATCACCACTTCGGGCGGGAAATCACGGTTCACGGAACGTAAACGTCGTTCGTGCGTTGAAGGAGCACCATGTCCTGGCTCGATACGCTGGAAAGCATCCGCAAGAAGGACTTCGCGAAGGTTCCCGAGAAGAAGCGTGACGAGGCCGCGCGCGACGTCATCAACATGGGCAGCTACGCGTGCGCGGTCATCGCGGTCTCGCCGGTGCCGTTCTCCGACGCGGTGCTGATGCTGCCGGTGCAGTCGGCGATGGTGATCACCATCGGCCACATCTACGGGCGCAAACTCACCGAAGCCGACGCGAAGAGTCTGGTGCTCGAGCTCGGCGCGACCGCGGGCCTCGGCATGCTGGCGCGTCAGGGCATCAAGGCGATTCTGCCGTTGTTCGGCGCGCTGATGACGGTGCCCGCGGCGTTCGCGATGAACTGGGCCATCGGCCGCGTCGCCATGGAGTACTTCAAGAACCCGGGCATGCCGAGCGAGCAGCTCAAGAAGGTCTACGAATCGGCGAAGGAGGAAGGCAAGGGCCTCTTCTCGCGCAAGCGCTTCGACGAGTGGCGCAAGCAGAGCGCCGAGAAGCGTGAACCGGAAGAGGCTCCGAAGAAGAAGCGCGTGACGAAGAAGAAGTGATGCGCGTCACGCTGTCTCGCGGAGTGAGTCTCGCGGTGCTCGCGTCGGGCAAGACCGAGGCTGATCATCACGAAGATCTCGGGTGCAGCATTCTCGGCCCGCCGTCGCGCCGTGTTCGTCGCGCGCATGGGTGGCTCAAGAAACAGGTGCAGACGCTCGGGCCTGAGTTCGTCGCCGCGAACGCCAGACAGCTCGTGCGCGCGCTCGAAGACACGGCTGCGTATTCGGCGCTGTGTGACGGAGAGAAACGCCGGCTCGGGCGGCGCGTGCTGCGCGAAGAAGTTCTGTTTCCCCGCGCGGAGAAGTTCGTGCCGCGCGTGCTGCATCTGCGACGCGACGAGCTCGGGCTCGACGTCGAGGTCGCTCCGAAGGCGTGGCCGGTGGTGAACGCGTTCTTCGCGACGTTGGCGCGCGGCGCGTCGGCGGCTGACCTGCGTGCGTTCGCGCGCGTGGAACCTGTCGCGTCGCTGTTCGCCGAGCTGCGCGACGCCGGCTGGCTGGAGCGCTTCACCGAGCCCGAGGTTTCGGCGCGCGCGGTGTTCGTCGGCCACAACACGACGCTCGTCCGCGGGCGAGAAGCGAACGTGCTGGTCGACCCGTATTTCCGCCCCGCGAGCCGGTTCGATCTGCCCAACTACCAACCGATGCAGCCGCGAGATCTCGGCCGCGTCGACGCGGTGCTGATCACGCACTCCCATGGTGATCATTTTCATCTCGGGTCATTGTTGCAGTTGCCGCGAGAGACGCGCTTCTTCGTTCCCCCGGTGGAACGAGAGAGTCTGTTCTCCACCGACTGCGCGCTTCGTTTGCGGCAACTGGGGTTCACGAACGTCGAAGCGCTCGACTGGTGGAGCGAACGCCGCATCGGTGACGTGACGCTTCAAGCGCTGCCGTTCTACGGCGAGCAGCCGACGGCCTCGGGCGGCGTGTACCCGAAGCTCCGCAACATCGGGTCGACGTGGCGCGTGGAGACCTCGCGCGAGAGCTACGCGTTCTTCGCCGACGCGGGTGACGACGCGCTCGGCCACATGGACTCGGTGGCGAAGAAGATGAAGCCGGTGACGCACCTGTTCTGCGGCGTGCGCGGCTTCAAGCTCAAACCGATCTTCTTCGGCTTCACGACGCTCGATGCGTTCCTGGTGAACGTGCCGCAGCGGGAACTGACGACGCCGCAGCAGTTGATGGCCGATGGGCCGCAGGCGCTGCGCTACGCGAAGGTGCTCAACGCGAAGTCATTGGTGCCGTGCGCCGATGGTGGAGCGCCCTGGTACTGGCGAGAAGGCATGGGCCCGAAATACCCGGGCTACCCGGGCGAGGTCGTCGAAGGCGCGTCGCCGTACGAAGAGAACGAAGACGCAGACCCGTTCCCCGAGCGCGTCGGTGGAATCGCGCGCGTGCTGCGCCCCGGTGAGTCACTCGGCGCGAGGCCTCGCGCGCCCTTCGTGTGGCCCTTCTGACGCCGCGCAGACCTCGCACTTCGAGCGAACACGCGGAGCGTTTCATTTCGGCGCCTCATCAACGTTGATCAACGGCCGCCGCAGACCTTGCACGGCACTCCGCCGCGCTTGAGCGCGTCTTCGCGCGAGACCCGTACGCAATGGCGCGTGCACTTCCGCGCCCACTCGCATGAGAGCGAATGGAACTTGAGCGTTCTGGTGTTGAGAAAAACCGTCTGCGATCTCTGTTCGACGGCCGCGGGCTGCGCGTCACTCGCGAACGCGCTCGAGGAGAGCACCAACATCAACGACCACGCGCGCGCCCAGAGCATGGACAACATTCTATGGCGTTCCACGCAGTGGTGGCTGAGGCTCACCGCTCATGCGCAGACGCTCGCTGCTCTTCGTCGGATGTGTCGTCGTCTGGGCCTCATGCAAGAAACAAGCGCCCGCACCAGCGGCGACGCCCGCGCCCGTGCCGCTGAAGAAAGCGACCCACCCGGCGCCGAACCTCGACGCGCGCTTCGGAGGCCTCTTCTCCATCGCGGCGTCGAGCACTGCAGACGGAGGCAGCTACGCGGGCGAGGTCGTCATTTCGTCGGGCGAGGCGCACGTCGTGACGTGGCGGCCGACGAATGGTCAAACCAGGGGAGGCACTGGGCTCGTCGTCGACGGCGTGCTCGGCGTCGGCTGGGGCGCGAGCGTCGAGAACCGGGGCCTCGCCGCCTACCACGTGAACGGTGGAGCGCTCGACGGCCACTGGGCGAGCGCCGCGACCGGGAGCTTCATCGGCAGCGAGACGCTCGCGGGGCCAGAGGGGTTGAATGGCACGTACCTGATCACGTCGGCGACCGGCCCGAACGATGGCGGCTACACCGGCACGGTCGGCATCACGCCCAACGGCGACACCTTCGACGTGCGGTGGGCGCTCGAAGGCGGCGCTTCGTACAGCGGTGTCGGCATCAAGCGGGGCTCCACGCTCTTCGTCGGCTGGAGCATGACGGACAAGGCCGCGGGCGTGGTCGTCTACGAGCCCGGGGACGGCAGACTCGTCGGCACGTGGGCACGGCCCGGCGCCACCGCCCTCGGCACCGAAGTGCTCGAGCTGCAGTGACGTTCATTCGTTGCGTTCGCATTGTGTAGCGTTTGGTGGCGCGATCACTGAGGCTCCGCGCACCATGAAAAGACACTCACTGCTGTGCATCGGTTGTGTGGTGGTCATGTTCGCCTCCTGCAAGAAGGAAGAGGCCGCGCCGGCGCCGGCTCCCACGCCGGCCCAGAAGGCGCCTCCGTCGAGCGGCTCCGGGCTCGGAGGCATGTACAACATCAGCTCCTCGACCAACCCCGGCGGCGGCGGCGGCTACACCGGCGTCGTGGAGATCGCTCCCGGCGCGGTGAACACGGTGAAGTGGACCCTGCCGGGCAGCCCGCCGTACAGCGGCGTCGGCCTTCAGGTCGACAACGTGCTCGGCATCGGCTGGGGCATCGGCGCGAACTACGGCGTCGTCGTCTACAAACTCAACGGCGGCACGCTCGACGGCAAATGGGCGACGGCGGCGACCGGCAACTTCGTCGGCACCGAAACCCTCACCGGGCCCGAAGGCTTGAACGGCACCTACGCGATCACCGCGGCGACCACGCCGTCAGGTGGCGGCACGTACAAAGGCAACGTCGAGATCGCGCCGACCGGTGACACCTATTCCGTGAAGTGGACGCTCGAGAGCGGCGCCTCGTACGCGGGCGTCGGCATCAAGACCCACGGCCTGCTCGTCGTCGGCTGGGGCGTGAGCGAGAAGAACGCGGGCACCGTCGCCTACGACGTCAGCGAAGGCAAACTCGACGGCAGGTGGGCGCAGCCCGGCGGCACCGCGCTCGGCACCGAAGTGCTCAAGAAACAAGGTCAATGACTACGCCGCCCAGGTGACGTCCCACTCGGTGAGCTCGCCCTTCACCATCACCTCGACGACGTCACCGACCTTCTTGCCCATCAAGCCCTTGCCCAACGGCGAGCCCGGAGTGACGACCTGAAAGATGCCGTCACCTCCGGGGCCGGTGAGTTCTTCGCCGGCGCCCGCGGGCGCGAGGAACAACGTCTTCCCGCCTTCGCCGTCTTCGACCTCGACCAACGCGCCCAGCTTGATGCGTTCACCGCGCGCGAGCGGAGCCGGTTTGAAGTCGGCCACCGACGCCCACGCTGACTCCGCGGCTTCGAGGCGCGTGCGGGTCGCGGCGGCGAGGTTCACGGCGCGCGGCGCTCCACTCTTCGCGTCGGTGCGCGCGTCTTCGGCGGCGCGCAGCGCTTGATCGTAGATGGCCTTCAGCTTCGTCTGCAGTTGGCTCAGGAGAAACGCCTTGTCCATACGCGCGAAGTTAAGCGCGCGGTGAACAGTCGCGAGTTTTCAGAAGTGCCGTTTCGGGCGGCGACGATGGCCTCCGCCGCGATTGTCGGGCGCGTTGAACGACGGCTTGCTCGCGGGAGCGCTCGGACCTTTGAAGCTGACCTCGGGGCCTTTGCGCTGCTCGGTTCGTGGACCGCGTTCACGCTGCGCGCCGCCGTCACGACGCGGGCCGCCGGAGCTCGGCGTGAACTCACGGCGCGGGCCGTTCGGCGTTCCATTGTTCGGCGTGAACTCGCGGCGCGGGCCGTTCGGCGCTCCATTGTTCGGCGTGAACTCGCGACGCGGGCCATTCGGCGCGCCGTTGTTCGGCGTGAATTCACGACGCGGGCCGTTCTGCGCTCCGTTGTTCGGCGTGAACTCGCGGCGAGGTTGCGACGCGTTCGCGCCACGGCGCCCGGCATCGTTGCTCGGAGAAAACTCGCGGCGCTGCTGCGGCGCGTTTCCATCGCGGCGCGCGCCATCGTTGCGCGGGCCGCCGTGATGCTTCGCACCGCCATGATGCTGCCGGCCACCGGGCACATAGTGCGGCGACAGATGCCGGCGCACGTACGCACGCCAGATGTCATCGGCGTCACCCGCGTGCTTCTCATTGAGCGACGCATCGATGCCCGCGAAGAACCGCAGCAGATTCCCGAGGTCGCGGCGGAAGTACTGCTCGCTCTGCGAGTTCTTCGCCGCCGTCACGATCTGCGGGAAGTCGATGATTACCGGCCCGTTCGCGCCGAGCAGAATGTTGAACTCCGACAGGTCACCGTGAATCAGATCGGCCGCGAGCATCTTCACCACATCGCCGCGGAGCCGCTCGTAGAACGCCCCGGCCTGCTCGCGTGAAATCGCCGCCTCCACGAGCCGCGGAGCCACGCGCCCTTCCGCATCGCCGATGACCTCCATCAGCAACACGCCGTCGTAGAACATGACCGGTTTGGGCACGTGCACACCGAGGCGATGCAAGGTCTCCATCGCGTCGGCCTCAGCGGTCTTCCACGCTTCTTCCGACGCCTCGCGGCCGAACTTCGAGCCCTTGGCGATCGCGCGCGCCGTGCGTGAATTGCGCACGGTTCGCCCCTCGCGGTACCCGGCGTCGTTCTTGAAGTTGCGGAACTCGCGCTCCTTGTAGAGCTTGGCCGCGACCGCTTCGCCGCGGTGACTCACGAGCCACACTTCGGCTTCCTTGCCCGTCTTCAGCTGGTTGTAGACCTCGTCGATGATTCCGTCGTCGAGGAGCTGCTGCAACTTCTCCATGCTCGCCCTCCGGTTACTGGGGCCCGATGATGACCGAGTTTGCCTTGAGCTGCGGCGCGTGCGCCTGGAACTTCAATTCAGGGTGCTTCTCGAGCGCGTGCTGCATCGCCCATTCGTCGCGGAAGAGCACCAGCGGCAGACCGTCGCGATCCTGCACGGTGAGCCGGTTGCCTTCCCAATCGAAGGCCTTCGGGTCGAACTTCTCGGCGACCACCCAGCGCGCGTGGCTGAAGGGGAGCTTGTCGACGAGAATGTTCGCGCCGTATTCCGCCTCCATCCGGTACTGCAGCACTTCGAACTGGAGCTGACCGACCACGCCGACGATGGGGTCCTTCATGCCCATCTGCAACTGCTGGAAGATCTGAATCGTGCCTTCCTCGGCGAGCTGCTCGAGACCCTTTTCCATCTGCTTGCGCTTCATCGGGTCTTTGCTGCGCACCACCGCGAAATATTCGGGTGAGAACCGCGGCACGCATTCGAAGTCGAACGGCTTGCCATGCTCGAGCAGCGTGTCGCCGATGCGGAACACGCCGGGGTCGAAGAGGCCGATGACGTCACCGGGCCACGCGTCTTCGATGGTGGTGCGCTCCTGCGCCATGAACTGCGTGGGCTTCGCGAGGCGCACGTCCTTGTCGAGCCGCACGTGGTGCGCGGTCATGCCCTTCACATAGTGACCCGAGACCACGCGCAGGAACGCGACGCGGTCGCGATGCGAGGGGTCCATGTTCGCCTGGATCTTGAACACGAAGCCCGTGAAGTCCTTGCCGAGCGGTTCGATGAAACCCGCGCTCGACGGGCGGCCCGACGGAGGCGGCGCGAGCTCGAGGAACGCATCGAGGAACGGGCGCACACCGAAGTTGGTCATCGCCGAACCGAAGAACATCGGCGAGAGCTCGCCATCGAGCACCTTCTGCACGCTGAACTCGTCGCCGCCGATGTCGAGCAGCTCGATGTCGTCGCGGAGCGACTCGAGTTCGCGTTCGGAGAGCAGCGCTTTGATCTCTTCACCATCGACGGGGATGATCTTCTCGCCGACCTCCGATTCACCGTGATGACCTTCGGCGCTGAAGACGTGCACCATCTTCGAGCGCCGGTCGTACACGCCGCGGAACTCTGGCCCCGAACCGATGGGCCAGTTCATGGGGTACGCGCGCATGCCGAGCACCTTCTCGAGCTCGTCCATCAAATCGAGCGCGGAGCGGCCGTAACGGTCGAGCTTGTTCGCGAAGGTGAAAATCGGAATGCCGCGCAGCTTGCAGACCTTGAAGAGCTTGATGGTCTGCGGTTCGACGCCCTTGGCGGCATCGATGAGCATCACCGCGGCGTCGGCGGCCGAGAGCGTGCGGTAGGTGTCTTCTGAAAAGTCCTGGTGGCCCGGTGTGTCGAGGAGGTTCACCGCGTGGTCGCGGTAGTTGAACTGCAGCACCGAGGAGGTCACGGAGATGCCGCGTTCCTTCTCGATCGCCATCCAGTCTGAGGTGGCGTAGCGCTTGGCGCGGCGGGCCTTCACGGAGCCGGCGAGATGGATCGCGCCGCCGTAGAGCAGGAGCTTCTCGGTCAGCGTGGTCTTGCCCGCGTCAGGGTGCGAAATGATGGCGAAGGTGCGCCGGCGGGCGATTTCTCGTTCCAACTCCGAAGACATGCGCGCGCCTTAGCGAAAGTCGTCCCCAAGCGCGCTCAATTCTCTCGTGTTCTGCCCACGTGGCCGGGCGGGTCGGGCAGAATCAGGAAATGAGCGAGAACGAGGGCGGAAATGGGGTGTTGGAAGGGCTCGAGGCGGTTCGCACACGGCCGGGCATGTTCGTGGGCGACACCACCGAACGGGGGCTTCACCATCTGATTCTGGAGGTCGTCGGCAACACGCTCGACCAGGTGCTCGGCGGGCGCGCGAAGACGCTCCGTGTCGATGTCGATCGCAACGACCAGGTCACCGTCGATGACGACGGCAACGGCATTTCTGTCGAGCCGATCAACGGGGTTTCATTTCTCGAAACCATCTTCACCAAGCTCTCGTACCTCGGCACCGTCGATGGTCATTTTCCGCACGTTCACCTGACGCCTGGAATTCAAGGCTTCGGCATGGGCTCTCTCAGCGCGCTGAGCGCTCGCGTCGACGTCGAGAGCCGAACGAAAGGCACCGTGTGGCGCGCGGCGTTCGAGCGCGGCGTGTGCGTCGAGAAGCTGCATGCCGTCGGCCCTGCGAGCGCGAGCGGCACGACGGTTCGATTCCTCCCCGACACGGAGATCTTCAAGGGCGCCCGAATCGATCGACAGAGGCTGAAGCAACGTCTGCTCGAGCTCGCGCGATTGGTGCCGGCGCTCCGCGTGCATCATCAAGGGGAGGTGCTCGACGGAAACGGCGGCATCTCGGGCTGGGTGCGTGAACTGGCGCCCGATGTCATCGACGTGCTCGCGGGGTCGCACCTGCTCAACGATGTTCAGGTCGATTTCGCGCTCGGCTGGAGCCCGTCGGGCCGTGAAGCGCGACATCTCTCGTTCGTGAATCTCTGCACGACGCACAACGGCATCCACGACAAGGCGTTCGAGTCGGCGTTGAGAACCTCAGCCGGAGATCTGTGGAAGGTGGCGAAGCGCGGACTCGTCTCCGTCTTGCATCTCAAGATGCTGCACCCGCGCTTTGGTGACCCGACGAAGCAACGGCTCGACAGCGAAGACGCGCGCGAACCGGTGACGGCCGCAGTCAGCGCGACGATGACGTCTTCATTCTGGGACGCGATTCGTCACGCGCTTCAGACGCGAGGTGCCGCCGAATGAGCGGCATCGAGGTGAGTGACATCGAATCGGTTCGCAAACGCCCGGGCATGTACATCGGCGACACATTCACACGCGGTATTCAACAGCTCGTGCTGGAGCTCGTCGCGAACACGATGGATCAAGTGCTCGCGAACCGCGCGCGCTCGATCAGCGTCGATCTCGATGACGACTGGGTCACCGTCGAAGACGACGGGCCCGGTATTTCTGTCGAACCGTTCAAGGGCGAACCGTTTCTCGAGTTCATCCTCACGCACGTTTCCCACGAGCCGACCGTCGATGGGCATCAGCCACATGTGCACATCACGCCGCAGTACACCGGCGCCGGCCTCGGCGTGGTGAGTGCGCTGAGCGCGCGAATCGAAATCGAGACACGCACCGACGGCACTGCGTGGCATGCAGCCTTCGAGCGCGGTCGATGCGTGGCGCCGTTGCGCTCACTCGGGCCGACGACGGCGACAGGCACGAAGATCAAGATGCTCCCCGATGAAGACATCTTCGACGTTCGGCTCGATCGCGAGATGTTGCACCAACGCCTCAGCGAGATCGCCTGGCTCATGCCGTCGATGACCGTTCGACATCAGGGTCAATTGCTCTCGAAACCGGGCGGCCTTGAGGCGTGGGTTCGCGAACTCGCACCCGATGTCGTTGCGACGTTCTCAGCCACTCGAACCATCGATGATGTGAAGGTCGACGTCGCGGTCGGCTGGAGTCCCACGCGGAACGAAGTGCTCAACGAATCGTTCGTGAACTTCACGGGGACGATGGGCGGGACGCATGACGCGGCGCTCCTCGAATCGCTTCGCGTTTCCGCGGCGGCCCCCGAGTTGTGGAAGGCGTGCAAAAACGGGTTCGTGTTCATCCTCGCGCTCGAACTCATCCATCCGCAGTTCGAAGGGCCGACGCGAACCATCCTCGCGAGCAAAGAAGCGAAACCAGCAGTGCAAAGAGCGCTGAACGACGCACTCGCCAACGCGCCTTCGTTCTGGGAAGCGATCAGAACAAGCCGACCTTCGATGGCGTGAAGTCGGGGAAGACGTCGCTCGGCTTCGCGGGGATTGAGGCGGCGGCGATCGATTCAGCGAGCACTGAACGCAAGTCGGTCGTGACCGCGAGATCGCGATCTTCGAAGAGTTTTCCCGGGCCGACTCCGGGCCATTTCGAGATGACGCGACCGCCATGAACGCCGCCGCCCATCACGAACGACGCTGACGCCGTGCCGTGATCAGTGCCCTTCGTGCCGTTCTCGCGCGCGGTGCGACCGAACTCCGTCATCGTGACGACCACGACATCATCGAGCTTCGGCCCGAGATCCGTGGCGAACGCGGCGAGTGAATCACCAAGCTCCTGCAGACGATTCGCGAGCTGCCCCGCGTCCGCTCCCTGACCTTGATGCGTGTCGAAGCCGGTCATTTCCGTGACCCCGATTCGCAGCCCGACATCGGCATGAATCAATCGCGCGAGGTCGGACAAACGTTTGCCCAAGACACCCTTCGGGTACTGCGCGCCATTCATCGGCTCCTGCTTCGCGAGGTTGCGCGACTTCACCGTCTCGAGACTGTCGAACGCTTCATTCCCGCTCGTGCGCAGCGCCTCATCGACCGCATCGGCGTAGAGCGACTCGAACGTCCCGCCGCCGCCGCCGACGCGAAACTGCGCGAGCGCGGGGAACGCGAGCGCCGGAGCTTCGCCGGCCAGCGACCTCGGCAACGCGTTCTGCACCGCGACCGCGCGAAACGCGCTCTGCGACGGCATGCCCTCGAGCGCGCGATTCAGAAAACCATCGGGCCGTTTCATTCCCGCGAGGCCTGACTCGATGAAGTCCTGCGCTTCGAAGTGGCTGCGGCTCGCGTTCACCTGACCGACGGCGTGCAGCACCGCGAGCTGCTTCTTCGCGTAGAGCGGCATCAGGTTCTTCATCGCGGGGTGCAGCGAGAAGAAGCCATCGAGCTTCGCGCCTTGATGAATCAAACCGGGCCGCAGCGACGCGAGCGCCCTGTCGCCGGTGGGCTGCACCATCGAGAGCCCATCGACCCCGCCGCGCAGGAAGATCGTGATCAGCGTCTTCGGACGGCCGGTCGTCGGCTGCGCCAACGCGCGCTCCAACGCCGGCAACGACAGCCCCAGCACTTTCAAGAAATCGCGGCGGATCATTGGTGTTGGAACTCCGGTGAACCGAGGAGCAGCCCTGCGACCTTCGACGGATCAACTGCGCGCGTTTCACCGTCTTGCTCCTTCGCGACCAACGCGTTGAGCAACGTCTCTCGGGTCTTCGGCGTCGGTGGATGCCCGAGCACACGCGCGGCGATTTCATTCACCGTGCCCTGCGCGTCGGAGTTCAGCGGCGGCAGCGAAACGCTCACTCCAGGAATGCGGCCTGACGTCAGCGCGAGCCCGAAGTTGATGCGCGCGACGAGCGCACCCGCGCTCACCCACGCGCTCGAATTCTCGGCAAAGCCCGTCGGCGGAGTGCAGCGATACAGCGGCTGCCCCATCACATCGAGCGTGCGCATCAGAATCGGCTTCACTTCATGCACGGTCCCGACCGCGCGCAGCGACGACGCGACGAACTCCAGCGGAGTCTTGGTCTTCGCACCGGTGCTCGCCCAGAACTCCGGCGATTCAAAAATCGCCTGCGTCACTTCACGAAGGTCGCCATCGGTTTCCAAGAACCGCTTCGCGATGCGGTCGACCAGCTCATTCGACGGGTCATCACTCACGAACCGCTGACACAACTTGAACGCGAGGTGATGCGCGGTCGCGGGATGGCGAGCGAGATAATCAAGCAACGCTTCACCATCTGATTGCCCACCACCCGCCGCGAGCTTCAGCCCGAAGATCTCCTTCGCGCCCTGATCATGCGTCGGCTTGCGGAAGAGGAAGGTTCCGAATTGGGGATTGTTCTGACCCGCGACCACCGACCAACCGGTCAACGCGCGCGCGGCTTCATGAACGTCATTCTGCGTGTAACCAGCCTCGACACCGAGCGTGTGCAGCTCCATCAATTCACGCGCGTAGTTCTCGTTGAGCCCGCGCGGAGTCTTCGGCGTT
>JBEHYH010000138.1:0-13186 GCA_048498275.1 Myxococcota bacterium | reverse complement strand
CGGGCAGTCGGCGTCGGTGTTGCAGTCCATGCCGCAGAAGCTGGTGGTCTGGCCCTCGGTGAGGAAGGTGAGGCACGTGGCTCCGGAGCCGGGCACCGGGCAACTGTCGCAGGTGTCGCAGTCGACGCGGCCCGGGCGCGAGGCGCAGGTGCCGTTGGCCGTGTTGCAGAACTGACCCGCCGGGCAGAACGAGCTGTCGCGGCAGAAGAAGCTGCACTGGCCCATCACGCACGAGTTCTTCGGCGTGCAGTCGCCGTCGTCGCGGCAGCCGGCGCGGCACGAGAGCGTCGCCGTCGAGCACACGTTGTCGAGCGCGCAGTGCTCGTCGAGCGTGCACACGCCGTTGGGCACGCAGCGGGTGGTGGTGACGTCGCAGAACGTGCCGCCGGGGCAGTCGAGGTTCGAGGTGCACGCCGCCGCCGACTGGCAGTAGCCCAGCGAGTTGCAGAAGAAGTCGGCCGGGCAGCCGGCGTTGTTCACGCACTGGCACGAGCCGGTGGCCGAATCGCAGACCTGATTCGCCGGGCAGCTCGCGTTGTTGTCGCAGACGCAGCGATCGCCATCGCGGTGGAAGCCGGCCGGGCAGCACGAGTCGCCGACGCACACGCACGCGCCGAACTCCGGGCGGTATTCGAAGTTGGGAGGGCAGCAGTCTGACTTGCCGCACACGCATTCATGGGTGCGCGGGTCGTAGCGGTAGTCGATGGGGCAGCAGTCGTCGTCGGCGCAGGTGCACTTCGAGGTGCCGCCGTCGGTCGCCTCCGTCCACTCGAAGCCGAGCGGGCAGCAACTGGTGCCGGCACACGCGCACGCGCCGGCGTCGGCGTCGAACGCGTAGCCGTCGGGGCAGCAGTTCTCGTCGTCGCAGATGCACTTGCGCTCGTCGGCCAGCCAGCGGTGATCGCGCGGGCAGCATTCAGACGAGCGGCACACGCACGCCTCAGACTGCGCCGAATATTCGTAGCCGGCGGGGCAGCACTCGGTGCCGCGGCACACGCAGACCGCGTCTTCACAGCGGAACCCCGTCGGGCAGCCTTCGTCGGTCTGGCAGACGCAGACGCCTCCGTCGGCTTCGGTGTAGCCGTTGGGGCACGTCGGGTTGAGCGCACTGCGCGCGCAGCCGGCGAGCATCAACAGGGCGGTGACGCGGAGGAGTTTCATTGCGAGTACGCGTAGGTCAACCGCACTTCAGCTCCGGGCGGCGGCACGTAGTTGCCGAGGAAATAGATCGAGTTGGTGTCTGCGCGGTAGGTCCACCCGTTGACGGTGTCTTGCGGAATGGTGACGCCGTTGACCGTCACCACCACCAGCCCGGCGGGCGGCAGCGTGAGGGGGAAGACGCGCTTCAGGGTGTTCAACGCCTGCGCGATGCGGATGAGCGTCTGTTCGAAGCTGGCGTCGCAGATGCTGCCGATGATGCCGCCGGTCTTGGTCGCGACCTCGGCGTAGCGAACCGCGGGGTCGGCGGTGCTGCCGTAGAGCCCGCTCTCTCCGGGGGAAACGCAGCCGTTGGGGAGCGTGCCGCCGATGATCGAGAAGCTGACCAGGTTCTCGTTGCCCTGGCCCTTCAGGCTGCGGAACACGCGCGCGTAGTAGTCGGTGGTGCCGAAGCTCGAGTCGTCTTCGTTGGTGACCACGATGACGGCGAGCGCGGCGTTCGGGCGAATCAACCCGGCGTTCGGCTGCCCCGGGTTCGTCAGCGGGGGCGTCAGCGCGAACTGCGTCATGCGCAGGCCCTGTTCCCACCGCGAACGAGAGTCGGGGAACGTGGTGTTCGTCTCGAAGACCTCGCGCGGGTTGGGCGTGAGGTTGTCGATGATCTTCGTGGCGCCGCGCAGCTTGCCGCCGTCGGAGAAGACGACCGAGGTCACGCCCATCTGGAAATCGACCTGCAGCGTGAGCAGCTCCTGCACGAAGCGATCGAAGTTGCCGACCAGCGTGTGGCGCTCGTTGGTCATCGAGCCGGAGTCATCGATGATCCACAGGATGTCGACCACGCCGTCGGACTGCTTGAGGATGTCGACCTGAATCGAATCGACGCGGGGAGGATCGACCAGCACCACGCGGCCGACCGGCGAGCGATCGACCTCGGGCGGTTTGATCTCCACGGGTGAGAGGATCGGCGGGGCGACGTCGGGCACTGCCGCGCCACGGCCATTCTCGCGGCCGACGGGGTCGCAACCCGCCAGCGCCACCGTCAGAATCAACAGGGCGGGCAAATCGCGCCGATTTTGGAGCGGCGAATGCATCAACACGACTTTCGCCCATGCAAGCAGCGGGTGCAGCACGTAAGTTCTCGTAAACTCATTTCGCCCCGGAGGCGCGTCACGGCCGTCTGTGACAACCACGTCAGCCATGCGCACTTTCTGCCTGTTGATTCTGATGACCTTGAGCGCCTGTTACTGCAGCCCCGCGACTCCGCAGGCGGTGAAGCTGCGCGTGGTGAACACGACACGCTCGCCGATCTACGTCGAGGCGACGCAGAACAAGCTGGGCCTGACCGTTCAGCGCACCGTGGGGGGCACGCTGTTCCCCTTCGATGATCTCTCGTGTGAATGCCGCAGTTGCCGGCTGGCGTGCGATGCGACGTGTGAATGCCCCGATGCGGGCCCGCCGATGGTGCAGCGCCTCGAGACCGGTGAAAAATCAGAGCGCAGTTGGGACGGCGTGGTGCGCGTCGCCGGCTACAGCAACTGCACGAGCGACAACACCTGCCTCGACGAAGTGAACGCGCCGCTCAACGAGCCGTTCACGCTCGAGCTGTGCTTCACCACGCAGGCGCCGTCGGGCGTGCGCTTCGATGACGCGGGCGTGGGGCAGGGCTCGGTGCCGGTCGTCACCCGCAGTTGCACCACCAAGAAGTTCCAACCACAGGATCTCGAGGTCGAGATCAGCCCGCCCACCGGCTCGTCGTGCACCTCGACGGCGGACTGCAAGGGCTTCGGCGAGCTCTGTCTCGACGGCGCGTGCACCACCGGCTGCCCGGCGAACGACTTCCCCGTGATCGGGTCTGACTGGCTGCTGCAGGTCGCGAGCCCCGACAACATGGGCTTCTTCGAACAGACCGCGCGCCCCGGCGGCATCAAGCAGTTCCAGGGCACGGGCACGCTGACCTCGGCGGTGTACCAGTCGAACTCGCTGCTCCTCTCGTTCTCGAAGACGGGCACGGTGCCGGGCGAGACGCTGACGGGCCGAGTGCAGATCAAGGTGCCGCCGGGTGAAGGCCCGCCGCTGGTGGCTGGCCTCCAGGTGACCGCGACGTTGATCGACGACGGGGCCGACGCGCCCGCGCGCGCCTTCGTGATGCGAGAGACCTCCACCGGCAACGTGCTGTTCGCGGCCGACATGGCGCAGGCGGGCGAGAAGCTGCTGACCGCCGCCGACATCGCGCCGTTCTCGGTGGGCACGGGCACCGTCGCGCTGGGCTGTACGCAGGACGTCTGCGGGCGCTTCGTTCAGTTCGCCGCCGAGTTCTCGAACGGGTCTGATTCGGTCGAGATCACGCCCGGCCACGTGGAGACGCTGGGGAGCGAGGCGGCGAAGTGGTCGTTCTTGAACGTGGGGAACGGTACGTACGACGACAGCGCGTCGACCTGCGAGGTCACCGAGCTTCGACCCTACGTGTTCTGGAAATCCTCGATTCCCTGAGAGGTTTGCTACACTCCGTTCGCCCATGCCGCCGAGCGCGAAATCTTCAGCAGATCTCGATCGCGGCCGCACGGTCGGCAAGTACGAGATCATCACGCGGCTCTCCGTCGGCGGCATGGCGGAGTTGTTCCTCGCGTTCCTCCCCGGCCCCGGCGGTTTCAAGAAGTTCGTCGCGCTCAAGCAGATCCTCCCCGACGTGAAGGCCGACGACGCCTTCGTGAAGATGTTCCTCGACGAGGCGCGCATCACCGCGGCGTTCAACAACGCGAACATCGGGCAGGTCTTCGACCTCGGCGAGGAGCGCGACGAGCTGTACCTCGCGATGGAGTTCATCGCCGGGCAGAACCTCGAGCAGACCATCAAGCGCGCGGCGAAGCGGCAGGTCCCGATCCCCGTCGGGTTCGCGGCGCGGGTGGTCCGCGACACGGCGCTGGCGCTCCACTACGCGCACAACTTCACCGACCCCACCGGCCAGCCGATGGGCGTCGTGCACCGCGACGTCAGCCCGAAGAACGTGATGATCACGTGGACCGGGCAGATCAAGGTCATCGACTTCGGCATCGCCAAGGCCCGCGGCCGGTTGAACCGCACGCAGGTCGGCGTCGTGAAGGGCACCTCGGGCTACATGTCGCCCGAGCAGGTGCGCAACGAGCCGCTCGATGGCCGCACCGACCTCTTCGCCGCCGGCGTGATGCTGCACGAGATGTTGTCGGGTGAGCGCCTGTTTACTGCGCCCACCGACGCCGCGATGATGCTGAAGATCGTCGACGGTGAAGTGCCGCCGCCGACCGCCGCGAACCCGTACGTCTCGCCGCAGTTGTCTGACGTGGTGCTCAAGCAGCTCGCCAAGAAGCGGGAGCAGCGCTTCGCCAACGGCCGTGAGTTCGCGCGCGCCATCGAGCAGGCCTGCCCGGAGATCTTTGAAGACGAGCAGGTGGCCGAGTTCATGGGCCAATTGTTCGAAGACAAGATCGCCATCACGCGCTCGCTCCTCGAGCAGGCGAACACCGACGGCGACGTGAAGCAGGCGGCCGCGGGGTTCGTGGCTGAAGACAATCAGGGTGACTCGAAGCCGCCCAGGAAGACCTCGGGCGCGCTCGGAGGCCGTTCGACCGCCACCCCGCACCCGCGCCCGGGCATGAAGTCGGGCTCGAGCGCGAAGCTGCCGAAGGTCGCGACCAACTCGGGCATGGCGGCCAAGCCGTCGTCGAGAAACCTCCCGCAGGTCAGCAAGTCGCGCCTCCAGAAGGTCGAGGTCATCGAGCCCGAGGAGACCGTCAAGCCGGGCACGAAGTCGCCCTTCGCGAAGAAGGAAGATCTCGACGCCACGATCCCCCCGCGCGCGAAGTCGCAGATGCGGCTGCCGCAGGTGAGTGACGCACCGAAACCGCCGCCGCCTCCACCCGCCGAAGCGCCGAAGAAGTCGGGCGGGTTCGGCGGCGTCGTGGTGTTGCTGGCGCTGCTCGCGGTGTTCGGCGGGCTCGGTTGGGCCGTGTGGAAGGGCCCGCTCCACCCGTACCTCGAGAAGCTCGATGAGCCGCCGCCGCAGGGTGACACCGGGCCGACGAAGGTCGACGGCACCGTTCAGCCGACGGGGCCGAAGCCGGCGTGGTTGATCGAACGCGAGAAGCAGAAGGCCGCGCAGGAAGCCGAACGGGCGCGGCAGGCGGAGATCGAAGCGCAGGCCAATGACCCCGAACGGGTCGCCGCGCTCGCGGAGCTCGAGTCGCAGCTCAAGCAGCTCGACTACCTCGAGGCCGAACAGCGTTCGATGAAGATCGCGGCGCAGCAGGGCAGCGCGACCAGCAACAAGAAGATGGAAGATCTGCAGAAGCAGATCGACGAGCTCAAGGCCGCCGTGCAGCTCAAGCAGAACGCGACGGGCAGGAAGAAGAACCCCGACGGCACGATCGAGATCGTCAACGACAAGGGCTCCGCGAAGGGCGCGGGCGTCGGCTACCTCACGCTGCGCACCATCAACCCGTCGTCGGTGTCGGTGCTCTTCAACGGTGACTCGCTGGGCTCGACGCCGCTCAAGAACGTGCCCATCGATTCGGGCGTGCACAAGCTGGTGGTCATCGACGGCGACGGCAAGTCGCGCCTGCTGTCGGTGAACATCAAGGCCGGCGCGACGAGTGACATGACCGGTGTCGACGTCGGCTCGCTCCCGCTGGCGCCATAAGTCAGCGAATGATGCGCCGCTGAATCGCGCGCGCGGTGAGCGGCGCGCAGCCTTCGGCCTTGTTGCCCACGAAGCACCACAGGGTCCGCCCTGTCGACGCGCAGCGGCGCCACAGTTCGGCGGCGTTCGCGCGCAGGGTGTCGTCTTGCGCCTGGATGCGATCGAACGGCGAGAACGCCTCGCGCGCGGCTTCGTATTCGACGCCTTGTGGCAGCAGCAGGCGCGCGACCACGTGATTCGCGGTGAACGCGCCCGGGAGCTCCAGTTGCTCGTGGAGCGGAGCGGTGCGCTCCCAGTGATTGAAGACGTGCGCGACGCCTCGCCGCTTGAGCACCGAGAAATACGAGGGCGTGAGCAACTCCGGATTCCGCAGCTCCACCGCGCACTCGAGGCCCCCGGGGAGACGCGAGAAGAAACGGTCGAGCTTCCACGCGAGCTCGTTGGGCGAGGGCGGGTGGCGAAGCGGAGGAAACTGAAAGATGAGCGGCCCGAGATGCCCGGCGAACGCCTTGTCGACCGGCGCCAGCACCGCGTCCTTGAAGAACGCCGCGTCGAGGAACTGCGGGCTCATCGGGTCGCAGATCGCCTGCCAGACCTTCATGCCGCAGCGGTACCCGGTCGGGAGCTGTTTCGCGTAGCCGGCCAATTCGTCGACCGACAGCGGCGCGTAGAGCGAGCGATCGATCGACACGGTGTTGAAGAGCGGGTGACGCGCGTATTCCTCGAGGCCGTGGGCGACGAGCTGCTGCTGCGACGGGGTGCCGCGGTACACGATGCCGGCCCAGTCTGGGTAGGTCCAACTCGAGGTGCCGACGAAGAGGCCCGCCGGGCGCTTCGCCGCCATCGCCGCGTCGTCTTTCGTATCCACCGGCGGTGGTGGAAAGAGGTCGAACTGCACGCGCGCACCATATGTGGCCTCACGGAGACGCGTCAGAACTCCCGCAGCCCGCGCGTACAGGCGCTCACCATGCGCGCCGCGAGGAGAATCGTTATGGAGCGCCCGCCGTCATGACCCGCCCGAACCCCCGCTCCGTCGCGCTCGCGCTCGTCGCCGTCTACGTGCTCTGGGGGTCGACCTACCTCGCGATGCGCATCGCGGTCGAAGGGCTGCCGCCGTTCATGATGGCCACCGGGCGCTACCTGGTGTGCGGCGCGATTCTTTTCGTGTTCCTCCGCGCGCGTGGTGCAGCCTGGCCGACGCGTGGCGAGTGGCTCAACGCGCTGCCGGTGGGCGCGCTGATGTTCGTGACAGGCAATGGCACCGTCGCGGTCGCCGAGAAGCACCTGTCGTCGGGCGTCGCGGCCGTGGTGTGCGGAACGATGCCGCTCTGGCTCGCGGCGCTCGGTCACTTCTTCGGTGAGCGTGCGAGCCTGCGTGAGTGGTTCGCGTTGGTGCTGGGCTTCACCGGAGTGGTGTTGCTGAGCATGGGCGGTGAACTTCGCGGCGACCCGGTATCGGCGTTGATTCTGTTCGTCGCGCCCATCAGTTGGGCCGCGGGCTCGTTGCTGACGCGCAGACTCACGCTGGCGAAGGGTATGATGTCGGCCGCCACGCAGATGATCGCGGGCGGGTCGGTGATGGCGCTGGTGAGTCTCGCGTTCGGCGAGCGTGTGCCCGAATCGGTGCCGACGAACTCCCTGCTCGCGTGGGCGTATCTGTCGACCGCCGGTTCGCTGCTCGCGTACACCGCGTACACGTACCTGCTGGCGAACACGCGGCCCGCGATCGCGACGAGCTACGCGTACGTGAACCCCATCGTCGCCGTGGGCATCGGCGTCGCGTTGGGTGGCGAACATGCCGGGCCTGAGGTCCTGATGGCCGTGCTGCTCATCGCGGGTGCGACGGTGCTGGTGATGATGAAGCCGAAGGCGGCGCCGGTGCAGGCGACAGCGAGCGCGTCAGTCGTCGAGTCGTAGCGCGGAGTGCGCAAGCGGTTGTTCGTGAAACCGGTATCGATCGCGGTGGGCTCGTGAACGCAATCGCGTCGGAGCGCGCGCGTAAGGCGGCGCATGCCCATCAAACCGCTGACGTTCATTCTCGGAGCCGTTCTTCTTTCTGGATGCGCCGTGGTTCGTGACGCGCATTCGCCGTTCTTCGGGCGCGCGCCTGCCGCCACACAACCGTGTCACGCGACCGTGGTGCGCACGCTCGACGCGACGGGCATGACGCTGCTCGGCACGCGCGTCGTCGAGGGCAGCGTGTTCCTGACTCCGTTCGACGCGGAGCGGATCCTCACGGACGAAGCGTGCGCCGCCCAGGCTGATGTGGTGCTGGTGACTTCGGAGTCGTACGGCGTGCCGTTCGTCGGCTCGTCGGCGGTCGGCTCGCTGTATCGGCGCAACTGAACGCGAACTTCAGAAGCGCCAGTTGAGCCGCAGTTGGCCGATGACCGTGTGGCGATCACTACCCGCGACCGGGAGCGTGCCGGCGAGCTCGATGCCCAGCGACGCGACGCGGAAGCGCAGCGCGAACGACGGCGCGAAGTAGCTCAACCGCCCGACACGGCCGGTGAGATCGATCGCCAGCGCGCCCCACGTGAACGGTGACGCCTGCACGCCTCCGATGAACACGCCGCCGCCGCTCACCAGCGGAGCCGCCCGGCCGACCGCGCCCTGTACGTCGCCGCCCGCGTAGCCGTGCACCTCCAACCACTTGAGCGCGCGCCAGGTCACCGACGCACCGAGCTCACCGCCGAGCAGATGTGCACCCGGCGTCTCGAGCGACGTCGGCAGCAGCACGCGACCGGTCGCAGACACGACCCACTTGTCGCCCCAGAACAGGGTCTGCGTCGCGCCGACCGTCATGTTGCCCAGCGTCACCTGCGTCGAGGTCAGCACCGCGTTCTGCGCGAAGTTGAAGCTCACGGCCTCCAGGGTCGCGAACAGCTCCGTCGTCGGCTTGATCGCCCACGAGCCGTAGATGAGCGCCTGAATGTCGAACGCTCCGTAGAAGTCGTCGGTGTGGAGCTTGAGCCCCATGCGCCCGCCGATGCCGATTTCACTGCGCGGGCATGAACGGCGGCCGGTCGCGACGTCGGCCTGTTGAAAGCCCAGTTGAATCGGGCCTTCGTTCAACCCCGGCGCCTGCCAATCACCACACGCGGCCGGGCCATCGGCGTACACGCGCTCGACCGGAGCGGGAACCGCCGGAGCGGGCGCCTCCGCGGCGACCGGCGGTGCCGCTTCGACGACACCGGCGTCTGCGTCTTGCGCGAACGCGGGCAGCGCGAATGCCAGCATCAACCAGAGCGCGCGGTTCACTGGCCACCTCCCACGCCCGGCGCCGTGAATTTGCCGTCACCGTCTCGATCGAGAATGAACGGGTTGGTGAACGCGAAGGGGAAACCGCCGGTGATCGACGCGAACTCGTAGCCGTTGGCACCGCGCGCGGGCGTCGGAGGGCCAGCGAGCGGCCCGGTCGTCTTGCCCGCCGCGACGTCATTCTTGTCGACCTTGCCGTCGCCGTTGTTGTCGGTGGTGTCGACCATGCCGTCTTGATCGTCATCGAGGCCGCCGCCGAGATCGCCCGCGAGCATCAGCTTCTGGCCGGCCTCGACCACGACCCAGGCATCGCCGTTCACCCCGGTGAGCAGCTCACTGAGCGGGATCTGCCCGTCGTAGCGCGCCTGCTGGGCGCCGGTGTCGAGCGGGTCGAGCGCGTTGTTCAGGTCGGTGATGGTCTTCTTCACGACGCCGTTCACGAGAATGCGCACTTCGTCGACGCGCACCCACGGCGCCGAGCGCACCTGAATCGTGAGCGTCGCGTCGCTCGCCGGCGTGAACGCGGTGAAGCCGAAGTCGTGCGTGGTCGAATCGATGATGCGCGCGTTGATCACCGGGCCGTTGGTGCCGAACGAGCGGCCGGCCTTGAGCGCCTGGTTGAAGACGCCGATGTCGAACGCCTGCCCGGCGGGCGTGTTCGCGAACACCACGTTCTGCGGCACGCCGACGGTGTTGTCGGTCAACGAGTGCGAGTCGGAGTTCGCGGTGCCGGTCTTCAGCAACCCCTGATTCAGCGTGTAGTGCCAGAACGAGCGGTACTGCAGCAGCAGGTCGTTCTGCGAACCGTTCATCACCTCCTGCGCGTGGTGCGCGTCGTTGGCGAAGTTCGAACCCTCGGGCGTGTGATTGAAGAAGGCCTGCCGCGTGCCATCGTCGGTCTTCGGCAGGTTCTTGCGCAGGTCCATGTAGATCGCGCGGGGGAAGCCGAGGTCACGCCCGAACTCCGGGTCGGCCCAGGGGTGATTGAGCTCGATGACGGGTTCGCCCGCGAACTCCATGCGGGAGAAGAGGGTGCCCGGTTCGACGCGCTCATCGAACGGCGCGCCGTTGCGCGGCTTCGACGGGTCGTAGGTCAGCGGCCAGAAGTTGTAGTGCCCGATGACGAGCGGGAACCCGTAGCCCGGCACCATGAGGAACGGAATGTGCCCCGTCGTCTCGAGGCCCCACACCGCCGACAGCGTGTTCTGCAGCCCGAGCGAGTTCACTGCGCCGGAGTAGTCGCCGATGACTTCGTGATCGGTGCCGATGATCACGTCGAGGTTCGACGCCGCGAACGAGAGCACGCGATCTTCATCGGGGATGGAGCTGTCGAAGCTGCGCGCGCCGTGCACGTGCAGGTCGGCGGTCAGCGATCCGGTGGGCTTCAGGTTCGGGATCGGAGCGAGCGTGAAGAGGATCGTCTGATCGCCGGTGAGGTCGACCTCCTGCTTGCCGAGCGACCAGAACGGGCCGTGGAACGCGAAGATGTCGTACTTGCCGAGCGGCACTTCGGCGGTCGCGGTGCCGTTGTGCACCAGCACCCGATTGCACGCCGGCGACGCGCCCATCGGAGCGCCCAGCCACGGCGCGCACACGTACGAGCGGCCGTGTAGCGTGCCCACCACCTTCGAGGCTTCGTCTTCATTCTGGGGGATCAGGAAGATCTCCGCGTCGATGCCGCCGCCGAGCAGGCTGGTCACGGTGAACGTCACCGCGCCCGTCGCGGGCAACTCGAACGCGCCGACGTCTTTGTCTTCGTTCACCGACGCGAACTGGCGCTCGACCTGCTTGCGGCCGAAGGCGCTCACCTCGATGTTGTACGTCTTGCCGGCGGGCACGCGCGCCGAGAACGAGCCGTCGGCCTTCGGCACGATCTGCGTCCACTGCGAACCATCGGGCTCCGTCACCAGAATGCTCGCGTCGCGTTCGGCGTCGAAGGTGCCGCCACCCATGCGCGAGACGGTGCCGTGGAGGGTCACGAACTCCTCGCCGAGCAGCTGCTTGCGTACGTCGAGGATGATGTCGGTCGGGCCGGCGACGTCCTTCGAATCAGCGACCGCGTAGAAGCGCTCGAAGATGAATGACGCGCGCGGCTCGGAGATCTGGCGCGGCAGACCCGCGGCCGAGATCTGTTCGCTCTGGAAGCCCTCGAGGTCTTCCCCGTCGCAGCTCGTCACGCCGATGGCGGAGATCTCGTCGTCGTTCGAGTGCCCCGCGGCCGCCAGCCAGGGGAACTTCCTGTACGCGCCGTTGATGGTGGTGAGGCCGAAGCTCTCGTACTTGAAGCCCGCGGGCGGCGCGAAGCTCATCATCTCGCGGCCCGACCAGTAGAAGCCGTCGATGATCGACCAGGTCTGCGTGTCGGTGGAGCCGTTGAGGATCTCGGTGCGCACGCGCACGCCGGGGTCGCAGGGCGTCAATTCGTAGCGCGTGTAGACCGGCACCGAATCGATGCCGTCGAGCGTGCCCTTGAACTGCACGGCGACGAGGTCGGGGCGCTCATCGATGATCTCCGCAGTCAGGTACCTGAAGCCGTCACGCGGGAGGATGCCCACCGCCTGGCTGATGCCGTTGACGCTGTCCTTGTTCTGGCCATGCGGCAGGAGGTCGATGATGCCGCCGCCGTTGGGGTCGATGTAGTTCTGGTTGCCGATGCCCGCGAGCACCACGTCGACCTGACCGTTGGTGAGTTTGTAGTCGCCGGTGGTGCCGAGGCCGTCCCAGCCTCCGGGCCGTTCCGCGGCGCTGCTCAGCTTTTCCACCGAGAGCTGCGTCGAAGAGCAGGTGAACTTCACCTTCTTGCACGGGCGTTCGACGCGGCAGTTCGCTTCACCGCCCAGGCAGCCTTCTTTTTTGCAGCCGCTCAACGCGAACGCGGCCGCCGCGCTCAGCATCACCAACAGAAGTCGGTTCGTCATGGGGCGCGGACCATACCGCTCCCGAGCGGGTCACTTCGTCGAAAACGCCTCGAGGCCGTGCGCGGCGTGGCAGGAGTCACCGACCAGATCGAGGTACACCTGCGGCTGCGTCGCGGCGAGCTGCGGCATGGTGCTGAAGGCCTTCGCCTCCTCGAGCCCGCGCACCGCGAAGTCGAGGTACGCCTTGGCGCGGTTGATGGCGATCTGCTGCGCTTCGTTCGGCTTCCACCCGAGGTCATCGCGGAAGTGCGCCACCGTCTCGAGCCAGTGCCCGTAGAACTTCACCATCTGCACCAGCACCTGCAGCTTGTACTGCGGCATCGACGAGAGCGTCTGTTGGTACGCGGCGTCGTACTGCGGCCGTTCTGATTCGAGGCGGTAGAAGATGATGGCGATCTGCGTGTCGAGGCGCGCGCCCCATTTCTTTCTCACCGCCGGGTGGCGCGCCCACGCGAGCACGCCCTGAACGAAGTGCAGCCCGCCGCACGAATGCGCGTAGATGCCCTGTTTGCGTTTCGGCACCGACGAGAGGTGCTGGTCCATGCCCGCCTTCAAGTCGGCGTTCTCGGCCTCGAGCTCCGCGAGCGCGTCATCGAAGACCTGATCGAGGTCGATCTTCGTGCCGTCGGGCGTCGCCCACTTCGCGCCGGGTTTCTGGGTGAAGGCCAGAAGTGACAGCGTCCAGCCAACGTCCCGCCAGTATTCTGGCGATTGCGGCACGTGACGGAAGCCGGCCTTCACCGAGTCGACCAGTTGCTGGAGCGTCACCGTGCCGCCCCACGAGGTCTTGAACTTCGTCGACAGCGGCATCTTCGCGTCGGCGACCATCGCCTTGGTGTTGAGGTTGGTGTGCGGCTCGATCGGCGTCTTGTCGGGCCCGTAGCGGAGAAATCCGAGCGGGGCGCCCGCGCCGGTGCCTCCGTCGGGCAACTGATTGCGGAGCAGGAAATCGTGAACGATGACCTCGCTCGCCTTGCGGCCATCAGACGCCGTGAAGTTCGGCCCGAGCGCCTTGATGCCATGTGCCAGCGCCCACGGGTTCTTCGGGTCGCCGGCCCAGACCAGGCATTGCGTGTGCAAGGCCTGCTCCGCAGGTGAAGCGTTGAACGTCGCAGACAGCAAGAGTGCAAACAACATGTGGGTCTTCCTATCGCATCACGGGTCGCTATAAGCCGCT
>JBEHYH010000137.1:0-13204 GCA_048498275.1 Myxococcota bacterium | reverse complement strand
GCTGGAGCGCGTGGGTGACCTCTACTTGGTGGAGATGCCCGACGGCGCGCCGAAGCTGCTGGTGCGTCAGTCGCCCAACTTCACGTTCTCGACGAACAACGCGGCGCTGGCGTTCACCGCGCGCATCGAGCGGCCTGAATACACACGGCGGCTGTTTCTGTACCCGGTGGGCGCGAGCGAGCCGATCGTGCTGAAGGACTGGCTGTACGAGTACCAGTTCGCTCCCTCGGGTGACGTGCTGTTCTTCCGCAGCGATTGTCTGCGTGAGAACCGCGCGTGCGAGCTGAACTCGATCGCCGCGGCGCCGGCGCCCGACGCGAAGCCCGCGAAGCAGGCGGAGGCGACGTTCGGGTTCCGCCTCGCTCCAGACGGCAAGCGCGCGTTGATCGCCTCGGCGCACCTGACCGACCTCACGTTCGACATCGCGATGCGCAACTTCACGACCAGCCAGCAGACGATCATCGATCAGTACGTCGAATGGCCCGCGCTGCTGCTGAGCAACGGCTCGGTCGCGTACCTGGTGAAAGAAAAGAACCGCCCCGGGCTCTACGTCGCCAGCGGCCTGTAGCCGTCACTTGTCAGACCCGCGTGAGATACGCGGCCGATGGATGAGTGGATGGCGGTGTTGCAGGCGCTCTCGGCGATGGATGCCGTGCGCCGGCGGTGGGCGAGGGAGCTCGGCATCGAAGCCGCGGAGCTCGCGGTCGTGATGTTGCTCACAGGGGGCGAACCGTTGGGGCCGGCTGAGGTCGCGTGGCGCTCCGGTCGCTCACGACAACAAGAACTCCGCACGCTGCGGAGCCTGCATGATCGCGGGCTCGTGACGGCCGCGCGGCTCGCGGGTGGAAAGGTGCAGACCTGGGAGCTGTCGCGCGAAGGTCGCGAACTCGCCGCGCGCGTTGAGCGACGGGCTGCCGCGTGGTCACGCATGCTCTCGGCGCAGTTGGACGTACAGGTGCTCGTGCAACTGTCGCAACGCATGACACGGGTTTTGCTGAATCGCCCCTCGACGCGCGGCTGGCGAACCGGGCTCGCAGAACCGCGCGAGTGTTGGACTGACGCAGACTTTTCAATGGGTGGGGCCGGTGTTCAGCATGCCGCAGCGCCTCCGCCCGTCGCGGACGAGCAGCTCGATCTCGAGACGAACTCCACGAAGCCCGGCGGTCGGGAGGGTGAAGGGGTCTCCACACCTGACATCGTTGCTGTCAGGCACCTGCGTTTCGCCGAGTGGTGCGACAGCGACGATCCGATGGCCGCGTTCTGGCGTGCGCTCAATCGGTGAAGTGACAGCAACGATGTCAGGTGCGGAGACCCCTTCGGCACCGGCTCGTTCGAGGTTGAGCGCCTGCGCGCGCTGGGCAACGCGAAGACATCGCACCGACCGCCATCTTCATCGCCTGGGGCAGAGTTCCATTTTGCCTTGAATTATGAGAATGGATCGCAACTCGATGACCATGTTGCGAATCAAAACTGCGTTGTTGGTGCTGCTGTTCGCGTCGTCATGCGAGGGGATTCTCGAACCCGCCAGGACGGCTCCAATCAATCCCGGCAATCCTTCCGAGCCGAACGAGCCGGCTCCGGTCGTCGACACCGGCGAGGCGCTCTTCGCGCAGCGCTGCGCTTCGTGTCACGGCGCGACGGGCGAAGGCACCGCCGACGCGTACCAGCTTCGTTCTCCGGTGCGCCCGTACGCGCTCTGGGTGGTTCGTAACGGCCGTGACGAGGGCACCTTCCCCGGCGGGATGGACCGCATCACCAGCCTGAGCGACGAGCAGCTCACGAAGATCTTCGACTACCTCCATGCGGTGCCGATGCCGACCGACGGCGAGGCGCTCTACGTGCGTTTCTGCGGTAACTGCCACGGGCCCGAAGGCAAGAACGGGCGCGCCGACAAAGACGTCGATGGCGAAGACGCTGAGGAGATCTTCGAGGCGGCGCGTGAAGGTCACGGCCACAACCGGTACTCCGACGCGGAGGAGTACATGCCCGCGTGGACCACCGCGGAGTTGAGCGACGCTCAGTTGGAGGCGATCGCCGCGTACCTCGGTCAGTTCGGCGACGGTGACGATGATGATGACGACGACGACGAGGGCGATGATGATGACGAAGACGATGATGACGAGCACAAAGACGGCGGTCATTGAGTGATGCGTCGCCTGGCGATCTGTCTCGCGGTGGTCGCCTGCGCGGCTGAAGCGCAACCGCTCGTCGAGCCCGACGCGGGGGCGCTCGTCGAAGCCGACGCAGGTGCGTTGGAGCCCGTCGACGCGGGAGTCGAAGCACCTGACGCGGGTGCGGAACCCGTTGGAGCCGCGCCGGAGACGACGCCGGTGCCGGAGGAGGCGCCCGTGGAGCCCGCTCCGGCGAAGCGCTCACCGCATCACGCATTTCGCGTGTGGGCCGGCGGCGGCATCTTCAATCGTGACCTGTCCTTCGCCGGCGACGAGCTCGGCCGCCAGCGTGAGCCCGCGGCCGGCTCCATCAACGCGGGCGTGAGCATCTTCCCCGGCGCCGCGGTCACCTCGAACGCGCTCGCGCACCTCGGCGCGTTCTTCACCGCCGACTTCGGCGCGGGCATGCGCGGGCGCAATCCGCTCAACCAGGCCGTGTTCGCCGAGAGCGGCTCGCGGTTGCGTTTCGGTGTGCAGGGCCGAATCCCCGCGAATGATGAGATCGCCATCGTGATTCAGGGCAGTTGGTCTCGCCATGCGATGGACACCGCCGACGTCAGCCTCGACGGCAACTCACGACGCACCGGCACCAACGTGTTGTTCAACGGCCTCCGTCTCGGCGCGTCGATTCAGGCCCACCTCTGGGAGCGCCTGTCGGCGGAGTTCAGCCTCTCGGGCCAGTACCTCCTGTACTTCGGCGAGCTGACGCAGTTCTACCCGGGCACCACGGGCGTCGCGTTCGACACCGGGCTGACGCTGTCGGTCGAGTTGTTGCCGAACCTCTTCGCGCGCGCGTCGTTCGAATGGCAGCGCTATTTCCTCAACTTCCACCCGCAGGCGGGCGCCTCGTACACGGCGCCGTCAGGCTTCGACAACTACGTGTGGCTGAACGCCGGCCTCATGGTGTCGTTGTGAGGTGCGTCAGCAGCCCCGCGAGGAGCTGCGAGATGCCGCGCCTGGGCACGTGCAGCAGCTTGCGTTTGTTCGGGCCGCGGGCGTGGTCCTGGTACTGATTCGAGACCTTGTGATGCAGCTCGGTCGCGCCCCAGAGCAGCACGGCGTCGGCCCACGCGAAGTCGGCGTAGACGTGTTCGACCGTGCGCGCCTTCGTGCCGTCGACCAGCCGCAGCGCGATGCCGTGAGCCGAGAAGAGCCGCTCGAGCTCCTGCCGCGTCGGAGGGTTGCCGCCGACGATCACGAACTTCGATGCACGCTTTCGCCGGCACGCCTCGACCACGTCCTTCACCGCGCGTGAATTGTCGGAACCTCCGCAGCGCTCGCAGGTGTTGCGCGGCTCGCAGGGCACCGGCTCGCGGCCTGACGCCTTCGCGAACCCGGCGCACTCGCTCTGCGTGCAGTGCAGAAACAGCTTTTCGCGCAGCGCACCTTCCGCGCGTTCGAGCTTCTTGTTGCTGATGCGCGACTTGCGGGCGCGCGTGAGCCCCGCGGCTTCGAGCACCGCGCGCGCCCGCTCCCTCGATGGAGTCAGCGCGAACCCGAGCGAAGCAAGCCACGCGTCGAGCTCGACGTCGGCGCTCAGAACAGCTCCGCCTGTTTCGGTTCGAGGCCGAGTGCCTTGCGCACCGGAGCAAAGCTTCGACGGTGGAAGTCGAGCACGCCGAGCTTGTCGATGGCCGCGAGGTGCACCGGCGTGGGGTAGCCCTTGTGCGACGCGAAGCCGTAACCGGGGTGCTTCGAATCCAACTCGTTCATCAGTCGATCACGCGTGGTCTTCGCGAGGATCGCGCCGGCGGCGATCGACAGCGACTGCGCGTCACCCTTGATGATCCCCCGCTGCGGCATGGTGATTCCGGGGATCTTCCGCGCATCGACGAGCACGAAGTCGGGCTTCAGCTTCAGCCCATCGACCGCGCGGCGCATCGCCAACAGACCCGCGTGGTAGATGTTGATGGTGTCGATCTCGTGCACCTCGGCCCAGCCGACGGCCCACGTGAGCGCGTCACGCTTGATGGCGGCCGCGAGCGCCTCGCGTGTTTCCTCGTTGAGGATCTTCTTCGAGTCGTCGAGGCCCTTGAGTTTGTAACCCCTGGGCAGAATCGCGGCGCCGGCGCAGACCGGCCCGGCGAGCGGAGCCATTCCCGCTTCATCCACTCCGGCGATGTGAACGTGCCCCGATTCCCACAGCTCGGTTTCGAACTTGAGCATGTGGCGCAACCGCTGCCCCTCGGCGCGATTGTCGGCCTGCCGTTTCTTGAGCGACGCGGCGAGCTTCTGCGCGCCGCCGCGCGGGTCTTTCTCGAGGCGCGACAACAGACCCGAAGGCAGCGCGACGCCTTCGACGAGGTGCCGCTGTCTGAGCTCTGAAAGCGAAGCGGGTTGCTGCCGACGCGGCATCAGTGGAACTGGAGCGTCAGTTGGTTCGGTGACGCGAACGTGGCGCACTCGCCGCCGTTGAAGTTCAGCTCGGCCGGGTCGGTGAGGAAGCCGTTGTAGTTGCCCTGGACCTGCACCGTGCCGGGGCCGTGATCTTCGACGGTGACGACACCCTGCGCGTTGGCGGTGAGCGTCTCCGAGGTCGAGTCGGCGTATTCCGCGACCAGCAGCGCGCCGGCCCACTTCGAGCCCGACGTGTCGAGCAGCGTCACCGGCACCTTCACCTTGTTGTTGTCGCAGTTGATGCGCGCGCGGCCGCCGTCGGGCAGCTGCTCCTCGCGGAGGTCACAGGCGGTGCACAACAGCGCGAAGGCGAACAGGGCGGGAAGGCGCATGGGGCAGGCTGCCTACACCTTGGGAGGTGCCGCATTCAAGGAGTCGAGTTCGTTCCAGGGCGCTCCCAGCCAGGCCTGGTACGCCGCCTTCTGCGCTTCGGACGCGCCCTCGACGCGCTGCAGGTACACGCCGTCGGCCGGTTTGGCGGCGACGGTGAGCGGCACTTCGAGCAACCGATCGCGGCGGAAGAGGGTGACGCGCACGGTTTCGCCCGGCTTCTTGTCTTCGACGCGACTGACCAGCGCGCCCGCGTCGCACTTGAAGCCGTCGACCGCGACGACCTCGTCTTCGGCGTAGAGCCCGGCGGCCATCGCGGGTGACCCTTCGAGCACGCTCGAAACCGAGCTCCCGCGCGGAACAATGCCCACCCAGCCTTCGACCTTGCCGGCGCTCTTACGCGGAGGCGTGCCACCCTTGTCGCTGTTCGATTCACGCGGGCGGAACTTCGCCTCGAGCCCCACGTGCGAGAACACGTCGTACGAGAGCTCGCCCGTGCCGCGCAGCGCCTCGCGGAAGAAGTCGCGCAGGCCGGCTCCGCCGAGCTCTTCAGCGGCCGCTTCGACGCCGCCCTCGGGCACGCCCGATTCGTTGCCGTAGCGCGCCCACAGGAGCCGCAGCAGATCATCGAGCGACTTCGCATCTTTCGTCGCGCGGCGAACGTGGAGGTCCAACAGCGCGCAGACGACTTCGCCCTTCAGGTAGTAGCTGATGGCGGTGTTCGGCGAGTTCTCGTCGGGCCGGTAGTGCTTGGTCCACGAGATGAACGACGCGTCGACCAGCGGCAGCACCTTGCGGCCGGGCGTGGTGTGCAGCGCGGTGAGCGATTCACCGAAGCGCGTGAGGTAGCGCGCCGCCGTCATCAGGCCGGCGCGACGAACGAGCAGATTGTCGTAGTAGCTGGTGCCGCCTTCGAACCACCAGAGCAGCTCGGTGTAGTTCTCCTTCGCGTAGTCGAAGGGCACCAGCGCCTTCGGCTTGATGCGCTTCACGTTCCACAGGTGGAAGTACTCGTGCGCGGCGAGCGTGAGGAAGTCTTCCCACCCCTTCGCCGAGGCGAAGCCGGTGCGCGGGTAGATGAGCGCGGTCGACGCCTTGTGCTCGAGCCCGCCGCGGCCCTTGTCGGTCGCGTAGATGAAGAACACGTAGCGCTTCATCGGCAGACCGCCCATCAACGCGGCTTCGGTCTCCACGATGCGCGCGAGGTCGGTGACGAGCTTCTTCTCGTCGAGCTGCGGCTCACCCCAGAGCACGATCTCGTGGGGCACGTTCGCGGCGGTGAAGGTCAGCGGCGTGTGCGTGCCGCATTCGAACGGCGAGTCGACGAGCTCGTCGTAGTTGGGCGCGATGAAGACGCCGTCTTCCTGCTCGAGCGCGGTGGTGACCCGCCAGCCGGCGGGCGCGTCGACGTGCACGTGGTGCGCGCGGTTGCGGAGGTGCTCCGCGTAGAAGAACAGCGTCGCGCCGTTGAAGTAGCCGTGCGTGCCGTCGAGGTGGCTGGTGCGCACGGTGAGTTCATTCGCGTAGACCTTGTACTGAAGACGCACCGCGCGGCCCTGCGTCGAGATGACGAAGCTGCGCTTGTCGAGCCGCTTGAAGGGCACCGGCTTCGACGCGGCGTCGACGACGGTGAACTCCTGCACGTGGCGGCTGTATTCGCGAACGAGGTAGCTGCCGGGCGTCCACACCGGGAGCGACACGGTGAGGTCTTCATGCTGCGCGGGGAACTCGGCTTCGACCTCGAACAGGTGCGAGTGCGGGCGAGACATCGAAACGCGGTAACGGATGGGCTCCGACATAGGAGGCAAGCTCTACCTTCTTCCCTCTCGCATGGGGAGAGGGCTCGGGTGGAGGGCGCTGTTTGAAGTTCGGCGCGCGTCGGCGTCAACTCGGCTGCGAGAACAGTCGCGCGCTCGCGAATGACACACCGACGCTCTCGCCGGGCTTCAGGTCGCGCGTGGCTCCGACGGCTCTCAACACGCCGTCACCCAACTGCAGTCGGTACTCGGTCGCGCTCCCGAGAAAGAGTCGCGCCTGCAACTTCAACTGCGCGCCCGTCGCGCCGAGGGAAATGTCTTCGGACCGCACGGCGAGCGTCGCGGGCCCGTCTTTCGCTTCGAGGTTCGCCGGCAGTTCGAAGCGCAGCTCATGCGCGATGAACGTGCGACCTTCGACGCGGCCCTCGAGCCGATTCGCGCCACCGACGAACCCGGCGACGAACGGAGTCGCAGGCTCCGCGTAGATCGCCTGCGGCGTCGCGCATTGCTCGATGACGCCCTGATTCATCACCGCCACGCGATCAGCGAGCGCGAGCGCTTCGTGTTGATCATGCGTCACGAAGATCATCGTCGTACCCAGGCGCGCGCGCAGCGCGGCGATTTCTCCACGGAGTTCCTCACGCAGCGCCGCGTCGAGGTTCGACAACGGTTCATCGAGCAACAGCACGCGCGGGTTCGCCACGAGCGCACGCGCGATCGCCACGCGCTGCAACTGCCCGCCGGACAACTGCGAAGGCATGCGTTGCGCGAAGTTCGAGAGCCGCACCCAGCTCAACGCCTCCTTCACGCGCGTCGCGATGTCGGGCGCTCTCTGGAGCCGCAGCGGATACGCGACGTTCTCCTCCACGCTGCGATGCGGCCACACGGCGTAGCTCTGAAACACCATGCCGAGCTTCCGCTGCTCGGGAGGCACGGTCTTGCCACCGCCATCGACCACCGCGTCGCCGATGGAAATCGTGCCGCCATCGAGCGTCTCGAGGCCGGCGATCATCCGCAGGGTCGTGGTCTTCCCGCAGCCCGACGGCCCCAGCAGCGAAATGAACTCGCCGCTCGCGATGGTGAGGTTGATGCCCTTCACCACCTGCGTCGCGCCGTACGACTTGCGGACGTCCTTGAGCTCGACCGAGGCCATTCAGCGCGCCTCCGCTTTCACGCCGCGCGCGAGTTGAATCGCCAGCACCAGCGCGACGAACGCGCACGCGATGACCGCCGCGGAGCCGGGGTCGGCGTAGCTCTGCAACTCGAAGAGCAGGGTGCCGAGCACATCGCGCCCGGTGGGGATCAACAGCACGCTCAACGTCAGCTCCGTGACGCACGCGAGAAAGGTGACTGTGAAGGCAGCGGTCAAGGGCGCGCGAAGCTGCGGCAGCACCGCGTCGAAGAACGAACGCATCGGCGACGCACCCGAGAGCCGCGCCGCTTCCACGAGCGACGCATCAGCCTGCGCGAGCCCATCGGCCGCGTTGCGAACGCCGAACGCGAGGTGCTTCACCGTGTACGCGACGAGCAGCAGCCACAGCGTGTTGCCCATCGCCAGCACGAACGCGATCGAATCGAACAGCACGAAGCGCACGTCTTGCGAGAACGCGATGATGAATGCGAGCGCGAGCACCGTACCGGGAATCGCGTAGGGCGCCCCCGAGATCAGCTCCAGCGAACGGGAGCGCGTCGAAGCGATCGCGAGCCCGAGCACGGTGACGAGCGCCGCCGCACCGAAGGCGAGCGTGAAGCTGCGCAGCGCCGCGCTCACGGTGTGCGGGTTGGTCAGCACCGAGCTCCAGTGTCTCAACGTCAACCCCGAGAAGCGGCCCCACACCGGTTGCACCGACGTCAGCGCGACCGACAGCAACGGCAGCAGCACGATGATGAACGCGACCGTGGCGATGATGACGAACGACGGCCCCCGCCAACGGCCCAGCGAGAGCGGGCGAATCGACAGGCCTTTTCCACTCGAGAGCCGAACGGCTCCGCGCTTCGCCAGCGCGCGGCTGAGCCACAGCACGGCCCCCGCGAGCATGAGCAACTGCAGACTGCCGACCACGGGGCGCGCGAGGCCGCCGCCCATCAGCACCTCCGAATAGATGCGCGTGGTCAGCGTGGGCGCGGGTGGCGTCGAGGTCACGCCGAGCAGATACGGCACGCCGAACGCCGAAGCCGCGAACAGAAAACACAGGGCAGTCCCCGAGAGCGCGGCGGGCAGGGCGAGCGGCAAGGTGACGGTCAGCAACGTGCGCGCGGGGCCGGCTCCCGAGATGCGCGCGGCCTCTTCGAGTGACGAATCGATGCGTGAGAGCGCGGCGCGGGTCGGGAGCAGGACGAGCGGCAACCCGGCGCTCCCGAGCACGAAGGCGATGCCGGCCCGCCCGTAGATGTCGAACGTGCCCGGCGCGGTCATCAGGTTCAGCAACCCCGCGCGGGGGTTCGCCAGCGACACCCAACCCATGCCGAGAATGAACGGCGGCAGCGCGGCGGGCAGCGTGAAGATGGCCTCCAACGCGCGGCGGCCGGGCACATCGGTGCGGCCGAGCAGCAGCGCGAGTGGCACCGCGAGTACCAGCGCGATCACCGACGCGCCGCTCGACGTCACCAGCGTGCCCCCGAGCGCGCTCAGGTTCTCCGGGCTCGCCCACAGCTCGAACCACCACGCCGATGGAGCGCCTCCCTGCTTCAACAGCAACGCGAGCGGCGCCCCGAAGAACACCAGCAACAACGCGTAGAGCGGCGCGCGTCTCATTGCGCGAAGGCCTTCGCGAACTCGGTCTTCACGCGCGCCCCTTCATGCACGCCGCGCCTGGCGAGCTCTTCGTTCCACGCGGCGCTGTTCTCGAGCAGGTCTTCGAGCTCCGGAGTCGCGCCCGGCGCGGCGATGCGCGGGTCGGCCGCGTGCATTCCACCGATGCGGGCGATCGCTTCCTGCACCTCGGTCGAATACATCGCGTTGACGAAGGCCTTCGCCGCTTCGGGGTTTCGGCTCGACGCGAAGATGCCGATGTCACCGGGCACGACGACCGCGCCATCAGACGGCCAGTCGATGACGATGGGGCTGCCTTTCTGCTGCGCCGCGAGCGCGTTCTCGAGCAGCAGCACGCCGACCTTCGCTTCTCCGCCTTCGAGCTTCTGCAGCACCGCCGCGTTGCCACCCACCACGCGCGCCTGATTCGCGCGCAACCGCGTGAAGAACTGCGGGCCGAAGGTGCGCTCCATCGACATCGCCCACGAGAACGCGGTGCCGCTGGTCAGCGGGTCACCGATCACGATTTCGTTCTTCCACTTCGGGTCCACCAGCTCCGCGAACGAACTCGGCGCGTCGCCGCCTTCGCGATGCACGAGCACCATGGTCGAGAGCCGCACCGCCGCGTAGTTCCCATCGAGGTCGACATACCGCCGCGGCACGCGCAGCCCGTCGGGCGAGACGTACCGCAACCAGCGGTGCTCCTCCTTGAAGCGCGCGTAGAGAAACGGGTCTGACGTCAGCAGCACGTCACACGGAGTGCCGCCCGCGGCGAGCTCGGCCTCCAGCTTCGCGGTGACCTTCTCACTGCCGGCCTGAAACCAGCGCAGCGTGACGCCGGGCAGCTTCGCCTGGAGCTTCGGTTCGAGCGCCTCGACCACCTGCCGGTACATCGACGTGTAGATCCACAGCTCCCCGCCCTGCGCCTCCGTCTTCTGCGCGGCCTCACCGCGCGACGCGCTCTCGATGCGGCAGCCCGCGAGCGTCATCACGATGAGGAGCCAGCGCATGGCCATACTCTACAGACTCGCGCGATCGCCGAGGCTGCCGACGTTCTTCTGAATGCCGGCGGTGATGCGCTCGAGCGGCAGATCGTTCTCGTCGCCGTCGAACGGGTCTTCGATCTCGACGCCGATTTCTTCGATGCCGAGCAGCACGTAGGTCAACGCGAACGTCACCGGGAGCGACCACCACCCCAGGCTCGCCGCGAGCGCCATCGGCAGGCTCGCGCAGTACAGCACGAGCGCGCGGCGCAGATGCACGACGTACGCGAACGGCAGCGGCGTCTTGTGGATTCGCTCACACCCACCGATGAGGTCGACGAGGATCTGCGCGTTGTTGTCGAGCTGCGTGAAGACGATGTCGCTGATGCGGCCGGCCTTCAGCTCCGCGAGCAGATGCACGGTGATGCGCTGACAGATCGCGCCGGGGGCGTGGTCGTGCCGGTCGATCGCCTCGGCGTCGTCTGGCGCGATGTTCTCCGGCGCCCATTTTTCCCTGCGCAACGTCACCATGCTCGCCCCGGGGAATGCCTGCGTCAGCTTGATGATCTTCTCGAGCCGTTCACCTTCGAGGTGCACCGTCGCCGCGCGCGCGAGATTGCGGCAGGTGTTCACCATGCCGCCCCACAACTTCCGGCCTTCCCACCAGCGGTCGTACGACTGGTTGGTGCGGAAGACGAGCAGCAGCCCGAGCGCCGTGCCGACCATGCCGTGCACCGCCGCGGGGTTCGAGAAGGTGAACTCGGTGTGGAAGAAGTGAATCAGCACCAGCGGCGTGGCGAGCAGCGTGACGAAGAAACTGCGCTTCGCGGTGACGCCGAGCATGGTGCCGCGCACCGCGAAGAAGGTGGTGCGCCAGCGATGCGGGTCGTAGTCGATCATTGACGGCGCGAGACCTTACAGCCCCTTGTCGGGATCGAAGGTCTTCGAATCAGCCGTGAACGGTTTCAGGCCGGAAAAGACATAGCGCTCGAGCAGCGCGCCTTTCTTGTCGAAGCCCTCCACCCGCATCGGCACGCCGAGTTTGGGGTCGGTGCAGATGCGCGTCGACGCGTGGTCGGTCTGCGCCGCCGACACGTAGAGCGAACAGAACTGGCCGTCGTCTTTCCACCCTTCGTGGGTGACGGTGAGCTTGCCGACCGCGCGCGCCTGTTCGCTCTGGAGCCGGCGCACCAGCGCGCCGAGCCCCGCCTCGGGCACGGTGTGGTTGCTGTCGCCCTTCGCGAGCGGCGAGTTCACGTCGAGCCACATCGGCGCGAACGAGAGGAACCCGGCTTCGCGCACCTTGAATTCCTTCTTCTTCACGGCGGAATTGAAGATGACCTTGCGGCCGGCTCCGGGGCCTTTGAGGTACTCGAGGCGGATCGCCTGCGGCGCTTCCTGAATGGTGACGAGGATGGTCTGCGCCGGGGGAATGGTGCCGTTGATGCGCTCTTCTTTGACCATCGTGTACTGGTAGACGCCGAGCGCGTTGATGGCGGTCTCCGAGAGCTTGAGGAGCGCGTCGGGCGGCGTGCTGCGCAGCACCTGTTCGACGTCTTCCTTCGACATCGACGCCATGCGCGCGCGGCGGTCGGTTTCAGACATCGCGGCGAGCTCCGCGGGGGTGGTCGGAGCGGCGGCGAGGGCGAACGTCAGGAAGAGGACCATGGAGGAGTCATTAACGCCGGATTGGCCGCAGAAATGTGTTTGACAGGCCGAATGGGAAAACGTACATGCGCCGCGCTTTTGGCGGACGGGCAAGGGGACATAGCGGAGGGCGGATAGCTCAGTTGGTAGAGCGTCGCCTTTACACGGCGAATGTCGCAGGTTCGAGCCCTGTTCCGCCTAAGGACAGTTTGAATATGGGGAGTTAGTTCAGTTGGTTAGAACGTCGGCCTGTCACGCCGAAGGTCACGGGTTCAAGTCCCGTACTCCTCGCAGAAAAGAAGCTCTGAAGACGAAAGTCTTCAGGGCTTTTGCTTTGGTGCCGCCCCACACAGCGGAGTCAGTCTGAACCGTCAACGAGGTCGTTCGCTCATGGAAAGAAGATGACTTTGGTCTCATCCACGTTCGGATCGAAGCGATTCGGGACTTGGTCAACGAACGTCGGAAGTCAGAAACGACGTCGCGCACATGACGAACCGGCATGGGCAGCGATTCCTCGGAATCGTGCAGGCCACGATGACGGCGCAGACCTTCGAGCGCTATTCATTCGTGGACTTCGACGGTGATAACGAACTCGTCGACTGTCGCGTTCTTGCTGCGCGACAACGCGTGGTGCTTGGCGACGCCTTGCAGCAGGTGATTGAGCGACTGCGTGCCGATGAGATCGCGAAGCAATAGGCCGCCGATCCGTTGGTCGAGTTGCGAGCGCCTGCTTGGCACTTTGAGACAACCGCGGCGGAGTTCGATCCGCTCCACTCATTCGATCATCGTGGGGCAGCCGAAGAGCACCTTGATGCTGCCGTCTTTACCGGGGCCGACTTCGGTCTGCGCGAGGTCGCACGTGGCGGGGCACAGCACGATCCCCGCGTCGCCGCCGTAGTACCAGCCACCGTCGACGCCGCAGTCGCCCGCTCCGCTGACCTTGATGATCGCGGTGCCCGCGTCAGCGGCGTCGAGTTGCACGTTCATCGCCGCCGGGTCGAACACGCCCGCATCGGGGATTCCGAACTCGCAGTTGAGCCGTGAGTTCACCGCGACCGACTGCGCGATGGCATCGAAGAACGGGTTCCACGCGGTCGCGTCGTCGCAGATCTTCGCGCGCAGACCTCCCGTGGTGGTGACCAGCTCCGTGTACGTCGGCCCCGAGCT